>DAHWPS010000115.1:0-71414 GCA_027342785.1 Acidimicrobiaceae bacterium
GTACTGCCGGGGACTGCTCCTTTGATCGGGAAGCTGCTGTCGCCACCGGCTCTGTCATCAGTCTTGGCGGAGCCTCATCCAGCCCCAAGAAGGCGGTGGCCTGATGCCTCTGGCATCTGTCCGTGACAGTGGCACGGCTGGGGATACCAGCCGCCCGAGAGGCCCGGAGACGGGCCTCAAGGTCAGTGAGATATTCGCTGATAGTTCGGGGAACGGTGCTGGTCGCCACGAAGTGGACCGACGATCTGGCGTGGGCCGCCCGCAGGGCATCGGCGAGGAGCGAGGAGGAGGTGGTGCTCGCAGACCGGCGCTTGGTGTCCTTGTTCTTCTTGGCGCTCTTGTGGACGCTGTGATGGGTGGCGTGGCGGGAAGACGATCCGGCCGGTCCGGGTGCCATGACGGCGCCGGTGAAGGCGGCTGCGACGAGGGCCGCCGCGCCGATGAGAGCCCGGCTGCGGGCGACGGTCATCTCCGCACGCTAACAGGTGGGATCGGCGCTCCGTCCATCCAGCAGCCAGGACAGTCCACCGGCCAGGTGGCGGAGATAGGTCGTCGATTCCCACGCGGCCGGGAAGTGCCCCAGCGCCGAGTAGAAGGAGCGAGCAGCGCCGTCTTGGATGCACCATGCCAGCGGGTACCCGCAGTCGGGCTCCCGGACACCGGCGCCGGCGGCATCGACCTGGCCAGGGGCGAGCTCCAAGAGCACCCGCGCGTCGGTCCGCATCTTCGAGAATAGGTAGATCTCGTCGTGCCATGTCCACGAGCGGTCCAGGTGGGCGGTCGCCGGGTGAGCGCGGTCACGGACGTCGATCCGGAACGAGCGCGTCCAAGGGTGCCCGGCGAAGCGAGCGCCGAGCAGGTCGCCGTACCCCTCCCAGGAATGGCAGGCGTCGGTGGCCGAGTGGACGCCGAGGATGCGGAGGCGACCGTTCGACCAGCTGGACTGGATCGCTCGGCGCTGGGCGGTGCTGAACGGGGTCTCGCCGATGGTGAACAGCGCGAGCACCGAGGGGAGCCCGGGCGCAGGGACGTCCGGCGCCAGGTCCTCTGCTCTCACGTCGGCAACGTCCCGGGAGATCACCGGGGCCAAGCCGGCCATGATCGCCAGCTCGGCGAGAGCCGTCTCGGCCTGGCCGAGCACGCCGTGCACGCCGGCCGGCCCGCTCTCGTACGGTGACACCTGGGTCACCACCAGCATCCGCCCACCCGCTCGCATGGCCGGCCTCTCGTCCGCTCCGCCTACCCTCGACGGCTCATCGTACGCGCCTCGTCGTGACAGGCGGAGATCGTAAGGTGGGGGTGCGACGACCCGGTTCGCAGGGACGCCGGAGAAAGGACGGTGGAGCGATGGGAGGCACAGACCGACGCGCAGGGCCGGGAGATCTCGCCGATCTCGCGAAGGCGCTCGGGGATCTCGGTGCAGCCACCCTCGGTGAGTCCGGTGGCCTCGCGATGCACTCCCGGGTACGGCCCGTATGGCCCGGCGCATCCCTGGTCGGCCCCGCGTACACGGTGCGCTGCGCTCCGGGTGACAACCTCGCCGTCCACGCCGCAGTGACGAGAGCACCGGCCGGGAGCATCCTCGTTGTCGACGTCGGACCTATCGCCCGGAGGGGCTACTGGGGTGAAGTGCTCACGACCGGAGCCGAAGCCCGGGGGATCTCGGGGCTCGTGATCGACGGAGGAGTGCGGGACACGGCTGCGCTCGAGGCACACCGGTTCGCCGTGTTCGCCACGACCGTGGCCTTGCCGGGCGCCACCAAGGTCCTGCCCGGTGCGACCGGTGGGACGGTGCGGGTCGGCGGAGTGCCCGTCTCGGCGGGAGATTGGATCGTCGGCGACGGCGACGGCGTGGTGGTCGTCGCTCTCCACCGGCTCGAGCAGGTGGTGGCCGCGGCCCGAGAGCGTGCTTCGAAGGAGGAGAGGATGTTCGGCGAGCTGCGAGACGGGCGTACCACCGTCGAGCTCCTCGGGCTCGACGCCGGGCTGATCGCCGATCTCGAACCACCGGTCGCGCTCCAGCGAGACGGGGGGAGCGAAGGGCGATGAGCGCCATGCGGCGGCTTGGGGCGCTGGCGGCATCAGCGGCGGTGGCCTTCGGCACGTCGTTGTCGGTTCTGGTCGTGGCCGGTGGTGCCGCACCCGCGGGTGCCACGACCTCCGGGTACACCATGACCTGTACGGTCAAGGACGTCGGCGCGCTCGCGTTCTCCGGGACCGTCACCAGCGGCAGCCTCCCGGCCGAGGTCGGAGAGGGGAGCCAGGTGACCCTCAGTGACTACGGCTTGCACCTCGTGCTCCCCAAGTCGGTAGCGACGCTCTTCGAGGGCAAGGTGGCGTCGGGGACGCTCGCGACGTCGGTCGTCGCCACCGGCGCCACGCCGGCCAGCCGTTCGGTGAGCATCCCGTTCTCGGTGACCGTGCCGCTCACAGTGCCGACATCGGGGGTGCCGGTCACAGCCACGGCCACCGTGCCGGCGTTCACCGCGGAGAGCTCCGGGGGCACACTCCTGCTCGAGACCCCGGCCACCGGCAAAATGGAGAACCTCACGATCGCCGGGACCGACCTGGGGACAGCGACATGCACCAACACCCCCCCATCCCTCCTGATCGCCTCGGCTCGCGTCCTGGCACCGGAGCTCTCGGTCACCACCGCGGCGCCGCACGAGATCCCGACGTCCGGCTTCCGGGTGCTCGACGTGACCGGATCCGACTGGCTCCCTGGTCTCACCGCCGGCACCCTCACGTGGCGGGGCGGGGGGGGAAGCGATTCGGACACGGGGAACTTCTCGGTCGCCAGCACAGGCACTCTGACCGGCGCCGTCCCCCTGTCGGCCGCCGAGGCGACGACCGGCACCTATCCGTTCACACTGACACTCGTGGCATCCGACGCCACCGAGAGCACGTCGGTGCACGTGCCCGTCGCTTCTCTGACGGCGACACCGCCGCCGAGCGCGCCTCTCGCGCCGAGCGGTGTCACCGCCGTGCCGGCCACGGGTGCGGCGAAGGTCACGTGGACCGCCCCGACACCCGACGGCGCTCCGATCACCGGCTATACGGTGGCGGCCTTCCCGTCGAACCAGTGCACGTCGGAGCTGTGCTCGGGGACGCCGTTCACGACGGCCTCCTCGACCTCTCCGACAGCGACAGTGACCGGGCTGGACATCGGTGACCTCTACGCGTTCGTGGTGACGGCGTCCAACGACGACGGGGTCTCGCCCGCATCGTTGCCGTCCGTGGCGGTCCGAGCAGGGGTCGCGGCCCCGGCGGCCCCTGCGACAGTCGACGTGGTCGCCGGAAGTGGGTCGCTGACGGCGACGTGGCAGGCGCCGACAGACCATGGATCGCCGATCACCTCCTACGGCCTGGCCGCCTACCCGGAGGCGAGCTGTTCGGCGACATCGTGCGCAGGAGCACCGGCGTCGGCGTCGTCCGTGCCGGCGACAGTGGCAGGCGCCGCCGGATCGGAGGCGGGGGCGCTGGCCGGGCTCGTGGACGGTGCCTCCTACCGGGTCGTCGTGACGGCGAAGAACTCCGTGGGTACATCGCCCCCGTCCTCGCCCAGCGGTCCGGTCGTCCCGGTTGGCACCCCGGCACCTCCTTCGGCACAGGCGTCGGTGGACGCGACCGACGCGGTCGCGACGTTCGGGGCGATGCAGTCATACCTGTTCTACCCGTCGGAGGATCTCTACCAAGGTGGCAGCAACCTGTTCGCCGCGTTGTGGACATTCACCAACGCGATCGCCGCCGCAGAGGACGTGGCCGGCTTGTCGGGGACGTCCAAGGTCGTCGCCCGTACAGCCGAAGCGGTCGTGCCGGCCGTCACCGACGACATGTTCGGCCTGCTGCACTATCGCGACACAAAAGAGGTTGCACCCACAGGAGCGGCGCAGCCTCCGGCGTTCCAGTCTGCGGTCCCGAGCCCACTCGGGATCGGCGGCTACACCTATTTCGACGACAACGCATGGGTGACGCTCGACCTTCTCCATGCCTTCCAAGAGACCGGGGATGAGGCATACCTCACGACCGCCCAAGACGAATTCGCGTTCTTGGAGAGCGGTTGGTCGACAACAGCGTCGGAGCCGTGTCCCGGTGGGATCTTCTGGATCGACTCGTCGACCGGGCGCAGTCGCAACACCGTGTCGAACGCTCCGTCAGCCGAAGCAGCCACCGAGCTCTACCAGCTCACGGGCGACTCCACGTACCTCACGTGGGCCGAGAAGATCTACCAATGGGTCCGAGGATGTCTTCTCAGCACAGGAGGCATGTACTACGACCACGTCGAACCCAGCGGGACCGTGACAAAGACGCGTTGGAGCTACAACCAGGGCACGATGATCGGCGCCGGGGTCCTCTTGTACCAGGCGACGGGCGAGGTGAGCTACTTGGACGAGGCGCTGCAGACGGCGCGGGCTTCGGTCAGCTACTACGGCAATGGCACAAGCACGTCGCAGCGGCTCTACTCCCAAGATCCTCCCTTCAACTCGATCTACTTCCGGAACCTGCTCCTGCTCAACTCGCTTGAGCCCGACCCCTCGTTTGTCGACGAAGCCCAGAACTACGTGAGCACTTCGGAGAGGGACTACCGCGACGCCACAACGGGGATCTACAACTTCTCCGGCGTTTTTCCCTCGCTCACCCTCGTGAACTCCACGGCGCCCATCATCACCATCGAAGCACTGCTGGCCGGTAGTGACCCGATCGGGAGCGGTTTGCCGGCGTACTTCACGAGCGCGGCGAGCAGTGCCTTCACTGCCGGCGTCTCCTCGCGTTTCGAGGTGACGACCGGAGGCAACCCGCTGCCGGCTTCGATCTCGGAGTCCGGAGCACTGCCTCCGGGCGTGAGCTTTGTGAACAACGGGGATGGTACGGCGACAATCGTGGGCACTCCATCGATCGGCACTGCCCGGACATACCCGATCACCCTGACCGTCACCAACGCTTCTGGCTCGAGCACGCAGACCTTCACCTTGTCGGTCTTGGCCGGTGCTGTGCCATCCCTCGCACCGTTGTCCCCGGTGGCAGCGATGGCGCCGGCTCCCACAGGCGGCGGGTACTGGATCGCCAACTCCCTCGGCCAGGTCACCACCGAGGGAGCTGCCCGGTATGAAGGCTCCACGGGCCCCTGGGCGCCCGACGCGCCGGTCGTCGGGATCGCCGCAGCCCCGACAGGCAAGGGCTACTGGGAGGTGACAGCGGGGGGCGGGGTCTTCGCCTTCGGGTCGGCGCAGTTCTACGGGTCGATGGGCGGCAAGGCGCTCGACGACCCTGTCGTCGGGATGGCCGCAGCCCCGACAGGGGGCGGCTACTGGGAGGTGGCCGCAGACGGGGGGATCTTCAGCTTCGGCAAGGCGCGCTTCTACGGGTCGGTTGCCTGAGGCACGGGGCCGACGCGCGACGGGCCTCAGGCAACGACGTTGGGAGGGACTCGCCCGTCGAGGACGTCGCAGATGCCCTGGGCGGCAAGCCGGGCCATCCGGGTGCGGGTGGCGGTGGTGGCACTTCCGATGTGAGGGAGCAGGACCGTGCGCGGGGCCCCGAGCAGGCGCGGGTTGATCCGGGGCTCGCCTTCGTAGACGTCCAGCCCGGCAGCGTAGATGGACCCGGTCTCGAGCGCGTCTACCAGCGCGTCCTCATCGACGACCGGCCCTCGCGCCGTGTTGACGAGGACCGCCGTTTCCTTCATGAGCCCGAGCTGGCGGCGTCCGATCAAGTGGCGGGTGTGGTCGGTGAGCGGCACGTGCAGGCTCAGGACGTCGGATGCCGACAACAACGCGTCGAGTGATGCCGTGTAGCCGGGCATACCGGTGTCCGTTCGGGAGTGGTGCAGGACCTCCATGCCAAATCCCGCAGCCCTGCGGGCCACCTCACGGGCGATGCGTCCGTAGCCCACGAGCCCGAGCACCGATCCGTGCACGTCGCGGGCCAAGTGGTCCGAGAAACCCCAGCCGTCCCATCGACCGTCCCGGAGGTCCCGCTCGGCCTCCGACGCCAGCCGGCATGATGCCAGAATGAGGAGAAATGCCACGTCGGCAGTGGACTCGTCGAGCACGCCGGGGGTGTTGCACACGGCGACTCCGCAGGACCGGGCCGCGTCCACGTCGATGTTGTCGTAGCCCACGGCCGCGTTCGCCACGACCCGGAGCCTTCCGGAGGCCCCGGCTCTGAGGACCTCGGCTGTGATCCGGTCGGAGAGCAGGCACAAGATGGCGTCCACTTCCGGCGCCGTGCCGACCAGCTCGGCGTGGCTGTAGGGCACGTCTGTTGCTCGCTGGACCACGACGTGGCCGACCTCGACCAAGGGGTCGAGCCCGCCCTCGGTGAGCTGGCGGGTCACCAGGACGCGGCCCACCTCAGTGGTGCGTGTAGTCGATCGGGCCGGCGCCTTTCACCCCGATGGCGAAGCAGAAGCAATGGATCGGAGCATGGTCGCTCACCGGACGGAGCGTGTGCACAGCGTTCGGGGGGATGTGCACCAAGTCCCCTTGGCGGATCTCCCTGCTCTCGTCTTCGATGGTCATGATGCCGCGACCGCTCAATACGTAGTAGAACTCGTGCGTCGGATGAGAATGTGGGTCGACAGCTCCGCCACCGGCCACTTCAAACTCGTTCACGAGCTCGAGAAACCCGCCGTCGGTCTCGTCTTTCATCTCCCGTGAATTCACCATCCACCAGACCGGGACCGTCCCGTTGTGCTCGACGATCGGTGCCGCGTCCTCGATGCTTCGAACGTCCATCTCTATGTGTCTCCTGCTCTCGCATGCCGAGTGGCCGGCGCATCCCTAGACTGCTCGTCGTCCAGACTAGGCGGCATGGCGCCGACCCGCACGGCGAGCTGCAACGGCATCGCGGCGAGCTGCGAGCTGCGGTGAGGTGCATCGAAGTGCTCACGGGGCTCCGAGCTCCCCGGTTATCGAGATCCCGGGGCTCCTGGCAGCCGGGAAGAAGGAGGGTTGCGGATGCAGGCAGGCGGGGGAGCGACGACCATGGTCCGTGCGGTACATCTCACGCCGTCGAGCTGGGAACCTTTTGGATGGATCCCCCTCTCGGACACCGATCCCGACGACGGGCGCAAGAGGCTGGAATTCGAATGGTCGGATCCCCATGTGAACATCATCGGGCATGCCCGTGATGAAGTTCCTGCGATCCCCGAGGGGTTGCGCTGCATGATGCTCTACCGCCACGCGACCCACACCCAGGTGCTCATGCCAATAGACCACCGATGCGTTATCGCAGTCGCGCCGCCCGGCCTCGCTCTCGAATCCGAGGAGGCTGCGTCCCAAATCCGAGCGTTCGTGATCGAACCGCTGGAGTCCTTGGTCTTGCATCGCGGGACCTGGCACTGGGGTCCGTTCCCCACCGACGAGGCGGTGGTCCGTCTCTTCAACGTCCAGGGGTTCGGTTATGCCGAGGACAACGAGATGGTAGACCTGGCTGCCCAGGGGATGGCGGTGGACGTGATCCTGCCGCGCTGAGCGCAGCTGGCAACCAAGATTCCGAAGAATCCGTGCAATCCCTGGAATCCCTGACATGATGCGGCCTGCTGGCGCAGCGGGCCGGGTGGATGAAGAGTGAGAGTGAGGAGGAAACGTGTCGATTCCCTGGGGGTACGAGGGCAAGCGGGTCATCGTGAGCGGTGGTGGCGGCAGCGGGATGGGTGCGGCCGTTGTCCGGGACCTGGTGGAGCTCGGGGCCGAGATCCACGTGCTGGACCTGAAGGAGCCGACGACACAGGTGGCCGGATACCACCACGTCGACCTGCGCGACCCAGGTGCCATCGAATCGGCGGTGGCAGCCGTGGGTGGGCGCGTCGACGCCCTCTTCAACTGCGCCGGTCTGCCCGGCCCTCCCCATTCCGGGCTCGACACGATGCTCGTCAACTTTGTCGCCGCAAGGCATCTCACCGAGCGGGTGGTTCCGCATATGGAGGGTGGAGGGGCGGTGGTCACCATCTCCTCGGCCGGCGGTATCGGCTGGGAGCACATGATGGAGGTGATCGCCGAGCTGCTGGCCTGTGAAGGTCCGGCTGCAGCGCGCCAGTGGCTGGAAGCTCGGCCGGAATTGGTGGGGGAGGGTTATTTGTTCTCCAAGCAGGTGATCATCGTGTGGACGCTGCATGCTGCGCTGGACCTTGCACCCAAAGGCATACGGGTCAACTGCACGAGCCCCGGCCCGACCGACACTCCGATGATGCCGTCGTTCGAGCAGTACATGGGCAAAGACTTCATGGACGCGTTCCCCAAGCCTCTTGGAAGGAACTCCACTCCCGAGGAGCAAGCGCACCTGCTGGTGTTCTTGAACAGTGACGCCGCGTCGTACATCACCGGGGCCAATGTCTACGCAGACGGAGGTTTCTGGGCCGGTCTCACCACCGGTCGCCTCGGCATCTGAGTGCAGCGCGAGCAGCGGTAGCCGTCACATCGTCCAACCTGAGAGGATCGCGCCAAGGACCGCGCCAAGGACCGCGTGGTCGGAGAGGTCGACCAACTCAGAGAGACCGTCAGGCGAAAAGGGCGCGGTGGATCATCGTCGTCAAGGTGTCGAGCGACTTCTCGTCCACCGGCTGTCCGACGAACTCCCTCAGGTAGTGGAACCGATCGAGCATGGCCAGCACCGCCATCCCGGCGACATCGGCATCGACGCCTTTCGCAGCCGGTGCCGAGGTGATCCGCTGGGAGAGGGCACCTGAAATGGTGGCAACCGTGAGGCGGACCTGATCTCCCAGCTCGGGGTCGAGTGACGCCAGATCGGTCCACGCTCGGAGGAGCGGGGCGTAGCGAACCCACAGAGACGAGTACCGGTCGACCCACTGGCGCAGCTCGTCCCAGTCCGTTCCGCCCGCGGGGGGATCACCGAGCACCTGGTAGAGCTCGCTCGCCTCGGCTGCGGCTTCGGCCACCAGCGCTCGGAGCAGGTCCTCTTTGTTCGAGAAGTAGAGGTAGAAGGTCCCATGGGAGGTCTTCGCGATCTCCACCACGTCGTTCACCCGGGTGGCGTGGTAGCCGCGGCGGTCGAACGCCTCCATGGCCGCGTCGAGCAGCTTGCGCATCGTTCGCCGTCCCTGGTGGCGAAGGGCCCGTCTGCTCGCGGGTGCGCCGCCTGGGCTGCCTGTGCCGCCGGCACCACCTCTGCCGGCGATCTCCTCGCGTGCCGGCGACGTCGGACCCACCCGGGGGTCCGAGAGAGGAACGGGCGGGCGTGACGCAGCCTTCGGCTTGGGCTCCGCACCGACTCGGGAGGGGGCCGAACGCCCCCGACTGCGTGCTTGCCCCATGGAGTGAGGATCGTAGTGGCTGCTCATCCACCCTGACGGCCGTGTCACATTTTCGCCGGCTGCAGGTCGCCCGCGGCCCGCTTCCTTCTTCTCGCTGCCCGTTTCCCGCGGCCCGCTGCCCACTGCTCGCCATGTGCTCACAACCCGCGCGTACTGCCGTGCACCCGCGCGCTGCGCTCCGCGGCACTCCTCTCGGGGGGCGGCGCGGGCCGCGGGTACCCTGATCAGGTGAACAGGCGATGGTACCCGGGCCGGAAGACATCACGGTGAGCCGTGCTCCAGAGGTAGGAGCCACGCTGGAGGCGGCGGTGGATCGCCATGTTCAGCCAGGCGACACCGTCCACGTCATGCTCGGCCACAGCAGGTGGACGGCGGCGGCCAGGGAGTTGGCCCGCCAGCAGTGGGGACAGGATCCCGGGTTCACGCTCGTGATGACCAGCCTGGGGGCACTGAGCGCACTGTTTTTCGAGGGAAAGATGCTCCGGCGAGTGGTCACCGCGTACTCGGGCAACAGCTTTCCGACGTACTCACCCAATCCGATCTTCACTCGGGCCTACCAGTCGGGAGAGGTCTCGGTGGAGCACTGGTCGATCCTCACGCTGGCCCAGCGACTCGAAGCTGCGGCCCGCGGTTTGCCGGCCGTGGTGACGGGATCGCTCCAGGGATCGTCGATGGAGTCGAACCCCGCATTCTCCGTCGTCGCTTCACCGTTCACCGGGGACGGAGAGGCGGAAAGAGGCACGGGGGGCGACAGGCACGCAGACGTGAAAGGAGGTGGGGAAGGCGGAGTAGTCGAGCGTGGCAGCCAAGCGTCCTCGGGCGACGGGATCGGCTTGGTGGCACCGCTGGCTCCCGACGTCGCGCTCCTCCACGCTGCCGTGGCGGACCGGCACGGGAACCTCGCGCTCTCCGAGCCCCTGCTCGAAGGCGTGTGGGGAGCCTGGGCCGCTCGACGCGGAGTGGTCGCAACCGTCGAGCGCATCGTAGAGAGCCTGGACGGTTACGGGCACCGGGTGAAGATCCCCGCCCACCGGGTGCTGGCGGTCGTGGAGGCGCCTTTCGGGGCGCACCCCGGCGGCTGCTACGCCGCCGGGCTCCCGAGCCGGAGCTACGGCGAGGACGTCGAGTTCTGGATCGCTGCCGCCGCCGCAGCCCGCGAGGACTTCGGGAGCTTCGCGCGCACCTACGCCCTCGATCCCTCGGACCACGACTCGTACTTGAAGGCGATCGGCGGCGAGCGGCTCGGGTGGTTGGAGGGGCGCAGCGATCCAGAGAGCTGGCACGAAGATGCAGCCAGCCACCCTGTCCAGGCCGAAGAGCCGATCAGCCGCTGGGAGGTGGCGGCCTCTTTTGGGGCCCGAGAGGTGGAGACGACCGTCGACCGGGTCGGTGCCGACGCGGTCCTCGCCGGCGCCGGCGTGGCCAACCTGGCGGCGTGGGTCGCCGTGGCTCGCGCCCGAGCCCGGGCCGGCAGCTCGGGGCCAGGCGTCCGCCTGACCGCCGAGCTGGGGCTCTGGGGGTACGAGCCGACGCCGGCCGATCCCTACATCTTCAACCACCGGGTGTTCCCCGGGACCCCATTCCTCTCCGACGCGTCGACGGTGCTGGGCATGGTGGTCGGGGGACCCGGGACCGTCGTGGTGGGGTGTCTCGGCGCCGCCGAAGTGGACCGGTTCGGCAACCTCAATTCGACCCAGCTCGGCAGTGGTCGGTTCCTGGTGGGCTCGGGCGGGGCGAACGACGTGGCGAGCCGCTCTGCGGCGTGCGTGGTGGTGACCTTGGCAAACCCCGAGCGGCTGCCCGATCGCGCCGCCTACGTGACCTCACCGGGCCATCGAGTCACCAGTGTGGTCACGGATCGGGGGATCCTGCGCCGCCTCGACGGGATCCTGAGGGTGGCGGCGGTGCCCGCCGGGCCCGGCACGTTGGCCGACAGGGTGAACGAGATGGTCGCGTCGTGCGGTTGGACGCCCGAGGTCGCCTCCCGGGTGGACGAGCTCGAACCGGTCACCGAGAGAGAAGTGATGGCCCTGCGTGAGTTCGACCGCGAACGGCTGTTCCTCAGTTGAGCCGTCGGATGCCATGCCGCCTGGAGCAGGGGAAGCACAATCCTGCCGGAGTGGTATGCGGGTCGGGGGGTGAGAGGCTACAGTGACCGCGTTCACTGACGTGGATGTCACAGAACTGCGGGTTTTCGAGAGACGTGAGCGCGAGGTCGGCCAGGTGCGGACCCGCCGGACATGAAGGGGGCGGCATGAAGTCCATCATCAGGCGAGGAGCACTCCCCGTCGCACTGGCCATCTCGATGGCCGTCGTCGCGGCGGCCTGCAGCACAAGCTCGACCAGTTCGGCCAGTTCGGCCAGTTCGGTGCCCGGAGTGACCGCGACGGCGATCAACGTCGGTGCGGTCTCCACCCTCAGCGGGCCGATCGCCGCCAACTTCGAGGCCATGGTGCCGGGTGTGGAGGCCTACTTCGACACCGTGAACGCCCAAGGCGGCGTGGACGGCCGCAAGATCAACATGGCCTACAGCTTGAACACAGGAGGGAACCCGACGGACTTCGGCTCTCTCACCGAGACGCTCATCAACCAGGACCACGCGTTCGCTGCCGTCGGCATCGCCACTGCTTTCTTCAAGCCGACATACTACGTACAGACCGACACCCCCACCTACGGGTTCAATGTGACCGGGACATGGACAAAGCACCCCAACCTCTTCGCCTCCGGGGGCTCGGTCCTCTACTACACATCCCTCGGGACCTACGCTGCCTACCTGGCCAAGCAGACCGGCGCCACCAAGGTGGGACTGCTCGCGTACAACGTTGCCGGCTCGGGTCCGGCCTGCAAGGCGGCCGCCAGCATCTTGCGCCGTGACGGGGACGACGTCGCGTACACAGACTTGAACGTGGAGTACCCGGGTACGACGTCGGCCTCCGACGTCCAGAGGATGCAGCAGGTCGGCGTGAACTTGATCGTGAGCTGCATGACAGTGACAGGCAATATCACCATGGCCCGGGCGATCCAGCAGTACGGGATGAAGACCCAGCAGCTCTGGCTCAACGGCAACACACAGTCGGTGCTGGACAAGTACACGACACTCATGAAGAACGTCTACTTCATCGAGACACACGTGCCCTTCGGCGCGCCGACGAAGTACTACCCGGGGCTGGCGCAGTACCTCACTTCGATGGAGAAGTACGAGCCTCAGTACGTCTATGACCAGACCGCCATGTTGGGATGGCAGGCGGCCGTGCTCTTCGTCGACGGTGTGAAAGCCGTCGGGAGCAATCTCACCCAACAGGCGCTCATCGACGCGACGAACAAGATGACCGACTTCACGGCCAATGGGCTCATCGCACCGGTCGACTGGACGACGGGGCATACGACAGCCAAGCCCCCCTACTGCAGTGTGTTCATCCAGGTGGAGGGCAAGTCCTTCGTGACTCGCTTTGCCCAGGGCCATCAGGTGTTCGTCTGCTTCGGGGGCACACTGAAGCCGGTGACCGTGGCGCCGAAGGCGGGGACCCCGGGCGTCTGATGAAGCGCTCGCGGCCGGGCAGTAGGTCCGAGACGCGGCCCGGAGGAGAGTAGGGGACGTGGCCAACTTTCTGGGGTACGCAGTTCCCGGGATCCCCTACGGCTGCACGTACGCGCTGTTCGCCGTCGGCCTCGTCCTCACCTACCAGGCGACGGGGGTGTTCAACTTCGCCTTCGCCGCCCAGGCGTACGTCTCCGCGTACCTCTTCATGTACTTCACCCAGAACGGGGACTTGCCGACGTGGGCCGCGTTCATCGTCTCGGTGGTCGTCATCGCTCCGCTGCTCGGTTGGCTGCTCGACTACTTCTTGTTCAGGAGGATCCCCAACACCCAGGTCATGGCGAAAGTGGTCACCGGGATCAGTCTCCTGGTCGGGATCCCGAGCCTGCTCACAGTGGCGTTCGGCAGCCAGAACCTCACGGACGCGCCGAGCATCCTGTTCAGCCCGAACGTCGTGTACTTCCACCTCTTCGGTCTCGAGCAGGTGCCGATCGACGGCATCTTCCTGAGCACGGTCGTGGTGACGGTGGTTGCCTTGGTGGCCCTCGTGATCCTCATCCGCTTCACCAGCCTCGGTCTCAAGATGCGCGCCGCGGTGGAGAGCCGTCGGCTGGTCCAGCTCGACGGGGTGAACGCCACGAAGGTCGTGGGGAGCGCGTGGATGATCGCTGGTCTGTTCGCCGGGTTGGCCGGGGTACTCCTGGCCCCCCAGTTCGCCGTGCTGCAGTCGCAGAACTACATCACCCTCATGGTGACGGCGATCGCTGCGGCCGCATGGGGCGTGTTGCGGTCGATGCCGATCGCAGCGGGGGTCGCCGTGGTCCTCGGGATCGTGGAGCTCATCGCCCAGGGGTACCTGCCCACCGGAGGCTTTCTCTACGACGCCGTGCTGCCGGTCCTGCCGATGATCGTGCTGGTGGCCGCGCTCTTGCTCATGCCCGGGATGCGGACAATCGAGCATGCCCGTGACCCGCTGGCGTCAGTCGACCCGCCGACGCCGCCGATATCGTCGACGCTGCGGTCGCCGACCATGGACCGGATCATCAAGACCGGCTGGTGGGCCCTTTTGGCGGTGTTCGTCATCTCGATGCTCAGCTGGGTGCCGCGTACCTGGGAGAACGTCTTCAACCAGGGCATTGCTTTCTCGGTGATCTTCCTGTCCATCACCCTCATCACCGGCATGGGTGGCCAGCTCTCCCTCGCCCAGGCGACCCTGGCCGGGGTCGGGGCGTTCACGGCCGGTCAACTGGCGCTCCACTTGGGTCTCAACCTCCTGGTGGGTGGCATCGTCGGTGCCGCCGCCGCCGCGGTGGTGGCAGTGCTGCTCGCCCTGCTCTCGCTCCGTCTGAAAGGTCTTGGCCTGGCCCTCATGACCTTGGCCGCGGGGCTGGTCTTCACCCTGGCGGTCTTCCCGCGCCCGTCGGTCAGCGAGACCACCAACGGCATCGCCCTCCAGAGCAAATGGATCGGCCTCGGCATCTTCAATCCCAATGGACGAGCCTTTTTCATCCTGGGAATGATCGTCCTCACCGTGGTCACGCTCGGCATCATCCAAGTCCGCAAGGGCACGGTGGGGAGCTACTTGACGGCGCTGCGCGGGAGCGAGACTGCGGCGAGCGGGATCGGCATCAACCCCAGCCGTCAGCGCGTGATGATCTTCGCGCTCTCCGGCGCCGTCGCCGGGATCGGCGGGACCCTTTACTCCATCCAGCAGACCCACGTGACACCCAACGTCTTCGGGTACCAGTTCTCGCTCGTGTTCGTGGTGGTGGTGGTGACCACCGGGGTGAGCACCGTGGAAGGCGCCATCCAGGCCGGCATCGGGCTCACGCTGTTCGAGCAGATCGTGACGTACCTTCCCGGGAGGTTTGGCGGGAACAGTCTGGTGTTCGTCTTCTTCGCGTTCGGAGCGCTCACCTACGCCTCTCACCCCGAAGGGGTCCTCGAATTCCAGCGGCGCCGCTGGACCGGCCGGTTCGACCGGCTGCTGTTCACGAAGGACGATCTGGGGAACCCGTCAGCCGGCAGCGGAGGTGGTGTGCCGACCCCGCCGGCCCCGCCGACCGCGGCGACCCTGCCGGGCGTGGCCCCCGGTGTGGTCGCCCCGGCAGCGCCCGGCGCGGGAGCCGAGAACCGGTTCGAGCTGCCGTACCATGGTTGACCCGCCTGCTTCCTGGTCGGTCCCCCAGACCACGGCCCCCCCCACGCTCGGCCCGTTGTTCGGCCGCAGGACGCAGCCGGGCCAGCTCTTGGGCGATCCCGGACCGCTGCTCGTCGTCAGAGGCGTCTCCAAGTACTTCGGCGGCGTCCAAGCTGTGCGCAATGTCACGTTCGCCGTCGACCCCTGCGAGTCCGTGGGGCTTGTCGGCCCGAACGGCGCCGGCAAGACCACCTTGTTCAACTGCGTCTGCGGGCAGCTCCGTCCCGAGGAGGGTTCGATCGAGTTCGTCGGGACCGACCTCGGACGCTTGCCCACTTACCGCCGGGCCCGCCTCGGGATCGGCCGGACCTACCAGCGTGTCGAAGTGTTCTCCGACATGACGGTCCGCGAGCATGTCCTCGTGGCCGAGCGGGCTCGCAAGGGAGACGGGAGGCTGTGGCGCGACCTGTGCAACCTCGGCTCGCCGAGCGTCGAGGAGCGGACCAAAGTGGAGATGGTGCTCGAGACGGTTGGTCTGACCGCCGTGGCGGACACCCCGGTCTCGGCGTTGGGGCTGGGCATGTGCCGGCTCGTGGAGCTGGGACGGGCCCTGGTCGGTGAGCCCAGACTCCTCATGGCCGACGAGCCTTCGTCGGGATTGGACGAGCACGAGACCAGTGACCTCGCCGGTGTGCTGCGCATGCTCCAGGCCGAGCGAGGGATGGCAGTGCTCCTGGTCGAGCACGACTTGGCCATGGTGAACGAGGTGGTCGACCGGACCATCGTGATGGACCTCGGGCAAGTCATCGCCGAGGGCACGTTCGACCAGGTGATGTCGGATCCCCACGTCCGCCATGCCTACTTGGGGCGGGCCGGATGAGTGGGCCTGGCGCTCCCGCGCTCGAAGTGGACGGGGTCAGCGCCGCCTACGGCCCCTACCGGGCGCTCTTCGACGTCTCGTTCCGCGTGCCGGTCGGCTCGGTGGTCGCGCTCCTCGGTTCGAACGGCGCCGGCAAGTCGACGGTGGCGCGGGTGGTGTCGGGTCTCCTCCCGTCGACGTCGGGGACGATCCGGCTCGGCGACGAGGACGTGACGGGATGGCCGGCGCACCGGGTGGCCCGGGCCGGCATGGCCCACGTCCCCGAAGGCCGCGGCATCTTCGCCAGCCTTTCGGTGGAGGAGAACCTCGTCGTGGCCTTCCGCCAGCGGGCCGGCCGGCGCCAGGTTGCCAGCGCGCTCGAGCGGGCTTACCAGGCGTTCCCCATCTTGGGAGAGCGGCGCAAGCAGCGGGGGGGCACTCTCTCGGGCGGCCAGCAGCGCCTCCTCTCGCTGGCGAAGGTGCTCGTGGTCCCTCCTCGGGTGCTGGTGGCCGACGAGCTGTCGCTGGGGCTCGCACCGGTGGTAGTCGATGCCGTCTACGACGGTCTGCGGTCCATCAACGCAGCGGGGACCGCGATCCTGGTCGTCGAGCAGCAGGTGGACCGAGCGCTTGACTTGGCGCATGGTGCCGTCGTGCTCGAGCACGGGTCCGTGGCGTTCGTGGGACTGGCGCAGAATGCGCTTGCCGCGGTAGAGCGGGTGCTCGCGATGCGCGGCGAGCAGGGATCGGTCCACGCGGGCTGAGGAGAGCGCCGGCACCTCCGGCGCGCTCGCCGGACGAAGGACGGCGACGGAGTGAAGGGAGCAAGATGAGCAGTGGAACGCGCGAAGCGGTGATTGTCGACGTCCTGAGGACCACGTTCGGAAAGAGCGGTGGGGCATTGGCCAACTGGCATCCGGTCGACCTCCTGGCACTGGCGTTGCGCACGCTGGTGGATCGCACCGGGGTCGACGCCGACCGCGTCGACGACGTGATCGGGGGCTGCGTCAGCCAGGTCGGAGAGCAGAGCACCAACGTGGCTCGCAATGGCTGGGTGGCGGCCGGGCTGCCCCAGCACGTACCGGCCACCACGGTGGACCGTCAGTGCGGTTCGTCCCAGCAAGCCATGCACTTCGGCGCGGCCGGCGTGGTTGCCGGGCACTACGACCTGGTGGTGGCGTGCGGCGTCGAAGCGATGAGCCGCGTCCCCCTGGCTTCCAATGCGCGCGGCGGCACCGGGCCGTTCCCACCATCGTTCTTGGAGCACATCGACGGCCGGCTGTGGGCACAGTTCAGGGTGGCCCAGGTCCTGGCCGAGCGCTGGGGGATCACGAGGGAGGACATGGACGCGTTCTCCTTGGAGAGCCACCGCCGGGCCGCCGAGGCGTGGGACTCGGGGCACTTTGCCAAAGAGGCCATCCCCGTGCCGATCAAAGCCGAGGACGGGTCGTACACCGGCGAGATGCTCCAATCCGACGAGGGGATCCGCCGGGGCGGCTCCATGGAGAAGCTGGCAGCGCTGGCCCCGGCGCAGAGCTGGGAGCCCGACACGGCCCCGGACATCACGGCGGGGAACTCCTCGCAGACCACCGATGGCGCGTCGGCCATGCTCATCGCCGAGCGTTCGGTAGCCGAACGTCTCGGGTTGCCGATCAGGGCGAGGTTCGCACACTTCGCCGTCGGCGCCGAGGATGCCGCGATCGTTCTGTCGGCACCGGTGCCGGTCACCCATCGGCTGCTCGAACGATCAGGGATGAAGATCGACGACTTTGACGCCATGGAGTGCAACGAGGCCTTCGCCGTGATCGCGCTCATGTGGCAACGGGCGTTCTCAGCTGACCCGAGCAAGCTCAACCCCCACGGCGGAGCGGTGGCCATCGGCCATCCGCTGGGCGCCACCGGCGTCCGCATGGCCGCCACGTTGCTGAACGAGCTGGAAGCCACCGGCGGCCGCTACGGCTTCCAGACCATGTGCGAGGGAGGCGGCCAGGCGAACGCCACGGTGATCGAGCGTCTCGACTGAGGACGGTCGGCCGCCGGGCCGGCCGCGCCGGAGTGTCAGGAGGACTCGGCGTCCACTTCGAGCAGTGCGCGGGTGTCCACGTCGTAGACGAAGCCGCGCACCTGGTCACGATGAGGTACGAAGGGGTTCGTACGGATCCGCGCCATCGACTGGCGGACATCGGCCACCGGATCGGTGAACGACTCGAGTGCCCACGCCGGCCGCTGGCCGGTCTCGGCTTCCAGGTCAGCTTTGAACGCGTCGTCGCTCACCTTCTGCATGCCGCAGTCGGTGTGGTGGACGAGGACGACCTCGATCGTGCCCAGCACCCGCTGGGACAGCACCAGCGAGCGGATCACGTCGTCAGTGACCACGCCACCGGCGTTGCGCATGACGTGGGCATCACCGATCTGGAGGCCCAGGAGCCCGAAGAGGTCGATGCGGCTGTCCATGCACGCGACCACGGCCACAGCGAGCCGGGGCCGAGCCCCGTCGTTCGGCTCGCCACGGTGCGCCTGGGCGTAGCGCCGGGCCGCGTCGACCAGCTTCTCGGTGACGCCGCTCACCGACGAACCTCGGTCATGGGAGGCACACCTCCGGCAGCGGCCAGCGGTAGAGGCGCGCGGCGTTGTCGTGGGTGAGCCGGCGCAAGTCCTCGACTGCGAGATGGCTCCAGCATCGTTCGATCACCTCCTGGGTGTCAGGCCACGTCGAATCCCCGTGAGGGTAGTCCACCTCCACCATCACGTGATCGGCGCCGATCGCGTGGATCGTGTCGATGGTGGACGGGTCGTCCAAGGTACAGAACCAGAAGTTCCGGCGCAGGACTTCGGCCGGCCGGAGCCCGTCCCCCGTTGGCACGCCGCTTTGGGCCTGCGTCCCGAAGTCGCGGCCATACCCCGATCGGTCCACGATGTTCTCCAGGCGATCGAGGAGCATCGCGACCCAACCGATCCCGCCTTCGCTCATGGCGATCCGGATCTCGGGGAAGCGCACCGCGAGCCCGGACCAGAGCCACTCGGCACAGGCGGTCAGCGACATCTGGCCGAAGAGGGTGGCGCCGAGCTGGACGAGCGGACCGTCTGCGGGCATGTCGGGCATGCCCGACGACCCGACGTGGAGCGAGATCACCGTTGTCGTCTCCTGGCACGCCGCGACGTAGGGGTCCCAGTACCCGGAGAAGATGCTCGGGAGCCCTATCCGGTGCGGGCGCTCGGGGAGGGTCACCGAGCGAAAACCCCGCTCGGCATTGCGCCGGATCTCGGCGGCCCCGGCCTCGGGATCGGTGAGGAAGGTGATGCCGCAAGGGATGATCCGCTCGGGGTACGGCTGCCACCATGTCTCGTAGAGCCAGTCGTTGAACGCCCGGGTCACCGCGAGGCCGAGGACCGGATCGCTCGCCTCGGAATAGACCCGGCCGCAGAACCCGGTGATCTGCGAGGGGAAGTTCAGCGAAGCCCAAACCCCGTTGAGGTTCATGTCGGCGATCCGCGCGTCGATGTCCCAGCATCCTGGTCGCATGTCCTCGAAGCGCGTCGGCTCCAGCGTCACGTGCTCGGGGCGACGTCCCGCGACGGCGTTCACCCCGACCTGGGTGAAGCGCTTTCCGTCGAACTCCCAGACCTGATGGCCATTGCGGGTCTCGACGATCTTGGGTGCCTGATCGGCGAGATCATGGGGGAGGCGGCCCACGAACATGTCGGGGGGCTCGACGAGGTGATCGTCGACCGAGATCACCGTGTAGCGCACCTCACGGGGCGCGGGGTCCGGCAGGAGGAGATTGGAGCCGGCTCGGGACCGTGCGCTGGGTGCCACCCTCCGAGTATTCCCGATGGCGCTGCCCCGCGCACGCCCGCAGCCGCTCGTCGGCTTGCCCGCACCCGCACCCGCTTGCCCGCACCGGTGTGCCCGTTCGAGCTGAGGACGAGCCGTGGAGCGTCGGGACAAGGTGGGCGTGCCGGCCTCCGGTATTCGGTAAGGTCCGCAACGTGCCGACCCCGTCCACCGACCAACTGCTTCGAAACTCCAAGATCGTGATCACCGGCGTCACCGGTCAGGTGGCCGAGCCGGTGGCGATGGCGCTGGCCGGAGGCAACGAGGTGTACGGGGCGGCTCGGTTTTCCGACGCCGCCGCCCGCGGGCGCCTCGAGGCCGCGGGCGTGCGCTGCGTCCCGGTCGACCTGGCATCAGGGGACGTTTCCGCCCTCCCGGCCGATGCGGACGTGGTGCTGAACTTCGCCGTGGCGAAGACCGGTGACTGGGGTGTGGACCTCATGGCCAATGCTGGTGGCGTGGCCTGGTTGATGGAGCACCACCGCCAGGCCCGGGCGTTCCTCCACTGCTCGTCGGCGGCGGTGTACCGTCCCGCAGGGCACCGCCGATTGGGGGAGACAGCTCCGCTCGGCGACAATCACGGCGTGTGGCCGTTCCTTCGGACCTACAGCATCTCCAAGATCGCTGCCGAGACCGCCGCCCGGTGGGGAGCGGTTCGATTCGGGGTGCCACCACCATCGCCAGGCTGTCCGTCCCCTACGGGGACCGGGGCGGCTGGCCGGCCATCCACCTCGAGATGATGATCAACGGATCGCCCATTCCGGTGCACGTGGACCAGCCCAGCGTGTACCGCCCACTGCACCACGACGACATCGTGGGCACCCTTCCCGGTCTGCTCGGCGGGGCGTCCGTGCCCGCCACCGTGGTCAACTGGGGCGGCGACGACGCGGTGAGCATCGGGGAGTGGTGCGGGTACCTCTCGGAGCTGACCGGGCTACCGGCCACTTTCCAACGTACGTCGGAGACCATCGACAGCGGAGATCTGGACCTGACCCGCATGCACCAGCTCGCGGGCGAGACGGCGGTGGACTGGCGTGAGGGCTTGCGGTCCATGGTGGCGGCCCGCCACCCTGAGCTGCTGGTGAACTGAACGGTCAGGCGGTGAAGCTCAGTCCCAAGCAGATCGCGGCATCAGCGGCCGGGGCCATCCTGGCAGCGGTGGCGGCGTCGTTGTTCGGAGAGAAGGGCACGATCATCGGGGTGGCCCTGGGGAGCGCGGTGGCCACGACCGCAACCGCGTTGGTCGCCCAGTCCATCGAGAAGACCCACCACGCGGTGAAGCAGGTGGTGGTCAAGGTGCCAGGGCGTCCGTCGATCCTTCGAAGTCTTGGCACCACCGAGGCTGCAGGTGAGGTCACCGAAACTGCAGGAGCGGTCAGCGAGGCCGCCGGTGAGGTGGAGATCGGGACTGACGAGTCCCCCGTGCTCGAAGCGGATGTGGCTGGCGATGCGGCCGCGCAAGGAGTGGCTGGCGATGCGGCCGTCGAAGAGACGGCCGAACGTCGCCTGGTGGCTCGGAGCCGCGGAAGCGGGCGGAGGCCGGCGTGGCGTCCATCCTCGAGTGGAGACGGACAGGGTCATCCTCAGGAACGGGCACCCGCCATCTCCGGAGTCCACTTGAACTGGTGGGTGCTCGCCGTGTCCATGCTGGCCGTCTTTGTCGTCGCAGTAGGCGTCATCACTGCTTTCGAGTTGCTCGCCGGGCGACCTCTGTCGTCAGTTCTCGGATCAAGCCCGGCCACCGGTGGGACTTCGGCAGGCAGCCTCTTTGCCCCTTCGCCAACGACCCTCCCTCCGCTTCCGACGACCACCTCCACCACGTCTTCCACGACCACTTCGACCACTTCGACCACGACCGGTGCAGGAACGGCGACCTCAGTTCCCGGATCGACCACCACCACGACCGGTCCGGGAACGACGACCTCAGTTTCCGGATCGACCACCACGTCGACCTCCACGTCGACCACGACCACGACCACGACTACGAGCACGACCACGACTACGACCACGACCACCCCTTCGACGACTTCCACGCCGGGTGGATGAGGGCGGAAATGCGCAGAGCCCAGCGTTCGCGAAAGCAAGCCCCTCACAGTCGACGGGACCAGGCGGTGCTTCTCTCATTCGACAGCCGCGGCCACCTCGGGCTGTCGATTGGCGTGCACGTCCTGAGGCAATGGGACGATGCGCGACGTGCCGTTCTGCGCTCCGGAGACGAGAGCGACGATCGTTGTTCTGGCGCGTCGTTCGTTGCGGTCACTGGCTGGGTAGGAGTCCAATATTGCCAACTTCCGCGTCCGAACTGTCACGTGGGTTCGACACGTTGCAGGAGACGGCGGGTCGCCGCTTCCAACACGGGGAGGTCTTCTTCCACAGTCGCAGCGAGGATAGCGTGAGAGGAGTCGAAGTAGCGGTGGGCAAGCCGGTCGCGCATTCCTGCCATCTGGGTCCAGGGCAGGTCCGCCTCGGTCGCGAGCAGGTCAGCGGGTAGGGCCTTGATGGCCTCGCCGATCTCGATGAGGCGAACGCGTACAGCATCGAAAACGAGCCCATCATGGAGATCACCACGCTGCAGGTGAATGGCGATCGTGTCGATGGCAACCAGGATGTCTTCCAGGCGTTGATAGTCGCGTCGGCTCACAGAGCGACGGCCTCGGCGAGCACATCTCCGACGAGACTTACTTTGAGGTCCCCGGAGGGAACCAGATCGACGGGGGCGTTCAGCAGGGCTTCGAGTCGGGCTTGGCAACGGGCCAAACCGAGGAGACCGACCTTGGCGGGGACGTCAACGAGCAGGTCGATATCGCTGCCGGGCTTGTCGTCTCCACGTGCGGCGCTACCGAAAAGGCGTGGGTTGGTCAACCCGTGACTTTCAAGGAGCGCCACAATCTCCCGACGGTGCTCTCTGACCCTTCGGGCGAGCGGACCGTCGATGCTTTGGACATCGAGCGCAGAGCAGACACGGACCTCGAGGTCGGAGCCGGTTGCCTCGATGAGACGGGCGAGGGTGGGCAACGAGGGCTGCCGAGCGCCGGACTCATAGGCGCTGATGACGCTTTGCGTCAGGCCAGCCCGGCGAGCCAACTCCGCTTGGGACAGACCAACTCGCCGTCGAGCCGTGCGGAGAAGCATACCGGCGGCCTCCATGACCAAAACTATAGCGGATCGTCGATATTCCTGCCACGTTTGCTCCAGCCGGCACCACGATCCGCCGACTCCTCTCGACCACCCGAGGTGTCCTTCTGCGCTGCGGCTCCGGCAGTGAGGGTCGTCGTTGTGGTACGCCGTTCTGTAGCACCACGCCCGAAGGTCGCCGGTTCGGTCATGGGGTCAAGTCCAGACGAGTGGTGCAAGACGACCACCGCACCAATCGTGTTGATTGGCCAACTGGCTACGTCGAGTTCGGCAGTCGTCACCTCCTCGCCTCCAGCGACTTCGCCGGCGATCAGGTGCATGCGGGCCTTGGTGAGGGAATCGGTGGACATGTAGCGCCGGGCGACCCTGCCGCGGCAGCAGGGGCGGCAATTGCCGACGCAGACGCAGACATTGCCACCATCACCGCCGAGACCGCCACGCACATCCACGGCAGCCAGCCCGCGGTTCCACGAGATCGGCGCATCACTCCCCCCTTTAGCAAGCGACCGGCTGGTCGTCTTGCCTTGCGCCCTCACCTTGCGGCACCGTCGAGCCAGGGCATGTGGAACTTCAGACTTTTATCGGTGCCCCCCACCTGACCTCAGTCTAGGGCAGAAGTGCGCCTGTCGCCCGATCCGTGCCCACGCCACTCGGCTCGCGAACTGCCGGTTCGTTTCGCACCCTTCTTTCGTGAGCACGGCCTTCTCGGCTGCACCGGGCGCCGCACAAGTCCGGAGCCGCCGCCACATGCCAGCGTGAGGATCGCACGGCGCCGCAGCGGACGGGGTGGACGGCGCCCGTGGGGAGGAGTGGCGCTGGTCGTACCGGTTTTGGTGTCCTCACCAACCCTTGAATTCAGCAGGGCGGCGCTCGACGAAGCTGGTGATCCCTTCCCGGGAGTCTTCGGTGTGGGTGATCAGCTCTTGGGCCATGGCTTCGTCGGCCAGTGCGGTGGACCGGTCTACGTCCAGGGCGCGGTTGGTGAGCCACTTGGCCACGCCGATGGCCTTGGTCGGCCCTTTGGCCAGCCGGCCCGCCAGCTCTTCGAGCACGGTCCGCAGCTCGCTGCGCGGCACCACGCGGTTCACCAAACCCATCCGCAGGGCGTCGGCCGCCGGCACGTCGTCCCCGAAGAAGAAGAGCTCTTTGGCTCGCTGGATCCCCACCAGCCGGGCCAGGAGCCAGGCCCCCCCGGCATCGGGGGCGATACCTCGGCGGATGAACACCTCGATGAACTTGGACTCTTCGGCGGCCACGACCATGTCGCAGGCGAGTGCCAAGTGCATGCCGCCACCCGCTGCCGTCCCGTTGACTCCGGCGATCACCGGCTTCTCGCAGTCGAGCACCGCGGACACCAGGCGCTGCCAGCCGAGGCGAATGGTCCGGGCTCCGTCCCCCATCGCGTTGTCGGGGGCGCCTTCGGGCCGCGGCCGCGCCGCCGCTCGTCCGCCGCGAAGGTCGGCTCCGGTGCAGAACGCCTTCTCCCCGGCTGCGGTGATGACCACGACGCGCACCGCGAGGTCGGCCGAGGCCTCGTCGAGCCACGACGAGATCTGGTCCCGCATGGCCGCCGTCATCGCGTTCCCTGCGTCCGGACGGTTCAGCACGATCCATGCCACGCCATCGTCGATCGTACGCACGACGTCCTGGCCGGTGTCGTTTGGCTCGCTCATTCCCCATGTTCCTTTCTGAATCGCTGAATCCGCCCACCGCTCAACCCGCCTACCGCTCAACCCGCCCACCGCTCGACCCGTCCACCGCCCGATCCGCCCACCGAGCTGCCCGCGTCCGAGGTGCGGGATCGGAAGCGCCGACGTTACGCGGTCACGACCAGAGCGTCGGCGGCCACCGCCTTCGACGGTCCGGCCAGCAAGGGGTTCACATCCATCTCGGCGATGTCGCCGGAGAAGTCCATGGCCAGGTGCTGGATGGCCATGATGGCGTCGACCAGCGCGCCACGGTCGGCAGCGGGCTGTCCTCGCACCCCCCTGAGCAATGCCGCCCCTTGCAGCTCATCGAGCATCCGGGCAGCTTCGGCCGCCGGGAACGGGGGCACTCGGAAGGTCACGTCCCGGAGCACTTCGACAAATACCCCTCCCAGACCGAACATGACCACCGGTCCGAAGAGCTCGTCGTGCGCCAGCCCGAGCACCGTCTCGATACCTCGCGCCTGCTCGGCGACGAGGACGCCGTCGATCGCCGCGTCGGGCGCGGCAGCACCGGCTCGATCGAGCAGGGCCCTGTACGTGCGCCGGACCTCGGCTCCGGTGCGGACGCCGACTTCCACCAAGCCGAGGTCGGACTTGTGGGGGATGTCTGCCGAGGCCACCTTCATGACCACCGGGAACCCGGCCCGCTCCGCCGCTTTGACCGCCTCGGCCGCGCTGGTCACCACCCGCTCTCGTGGGGTGGCGATCCCGTACGCCTTGAGGAGCGCTTTGGACTCCTGCTCGGACAACGTGCTCCCGCCGGGCCGCCGGCGCCCTCGGGGTGCGACGATACGCTGCGCGGCCGTCGAGGACTTGGTGCGGGTACGGACCGGGTGGGCGAACGGCGAGCGGTAGCCGTCCACGAATCGATGGTGCTCGAAGTAGGCACTGGCGGCCATCACGGCATTGGTGAACGTGCGGAACGTCGGTACCGCGCTCTTGAGGAGGTTCTCCCTGTAGGCGGCCTCGTCCCCGGTGGGGGAGCCCCAGACGACCAGCATCGGCTTGTCGGTGCGAGCTGCGGCGGCGACCAGGTCAGCCGTCAGCTTGTCGGCCATGGAGGCCAGCGCACCGGTGATCGGGCACAAGATGAGATCCACGTTCGGGTCGGCGATGATCGCGTCGATGATCTTGGGTCCTCGCCAGTCGCGCACGGGTGGACCCCCGTTGTCGACCGGGTTGGAAACCCTCAGGTAGGGCGGGATCCACTCGTGGAGCTGGCGCTGAGTCTCGGCCGTGAGCTTCGGGAGCTCGAGCCCCGCTGCCGCTACGAGATCGGCCATGTGCGCACCGGTCCCCCCCGAGATCGAGTAGACGCAGACCCGACCGGCACGTCCGCGCCGGAGCCTGCGCAACCCTTCGGGTGAGGGAGGCTTGGTCCGCGCCAGCGTGGCCGCCACTTCCAAGAGCTGGTCCAAGCCGTCGACCCGGGTCACACCGTACTGGCGGAACGCGGCGGAGACGACGGCATCGGACCCGGTGAGGTGCCCGGTGTGGGCTTTGGCCATGCTCGTGCCCTCTGCCGTCCGCCCGACCTTCACGGCCACGATTGGCACGCGGTGCTGTGCCGCCTGGTCGGCAGCGAGCTGGAGCGTCCGGCCGTTCTTGAAGCCCTCGACATAGCAGGCTACAGCGCCGGTCTCTCGGAGCTTGGAGAAGTACCCGACGAAGTCGGCGATCTCGAGGTCGGCCTCGTTGCCTACCGGGGCCCAGTGCGAGAGGCGGATGCCGATCTCCTGGCCCTGGAAGACCGGTCGTCCCTGGTGCCCGCTCTGGGTGACCAGGGCGATGGCCTTGCCCGGCAAGTCGTCACGGAACTGCTCGAACGCGTTGAGGTTGGTGTTGGGCCCGAGGACGTGAAGGCCGCTCCCGGCGATGAGGGATTCGAGCTCAGCCTGCATCGCCTCGCCTTCGGCTCCGACCTCGGAGAACCCTGCAGCGAAGACGATGGCGAACTTGGCCCGGGCAGCGATCGCATCCTTGATGATGGGCAGCGGGTCGCCGACCAAGATGGCCACCACGTCGACGCGGCGGCCCACGTCGGCGATCGTGGCCGCGCACGGTCGTCCCGCGACCACGGGCCGGTTCGGGTTCACGTAGGAGATGTCGGCCCCGCGGGACTCGGCCCACGCCGTGATCTTCACGGTCAGCGCCGTGTTCGGCTTGGCGTTGGAGTCCGAGGCGCCGACCACGCACACCGACTTCGGTCGGAAGAACGTGTCGAGGTCCAGCGGTCGCAAGGTCGTGGGCAGACCCATCACGTCGACGGGCTCGTCCCGGCTCGTCTTGGTCTTGGCACTGGTCGGCACTGTTCCTCCCGCTTGTCACGCGAACGCTCTCGACCGGTCGCCCGCTCGTCGCAACCCCTTCTCGGAGGTCGAATTGTGGGCCGCTCCGGCGGCCGTTACCGTATCTGACATCAGTGTCAGTGTCGATCCCGAGGGGGGCGAATGGGCGTACTCGAAGGCAAGGTGGCGATCGTGACCGGGGCCGGGCACGGCATCGGGAGGGGTGAAGCCCTCGAGCTGGCCTCCCAAGGGGCGAAAGTCGTGGTGAACGACGTCGGGGGCACCGAGTCCGGGGAAGGCGCCGACCGGCGTCCGGCCGACGAGGTGGTCGAGATCATCACGCGGGCCGGCGGGCAGGCGGTGGCCAACTACGACGACGTGGCGGACTGGGAAGGGGCCGAGCGCTTGGTGGCTCAGGCGTACGACGCGTTCGGCGGCCACGATGTCCTCGTCAACAATGCCGGCATCATCCGCGACCGGATGATCGTCTCGATGACCGAGGCGGACTTCGACGCCGTGGTGCGAGTGCACCTGAAAGGAACGTTCGTCACCACCCATCACGCATGTGTCCGCTGGCGCCAGCGCACCAAGGACGGCGAGCAGGTCCGGGCCGCCATCGTGAACACGGTGTCGTCGGCCGGCCTCCAGGGGAACGTCGGGCAGGCCAACTACGGCGCGGCCAAGGCCGGGATCGCCGCGCTCACGGTGATCACGAGCTTGGAGGGCTCGCGCTACGGGGTCAGGGCCAACGCGATCGCACCCGGGGGAGTCACCCGCTTGACCGGCGGAGTGCTCAAAGACGTCGAGATCAAAGAACCCGACGCGTACAGCGAGTACAGCCGTCTGAACCCCCAGAATTCGGCGCCGATGGTGGCGTGGCTGGCCTCGGACCAGGCGCTCCACGTCACCGGACAGGTGTTCCGGGCGGTCGGGGCGAACATCGCCCACTACGAGCCGTGGCGATTGGGGGCGGCCGTCGACAATCCCAAGGGTGAGGAGAAGTGGGACCCGGCGTCCATCGGGCCAGAGGTGAACGCCCACGTCTTCCACTCCCGGCATCCCGGGCTCAAGATGGGGGGCGGCTGAGATGGCGGCTCGGCGAGTCGCGATCGTCGGCGCGTCGACGTCGGACTGCGGGCGGGTCGACGACAAGACGGCGTTCCAGCTCAATTACCAGGGGACGACCCGAGCGCTGGCTGACGCAGGCATCGACCGCTCCGAGGTCGACGGCTTCATGTCCCACAACACCGGGGCGTTGCCCCCGATCGAGCTGGCCGAGTATCTCGGGATCCGTCCGAACTGGGCGGACTCCACCGGGCACGGCGGGAGCATCTGGGAGTTCATGGTCGAGCATGCGGCCGCGGCGATCGCCCAGGGTCTGGCCGAAGTGGTGGTCCTCACCTACGGCTCCACCCAGCGTGCCGATCTCAAGAAGAAGCTCCGGATGGCCAACTTGAGCTTCGGAACCCGCGGGCCGGCGCAGTTCGCCGCGCCGTTCGGTCACCCGGTCGGCTCCCACTACGCCATGGCGGCGCGCCGGCACATGCACGAGTTCGGCACGACGATGGCCCAACTGGCCGAAGTCGCAGTGTCAGCCCGCTACAACGCCGGGCTGAACCCCGACGCCTACTACCGCGAACCGCTCACGGTCGACGACGTGCTCGCCGAGCCGCCCATCTGGGACCCGCTCACCAAGTCCCACTGCTGCATCCGATCCGATGGCGGGGGGGCGGTGGTGCTCACGAGCGAGGAGCGCGCCCGGGACTGTGCGAAAGCTCCGGTGTGGGTTCTCGGGACGGGGGAGGCCATCTCCCACGTGACGATGAGCGAGTGGAAGGACTACACCGAGTCGCCGTGCGTGCGGTCGGGCAAGCTCGCCTTCGAGCGCGCCGGCGTGACGCCGGACGACATCGACACGTGCCAGGTGTACGACGCCTTCACGCCGATGGTGCTGCTGACCTTGGAGGGGCTGGGCTTCTGCGGCAAAGGGGAGGGAGGCGCCTTCGTCGAGGACGGGAAGCTCCGCGTGGGCGGCGCGCTGCCCACGAACACCGACGGTGGAGGCCTGTCGTCCTGCCAGCCGGGGATGAGGGGGATCTTCTTGCTCATCGAAGCCGTGCGCCAGCTCCGAGGCGAGTGTGGCGATCGCCAGGTGCCCGACGCCCGGCTGGCCTGCGTCAACGGCACGAGCGGGTGGTTCTCGGCCACCGGCACGGTCATCCTCGGCCGCGACTGAGCCTCTGATCTTCTGGTCCGCCGGCTGAGTGGCCGGTCCGCTGGGTCGCCCCGCCACTCGATGGCTGGGCCAGCGCCCCCAGTCTGTACGTCTCGGAGGTCCTCGCTGGGAGTCAGCGGTTGCGCCACACCGGCGGGCGCTTCTCGGCGAACGCCGCCGGACCCTCCTTCGCATCGTCGCTGGAGAACACCTCTTTGGAGATCGCCGACTCGATCCGGTAGGCCTCTCGCATGTCGGTGGCCAGCCCGCGCAGGACCGACTCCTTGGTCTTGCGGACGGCGAACGGCCCGTTCGCGGTGATGCGCTTCGCGTAGTCCTCGGCTCGCTCCATGAGGAGCTCGGAGGTGGTGACCTCGTTCAAGAGCCCCATTGCCAGGGCTCGAGACGCCGGGATCCGGTCGGCGCACAAGAGCAGCTCCATGGCTGCAGGGAAAGGAACCTGACGGGGAAGCCGGACGGTGGTACCACCCCCGGCGAAGAGCCCTCGCTTGGGCTCCATCACCCCGAACGTGGCCTCTTCCGAGGCAATGCGCAGGTCGCAGCCGCCCAGCATCTCCATCCCACCGGCCACGCACGTGCCGTTCACTGCGGCGATGATCGGCTTGTACAGCTCGACGTTCCGCAGCACTGCTTTGATGCCGTCGTCGAGACGGTAGCCGCCGACGTCGGGGGTCTCTCCCGCGGCGATCTGCTTTTGGAGTGCCGTGATCTGGGGGATGTAGGTCTTGAGGTCGGCGCCCACACAGAAGTCCTCGCCGACGCCCGTAACGATGGCCACCCAGGCGTCGTCTTCGCCGCCGAAGCGCTCCCAGGCCGTCCGGAGCTGGAAGAAGTGCTCCATGTCCAAGGAGTTGCGCGCCTCGGGGCGGTCGATGGTGATCCGGACGACGTGGTCGTCCCCGCGCTCGTAGTGCACCGGCATCGGATCAGCCTGTCGATCCGGTACCGAGCTTGCGAGCGACCGTTGCCAGGCTCACGATGCCCCCCTCGGTCTCGGTCCGACCGTGCGCCCTCGACACCGGGCGAGTGTCCACGTCGGCTGCCTCGGCCCGCAGGGATCCCACGGTGCAGCGCTCGCGGGGGCGGACGGAGAACGGGTCGTAGCGGAAGTGCCGCATGGCGTTGAGGTGGGTGATCTTGTCGATCTCCTCATCGGGCACGTCGGCGAGGTACTTCATCGCGGCTTCGGGCGACTGAGGCCACGTCGAGTCGGAGTGGGGGTAGTCGCACTCCCAGGTGATGTTGTCCACGTTGAGGTAGTCGCGGTTGGCGATCCCGAACGCGTCGTCGATGAAACAGGTGATGATCCGCTCTTTGAAGACCTGGCTCGGGAGCATGTCGCCGAAGTCCTGCCCGGTCCAGGCATGGTGGTGCTGGTACACGTAGTCGATCCGCTCGAGGGCATAGGGGATCCACCCGATCCCGCCTTCGGAGAGGGCGAACCGGAGGTCTGGGTAGCGCCGGAGGACCGGTGACCACAGCAGGTCGGCCGCGGCTTGGACCATGTTCATGGGCTGGAGGCTGATCATGACGTCGATTGGCGCCTCGACCGAGGTCATCACGAGCTGGGACGACGAGCCGAGGTGCATGCACACCACCGTGCCTTCGTCCGAGCAGGCGGTCCAGAAGGGGTCCCAATGGGAGTTGTGCAGGGAAGGCCATCCCAGCTTCTCGGGGTTCTCCGAGAACGTGACCGCGTGGCAGCCCGCGGCCGCCACGCGCCGGACCTCGGCCGCCGCCAGCTCCGGGTCCCAGATGGCCGGGATCGAGAGCGGGATGAATCGACCGGGCTCTGCCCCGCACCAACCCTCGATGTGCCAGTCGTTGTAGGCCCGGACCATCGCGAGCGCCTCTGTCTTGTCCTCCCGGCGGGCGAAGAGCTGCCCGCAGAACTGGGGGAAGGAGGGGAAGCACATCGAGCCGAGCACGCCGTTTGCGCTCATGTCGCGGACCCGCTCGTGCACGTCGAAGCACCCGCGGCGCATGTCTGTGAGCGAGGTGGGCTCGATGCCGTACTCCTCGGGTGGCCTGCCGACCACGGCGTTCAGCCCCACGTTGGGGATCTCGTTCCCGTCGTAGTGCCAGAAGTCGGTCCCGTCGTCTCTGCGGACGAGCTTTGGCGCTTGATCCTGGTACTTGGCCGGCAGGCGGCCGTCGAACATGTCAGGGGGCTCGATGACGTGATCGTCCACGCTCACCAAGATCATGTCTTCCGTGCGCATCACCGCTCCTTTCGCCGCTCACACCGGTGCTCCGGGCGACCGGATATGACGCCGGTGTCACATACTGTAGGCGGCGCCGAGCGGGTCGCGCCCGTGCCCGACGCGACGGTGCCCGGTGTTCCCGTGCCCAGTGCGACGGTGCCCGGTCCGAGTTCCCGGTGGACGGCCGTCGTCCCGGTGCTTCAGATAACCGGTCCCGGCGCACCCTCGGGCGGGGATTTGACCGGCCCGGTGTGAGCGGCGACGGCGGCTTGGAACGCCGCGGGGTCTTCCGGCGTGACGAACGGCCGGACCATTGCACCCAGGTCGAAGACGAACGCCACCGACTTGCGTGGGCGCCCGGGATCGAAGCTGGCCCAGTACCTCGGGTTGGAGGTACCCCAGATCCTCTCCTTGCCCCGGAGGGAGGACATCTCGACTCGTACGACACCTTTGACCGAGGAGTAGCGGATGCGCTTGGTGCCCCACGGGAAGTAGTAGCCCCGCACCTCGATGCCCTCGGCGGTGCACGTGATCCACTTGTCCTCGTACTCCGCTCCCGTTCGGGCCATGCCGCGCGCTCCCTTCTCGGGACCGGACCTCGGTTCGCCGGTTTCCCTGATCCTAGAAGCACTGGTGGCGCGCAGTCCTGGAGAGCTCGAAGGCCGATCGACGGATCGGACGGGCCGACCGCTACGATCGGCACGGTGGCAGTGGAGATGAGCTGGTTCGCAGCGCTCTGCGACGACGACTACGAGCTCCTCGGCGTGCCCGACCCCGCGCTCCGGTCGAGCTATGAGCACTGCGCGGCCATCGTCCACCAGGCCCAGTCGTCGGGGTTCGACAACATCCTGCTCCCGTCGGGGTACACGCTCGGGATCGACACGCTGGCGTTTGCCGCGGCCGTGGCCCCCACCCTCGATCGGATTCGCCTCCTCGTGGCTGTTCGATGCGGCGAGGAGTGGCCACCCAAGCTGGCCCGCCAGCTCGCCACCTTGGATCGGCTGCTCGGGGGGAGGCTCACGATCAACGCGATCTCGAGCGACCTGCCCGGGCAGGCAGTCGACTCGGCACCGCGCTATGCCCGGAGCGGCGAGGTGCTCCAGATCGTCCGGGACCTGCTGGACGGCAAGCATGTCGACCATCATGGTTCGTGGTACGACGTCGAGGTCGACCCGCCGCGGCTGAGCACCGTGTCGGGACGCTGCCCTCCGGTCTATTTCGGCGGCCTGTCGGAGCCGGCCCGAGAGCTGGCAGCCGCCGCAGCCGACGTCTACCTCATGTGGCCGGATACCGAAGACGTGGTGGCATCGGTGGTCGCCGATCTCCGCCGCCGGGCAGCCGCGCTCGGCCGCACCCTGCGCTTCGGCTATCGGGTGCACGTCGTGGTCCGCCGCACCGAGTCCGAGGCGCGAGAGGCGGCCCGCCATCTCGTCTCGATGCTCGACGACGATACCGGTGCAGCGATCCGGAACCGTTCACTCGACGCCGCATCGGCGGGCGTGGGTCGCCAGGGGGAGCTTCGGGCGGCAGCCGATGACGAAGGCTACGTCGAGGAGCACCTGTGGACCGGGATCGGCAGGGGTCGGTCAGGCTGCGGTGCCGCGCTCGTCGGCGATCCCGAGCAGGTGGCCGCAAAGCTCTCCCGCTATGCCGAACTGGGCATGGATGCGTTCATCCTGTCGGGCTACCCCCACATCGACGAGTGCCGCCGCTTCGGCGAGCTGGTGCTCCCCCTCATCGACCACGCGCCACTCACCGTGTGACCGGACCGATGACCGTGCGTCAGCCTGCGAGGACTTCGGACATCTCGACCGCCCTGTGCTCGGCGATGGATTGCTGCGCCGCCGCGCCGACGGCCACGCTCAGCAGGCCGTCGGCAAGGCTCACTTGTGCCGGCGTACCGCTGCGTATGGCGCTGAGGAAGTCCAGGTGCTCCAGATAGCTCGAGCCGTGGTGGAACCCCTCGTGCTGGATCCGGTCGTCGGTCGGCACCTCTTCGGTGACGCCCCATGGCCCGCGGGCCCGCTGACCGGTCCGCACGATGCCGGACGGGACGAAGGCCTCCACCTTCCCGAGGTCGCCCACGACGCTCAGCTCTTCCTGGTTCCTGCTTGCCTCGGCGAACATGCACAGGTCGAGCGACGCGCGGGCGCTCCCCTCGTACTCGACGATCACCATGGCGTTGTCGATGATGTCAGGCATCTCGCCTGTGTATCGCTCGTCGAGATGGTTCACGTCCTGGGCGCCTGAGGCCATCACCCGGACCGGGTCACGTCCGATCACCAGGTTCATGAGGTCGAAGAAGTGGCAGCACTTCTCCACCAACGTCCCGCCCGTGTTGCGGTTGAAGCGGTTCCAGTTCCCGACTTTGGGCAGGAACGGGTAACGGTGCTCCCGGATGGCCATCATCCGGAGGTCGCCCACCACACCGTCTCTCACCCGGTCGATCAGCGCGGCGACCGGAGGGATGTACCTGTACTCGAGCCCGACCCAGGCGACACCCCCGAAGTCTTCGGCGGCGGCGACCACTTTCTCGCAGTCGGCCACCGTCGTGCACAGCGGCTTCTCCACCAGCACGTGGATGCCGGCAGCCAAGACGTCGAGGAGGACGGCGGCGTGGGTCATGTTCGGGCTGGCCACCACCACGGCGTCGCAGAGCCCCGACGCCAGGAGCTCACGGTGGTCGGAGAACATCTCAGGCACCGGCCGGCCGGCCATCTCCGCTGTCGAGCGCGCCGACTGGCGCGAGCCTTCGTCGGGGTCGGCCATCGCCGTCACCTCGACACCGTCGACGGCGCCGAGGTTCCGGAAGTGCTCCAGGCCCATCATGCCGGTGCCGATGATGCCGTAGCGGATGACGCCTGTGGGAGAGGACATGGAGCGAGCGTAGTAGTGCGGTGGGTCAATATAGGGACATGAGCCACGTCGACGCGCCCGGCTCGTCGGCGCGCCAACCCCCCCGAGCAGGCGGTCGACCCCGAGTCGGTAACCGTTCGGACCAGGGTGGCGGCCGGCCAGCCGATGTGGTGGCTGCAGCCCCTGCATCCCCTACCCAGCGATCGTCGCTGTTGATGTCGCGCTTCAACCCCAGCCGCGAGTTCATGAGCTGGATCTACCAGTTGAACGGGCGTCTCGACGCGTCCGCCCTCGCCCTCGCCCTCGACGACGTCGTCGCTCGGCACGAAATGCTCCGCGTGCGCTTCCTCGACCGCGGGCAGGGTCCCGAGCAGATCGTCACGCCGTTCCATCCCGGCGTGCTCGGGGTGGTCCGGCTCGACGACCGGCCGAAGCTCGAAGCGCTCACGACCGCGGTCCGAGCAGTCGAGATCGAGTACCAGGACCTCTCACCGTGGGACGACGCGCGCCTCCAGGCCACCCTCTACGTCGTGGCCCCGAAGACCCACGTGCTGTCGGTCTGGGTGGCCGAGGCGGCGGTGGACGGGGACTCGGGCACGCTGGTCGCGGCCGAGATCTCGCGTGCCTACGCCGCCCATGCGGGACGGCCGGCCCCCGAGCTACCCGTGCCCGACGAGACGAGCTACCTGCAATACGTCCTGGACTACCCGGTGACTTTTGCGGCCTTCGAGCGAGCTCGCCAATTCTGGGCAGGCGAGCTGCCGGCCAGAGCTGCTGCAGGGGAGTGGCCGACGGCGACTGGCGATCGCAGCATCACTCGGTTTTTCAACGTGCCCGGAGCGACATGGGATAGGCTTGTCAGGGCAACTCCAGCCCTGGCGACGATGCCGTACGTCGTGGTGCTCTCGTGGCTGGAGATCGCGCTGTGCGCGGTGGCCGGCGCCGAGGACTTCGTGGTGACGTCGGCGATGTCGAGCCGCCGCTTGCCGGTGACCAGGAAGATGATCGGAAATTTCGTCGGGCCGGTCCGACTGCGTGCCGAAGTCCACCCTGGTGAAAAGCTGGAGGACGTCTCACCGAGGGTGATGGCTGCCCTTCGGGCCGCGATGACCCACGGCGTGGTGCCCGCCCCGCTCGCGGAGGCCGAGTCCGTCGGCCTCGACCGGTACGTGCCGCCTCCGCCGACGATCGGGTTCTACCTATTCGCCGAACGAGAAGGTCTCGATCTCGCCGGCGTGCGCCAGCGGCGGTTCCGGGTCCACACGGGCAACCGGGACATCCTCCGGGTGAATTGCACTCCGGACGGCGAAGGCGGGAGGAACTTCTTCTTCCTCTCGGCGTCAGCGTCTCCCGAGCTCCTCGACGCCCTCGTAGGGGAGCTCCGCTCGCAGATGGGCGTGTGATCCGGCCTGCAGAGCCTCTCGACCACCCGCGCGACATCGAGCTCGTAACCTGCCCGGGGCGTTGCCGGGACGAGCTCAAGCGCGATCGGACGTCAGCCGGCATTCGATCGATCCAGGTCGGCTCGCCTGGATGACCACGGTGGTCTCGGCGGGCTCTGGCCCCGGGGTGACGATCGCCACCGATCCACCTGTCACCGCGATCGACCCCGCCGGTGTGGTCGCAAGTGCGCCGGCGATCGCTCCACGCACGACCAGCTCGACCAGACCGGGCTGGGTGACGTGAAGAAGGAGCGTGATCGTCCCTCGCCCGTCGTCGAGGTGGCGGCCGATCAGTTCTGCCGTCGCTTGTACGAGGGTCCCGGCGGCACCGAGCGAGACCTCGACGGGCAGGAGCCGAGCTCCTCGACCCGGCATGGAGATGGAGTCCAGCAGCGCCGGGAGGGTCCGGTGCCCGAGTGCGCTCTGGCTGCGGCCATCTCGGCTGCCGTTGGGCTCGCCGGTGCTACCGCTGCCGCTGCGCTCGCCAGCTCCGACGGGGGCGCCGGCAGGTGACGGACAAGGTCTGGTGTAGGTGGCGCGCGTGGCGGCCGGAGCGTCGACCGGGTTGACGACACAGACCAGCCCACCCGAAGGGCCGGCCATCTCGAACGCCGCGATCTGCGGGTCTGAGGAGGACACTGCGCAGGAGGTACCGTCCCATTCGACGATGCGCCGGCACAGCGCCGCAGCTCCGGGTCCTCCATCGGGGTCGTAGCCCAAGCGGAACCCGATGAAGGTGATCCGGCCTTGCCCGAAGGGCTGAGTGCAGGCGCACGGACGCCCGTCCTCGGCAGAGAACGCCAGTGCTTCGCTGCCAGCTGGAAGGTCGAAGGAGGTGGCTCGCCCGATGCCGACGATCGTCCGACCGAGCTCGTCACGCACGAGAGCGGTTCCTGACATCCCCCCGGCAAATCCGGCGAACGCAGGCAGCTTGCCGCCTGGGAAGACAGCTCGAGCGAGCACGTCACAGGGTGCCATCGTGTCGTCACGCGTGGGCAGTGCCGGAAGGAGCACCAAGTGGCCGCCGCCGGCGGCGTAGTCGACGAGCCGCTGCTGCACCGGGGCAGCCAAGAAGTCCAGGCAACCAACCCAGCATTGGTGTGCTGCTTCGAGTGGGCTCGCCCTGTCGGCGATGTCGACGAGGTTCCAGCTGATGCTCGAGGTGGCGAGGAGGCTCTGCAGCCCGGCTGACGACGAGAGCCCCATCTCACCTTGGGGGAGCAGGGTCTGGAGCCCCCACGCGTCGAGGGCCAGAGCAGCTCCCCCCATCGAGGCCGCGTCATAGTCCAGGTGCACCCCGATCGAGACGTCGATGAGCGGGCGCATCTCGTGGATCTCCGGCTCCATGGTTCGCATCACGCGGACGATCTTGGCAACGGTGTCGAAGTGAGGGCGGCGTTTGCCCTCGACGGAGATCGGAGCACAGATGTCGTACTCCGACCCCGTCTCGTTCTCGAAGCCAGGAGGGTTCTTTCCTCCGACCATCATGTAGAAATTCATCCCGCGCACGCCTCGGATCGCAGTCAGGGCGTAGAGAAGCTCCATGGCACCAGGTGGGAGATAGCTGGCGTTTGACGACTGGATCTCCATGGCGACCGGTGGACCGTGATCGACGCCGCGCCACAGGTGGTACGCCTCGTGAGTGGAGATGACCGCCGCGATCTTTTCCTCGGCACCTGCGTACGACCCCATGAGTGAGAGGTAGCACTCGTCGGTCAAGTGGAGGTCGAGGTTCATGCGATCTGCGAAAGAGGAGAACTTCTTGGCCTGGAGAGAGCTCAGATAGGGGTACAGCATCATGAGGCGGCCCACCATCCCCGCCCCTCTTGCCGTCTCGTAGCAGATGGCGACGTACCGGTTGATCTGGTCCAGCTTGAAGTCCAGCCAGTCCAGGTACCGGGCCAGCTCCCGCCCGTCGGACATGGGCTGGCGTGGGGGTTCGATGTCCTCGGGCCGGGACCATTCCGGGCGATCGTGGGCCGATGCCACTGCACTCATGGACCCGTGGCGTTCCAGGAGGAATTTCGCCCAGGGCGAGCCGCCTGCGACCGGGCTCACGAGAAGGGGGTGGTAGTCCAAGCTGAAAGGGTCACCCAGGCTCTGCCAGTACGAAGGCTCGTCATCGAGCTGGACGGCGCTGATGAAACCGCCGTGCTCGCACAAGCGATCGACGATTGCCTCGCAAGCAGTCCGGAGCCATGCCTGAGAGGTTTCGACGAACCTCGGATGGGCATAGGTGATGAGCGGGTAACCGCCCCCGTCGCTGACCGAGCCGCTGGCGTCGAGGGCTCGAATCGCCGGTTCCGAGTCGAGCAGCCAGTCCGGGATCCCTCCGTTGCGCCACTCGGCAGTGATGAACGGTCCGGGACGGTAGATGCACTGCAGACCGGCGCTGGCGATGGCGTCGAGCGCCCCGAGGAGATCCCTTTCGGGGATGGTACGCCCCGTCAAGTCCAGCGTCGCCGGGTCAGGCTGGTGCCAATTCCACGGCACGTAGATGCAAGCGGTGTCCAATCCCGCGTCGGCCATCTGCGCCAGACGGTCGGCCCAGGCTGTGCGGGGGACCCGGAAGTAGTGGAACTCACCCGAGAACAGGCATGGCTCTTCGCTCAACGCGCCGTCGCCTCTCTGCTGCGCACCGCCTCGGCCAGTCCGATGTGCATCAGGTCAAGCTAATCGATGGCCCGTCCTCCAAGCATGCCGAGGTCGGCCGTGTGGTTGCGTGGTTATGCGTCGCGTCGCACGAGCAGCCAACCGCCGAGGACGAGGACGACGACGGCGTACCCGCAGAGAATGGCAAAGCCGACCCACGGGCCGAACGTTGGCGCCTGAGCGGCTCGTAGGCCCACGTGGACCGTCATCATCCTTACCCCGATGACAGCGGGGAGGTACTTGGCGACCGCGTCGCTGATCGACGACGGGAGCGCCTCGACGACGAGCGGAAGGATGAAGAGCACGCCAACGAACGTGCTGATCGCCCCGGCAGTGTGCCGGACGATCGTCGCGATGCCGAGGGCCAGCAGTCCGAGCACCGCAAGGTAGAGACCGCCTCCGGCGACTGCTCGCAGTACTCCGGCCTGGCTGAGGACGGCGTGTGGGGCGGATCCAGCGAGGATTGCCTGACCGATGAAGAAGGCGGCGAACGCAAGGACCTCGCTCACGACCAGTGCGACGACCGCGTACACCGCAGTCTTGGCGAGGAGCACGAGGAGCCGGTTGGGGACGGCTGCCAAGGTGGCGCGGATCGTGCCACTGCCGTACTCGGCGGTCATCACAAGGATGCCGAGGACGCCGATGGCCAGTTGACCGAGGAGAAGGCCGGTCAGACTGAGGCTCGTCGGGTCGAACGTCAGGTGCTGGAGCAAGGTCTCGTGCGACCAGCGGTCCGCTTCGGTCGCGGTGGCCAGGATGCCGATGCCGATCACGAGGATCGCGGTGACCACCAGGCTCCAGGTGGTGGATCTCACGCTCCGGAGCTTCGTCCACTCCGACTTGAGGACGCCCGAGAGGCGGTAGTGGCCCGGACGCTCTCCGTGCGCGGACGGAGTTGGATCTGAGCCGCTGCTTGCTTCGCCAACCCGTGGCTGGAGCTCATCGCCACCGGATCTCGAGTTCTCAGTGATGCTCATGGTCCCGTGAGCTCCAGCGGAGCCGTAGGATCGTGGTCGGGTCGGTCGTTGCGAGGAGCGGCTTCCATCCCCATCCCGTGGAACTCCACGCTTGTCCCCGTCAGCTCCATGAACACTTCTTCGAGGGATGCGCTGCGAGGCGTGAGCTCGTGCAAGACGATGCCCCCGGCGGCGGCGAGCTCTCCGATGACGTCGGCCGGCAGCCCGGTGACCCGAAGCGCGCCGTCCGCGTCGGTCACGGCCTGACCCCCGGCATCGTGGATCCTCTGGACCAGTTCGCCGGTGTTCGGCGTCCGCACCAGCACGTTGTGGTTGGAGCCGCGCGAGGTGAGATCGGTGATCGGCATATCGGCGATCAGGCGACCTCGCCCGATGACGACGAGGTGGTCGGCCGTGAGTGCCATCTCGCTCATGAGGTGGCTTGACACGAGGACCGTTCGGCCCTCGGCAGCGAGATGCCGGAGAAGGTTGCGCACCCACCGGATCCCCTCGGGGTCGAGGCCATTGACCGGTTCGTCGAACAGCAGCACACCGGGGTCACCGAGCAGAGCGGCGGCGATCCCCAAACGCTGGCCCATGCCGAGCGAGTACGTACCGGCCCGCTTGCGGCCAACGGTGGCGAGGCCGACAAGATCGATGACCTCGTCGATCCGCCGGCGGGGAATGTCATTGGTCTGAGCCAGGGAAAGGAGGTGGTTGAAGGCGCTCCGGCCGGGGTGGATGGCTTTCGCCTCGAGCAGCGCGCCGACCTCTCGGAGGGGCCAGGCCAGCTCGCGGTACGGCCGACCTCGGATCGTTGCCCAACCGGCGTCCGGGTTGTCGAGCCCCATGATCATCCGCATGGTGGTCGACTTGCCCGAGCCGTTCGGGCCGAGAAACCCGGTCACCTTGCCGGCGACGACCTCGAACGTCAAGTGGTCGACGGCCAGGGTCGGACCGTATCGCTTGACGAGACCGTTCAGCTCGATCATCGACCGCCCCTGCTCCTCGTTGTAGTGCCGCCCCTGCTCCGAGGCGTTCCCGGCCCCTCAGACGCGCCCTGGTGCGGCATGCGTCAGGTGGCTCTGCGGCGGACCGATCGGCGGAACGCTGCGTGTTTCAGCTTGCACCAGACCGTACCGCCTCGGCGAGATCGGACGGGCGCGTGAACCTGAGACCTTGGCAAGGACCGTGCAGGCGCGTACTCCCGAGCAGTAGAAAGGGCTCACCGAGGGTTTGAGCGATCAATGGTGTAGTTCCGGTCGCCATGGAAGTCAGGCCGGTAACAACGGGCGAGATGGAGCTCCATACCTTGTGCTCGATTCGATTGCACGTCGACGTACCGGGTGGGTAGTGGCAGGCCGTGATGTCGAGGCTGGTCTTTTTCGCGAGCTTGGCAAGCTCGAACTTCCACAGGTGCACGTGATGGCCGTTCGATCCACGCCACCATGTGGTCGGTGATGGCGAAGCTCTCGCACACGAGCTCCGTGGCGAGCTTCGGGGTAGACTTCGACGTCCAGCACAGCAGCGACATCGGATGTCCCCGAGCCCCGGGGTTCACCGGCTCGCACCGGCTCGCACCTGCTCGTACCGGCTCGCACCGGCTCGCACCGGCACAGATCAGGCCTGGGCGTGGTTCACTCCCTCGCGTACCACCAAGTGGACAGTCTGTCCGATGAGCTCCTCGCGCTCGGCTGCTGCCAGCATGCCCGGATCGTCCGCTCGGGCGTAGCAACGCGTCCCGTCGGCCAGGTTGCACACCAGCGGTGCCCAGGTCGCTGAGCCCTCCCGGTCATGGAGGACCGTGTAGGCCGCAACCGCGGCTGGCCCGTCTGCTTCTACGGTGATCGTGACCCGGCCTTCGGGATCGGTTGCCGGCTCCAGAACGCCGGCAGGCCCGGGCTCGAGGGCCGGTGTCCGGTCGCGCTCACGGTCCAGGTCTTGTGCCATGGCCCGGGGATCGGGAGGCGAGAGTCGTCCTGGCTGAGTGGACCACAATCCGTACGCGTGCTTGGTCATGTGCATCCCGACGCCGCTCACCAATCCGAACGCTCCCGCATCCGAGCGCAACCGCTCGGCCATCGCTGCGATCGAATGGGTCATGTAGTTGCTTCCCGGCCCGCCGTGGTACGGAAGTCCTCCAGTCACCGTCAACGGCCGCGCACCGTCCGTCACCATGTCGAGGTCGAGACCGAGGGCGTCGGCACCGAACGCCACGGAGCTCGGAAAGCACGAATAGAGGTCGAAGTGCGTGACATCTTCGGTGCGAATGCCGGCTCCCGCGAGGGCCGCCCTCGCAGCGACGGCCATCGCCGGGGAACGCCAGAGATCCCTGTGCTCTGCGACGTAGTCCGGGTCCCGGGCATTCCCCCAGCCGCGAAGGTAGACCCGTTGCTCAGGGGGCACCCCGAGCTCGTCGGCGCACTCGTGGCTGGCGAGCAGCAAGGCGGCAGCCATGTCCACGTCCATGATCGCCATCATGAGCTTCGTATAGGGGTACGCGACCATGCGGTTCGCAGCAGTCGGGGTGCTGAGCTCTTCTGCGTCACGACGGATCGGAAACCAGGCGTGCGTCGGATCGGCTGCGGCTGCGACGGTCATAGGTGCCATGAGGCGACCCAGCCAGGCCTGATGATCGTCCAGCGCTCGCCCCAAGTGGGCACGCCGGGCGCTGTCGAACAAGGAGAACGTGAGGTAAGCCTCGAAGATCGAGTGCGCCATCTCGGCCGGATGAAAGGGGATGTCGAAAGGAAACGGACGGCGCTCGGGCGCTTTGTGGGACCAGTCGGGCCGCCGACCCTCTTTGCGGATCTGGCGGACGGTGGCCAGTGCCTCGCCTCCGACCACGAGCACGAGGTCCAGCTCGCCGGCGAGGATGTCTGCAGCGGCTTCGGAGAGAAGCGTCTGGGGGATCGAACCACCGATTCCCGAGTAGTGGCCGCGCGCTCGAGTCGCGCCGATACGGGTGGCAAGTCTGCCGGCGGGGTCGTCGTAGTCCCAGGACTGGCAGTACACCACGTCGATGAGGTCGATCCTCTCGCGGACGCGGCCGTCGGAGCCGGTCCCGGCGTCCGCAGCCGCCGCCCGGGCAACGAGATCCCACATCTCCAAGGGTTCGGGTGCCTCTTGGCTCACACCGGGTCCGCCACCGGGTCCGCCACCGGGTCCGGCCCGCCACGTCTGCCGGCCTACGCCGATCAGGCAGGGGGCGCGGGGGTCGACGATCTGGCTCACCGTGGCCATCCCGCTCAGGAGGTACGGGACTGGCCGGGGAGCTTGATGGCCCGATCGGCGATGATGTTCTTCTGTACCTCGGTCGAGCCACCGCCGATCGTGCTGTAGCGCTGAAAGGCGTACAGGCGCGTCCACTTGCCTCGGTCGACCGAGTCGGGGCCTCCTCGAGCCAGGACCCCGGCTGGCCCGAGCAGATCGACTGCCAGCTCAGCCAGCTCTTGCGCCAGTGAAGACCACTGGAGCTTGGCGAACTGGACTTCGGGCCACGGGCGTTCTCCCTTGATGATCCGGCTGAGTGCCCGCAGTGAGAGGAGACGCGCCAACTCGATCTCGGTCCAGGCCCGAGCAAGACGATCGGCGATGACCGGGTCAGCGAGCGCGTCGGGGTTCGTCGATCGGGCTGCTTCGACCATTGCCCGTAGGTCAGCTCCGAGGATGGAGATCTGACCTGCGATGCCGACGCGCTCGAAACCGAGAGTGCCCATGGCGACCATCCAGCCTTCGCCTTCACCACCCAAGCGGCACTCGACCGGTATGCGGGCGTTGGTGAAGTACACCTCGTTGAACATCTCTTCGCCGGCCATGTCCCGGATGGGGCGGCATTCGATCCCCGGCGTCTCCATGTCGATGATGAACGCGGTGATCCCTTCGTGCTTTGCGCCGCGCTCGATGGCCGTCGGGTCGGTGCGGAGCAGGAAAAGCCCCCACTTGGCCAAGTGGGCGGTCGAGATCCAGATCTTCTGACCGTTCACGACGTAGTGGTCGCCGTCTCGGATCGCCATCGTCCGCAGGTTTGCCAAGTCATTGCCGGCGTCGGGCTCGGAAAATCCCTGGCACCAGTGCTCTCGGGCTTCAAGAATGCTCGGGAGCCACCGGGCTTTCTGCTCGTCGGTACCCCAGGTGATGATCATCGGCCCGATCTGCCAGATGCCGTTGGTGTTGAACATCCCCGGAGTGCGGTATTCGGCCATCACCTCCGAGGAGATGATGCGCTGCATTGCAGTGGCGGCGCGGCCTCCGTGCTCGACCGGCCAGTGGATGGCGGCCCAACGCCCCGAGTGCAGCTCACGCTGCCACGCGGCGCGGCGCCGCTGTGACGCCTCCCCCGAGAGCTTGCCGCCTTCGTCTCCGGCATCGCCCGAGGCGCCTGCTGTCTCCTTCTCCAAGAATGGGGGCAGGTGCTCGTCCAACCAGGCGCGCAACTCGTCGCGAAAGGCTTCGTCCTCTGGTGACAGCGCAAAGTCCACGGCGGCCACGGTAGCCCAAATGTCGTGTACCCTGACACTGCTGTCAGGGTCATCGGACGAGCATGGCCGGGGAGCGCCGCGAGGTGCGTGACCGACGACAGGGCGCAACAGGGTGCAACAGGGTGCTCGCCCAGACGGTGGGGAGAGCGCTCATTCGGAGTCAGTCGGATTCCGAGCGAACGGCGTGCCGGCGCTGATCGTTGGTCGCCGACCGAGATCGGGCGCGAGACGGGGACAGGAGAGACGAGAGAAAGTGGACTTCACCTACGACGCCGAGCAGCTCGCCCTGCGAGATGTGGCACGCCAGGCCCTCGATCGGGCGGTGGACGCCGACACCCTGGGCGCTCTCGCCGACGATCCCCAAGGGATCACCGGGGAGCTGTGGCACACGATCGTCGAGCTGGGATGGACCGGCCTGCTGGTGCCTGCCGAGCACGGCGGGGCCGGTGCCGGCCTTCTCGAGACGGGGATCGTGCTCGAGCAGATGGGCCGGGTACCGCTTCCCGGGCCGTTCTTCTCGTCGGCGGTCTTGGCGACGCTCGCGGCACGAGCCCTTGGGGCCGACGAGCTGCTCGGTTCGCTGGCTGCGGGAGTTCAGCGCGGCACCGTGGCGCTCCATGAGCTCGGACATGGTGATCCGCTGGCGACGGTCCGGAGCCGGGCCCGTCGCAAGGGTGCCGGCTGGGTGGTGAGCGGTACCAAGCCGCTGGTGCTCGATGGCCACACGGCGGACTGGATGATCGTCGTGGCCCGGAGCGAGGAGGGCCTGCGTTCGTTCGCGGTGGACCTTCCGGGCGACGTCGACGTCCAGCCGGTACCGACGCTTGACCCGACCCGCAAGGCGGCGCGAGTGGTGCTCGACGACGTACGCGCCGTGCCTCTCGGGCCACCTGGGCATCAGGGTCCGCTCTGGCGCACCGTCCTCGACGATGCCTCGATCGGGTTGGCGTCGGAGCTGGTGGGCGTCGCCGATCGGGCTCTCGAAGAGGCGACCGAGTACACGAAGGAACGGGTCGTGTTCGACCGTCCGGTGGCGGCCAACCAGGTGGTGCGGCACCGCTTGGTGGATATGTTCCACGCGCTGGAGATGGCCCGGGCCGGCGCGCAGTACGCCGCATGGATGGCCGACTCTGGAGCACCGCCCACCGATCGGGAGCGCACTGCCGCCATGGCCGCCGGCTATGCAGCCGAGACGGCGGTCAAGCTCACCGGGGACAACATTCAGTTGCACGGAGGCGTGGGCTTCACGTGGGCCAACGTTGCCCATTTCCTGTTCAAGCGTGCCAAGCAAAATGACGTACTGATCGGGGGGTCGGGCTCGCAACGGCTCCGTCTGGCGCAGATGATCGTGTCTCCGGTCTGAACGCACTGCGACTTGGATGGAGATTGCAGGCGTGATGGCAGGAGTGATCGCAGGCGTGATGGCAGGAGAGAGGGTGGCGACGAGACGATGAGATCGAGCGATTGGGCGCTGTCCCCGGTGCCGAGCGACCTCGCTCGCCGCTACCGGTCCGAGGGAGCGTGGGACGAGCGGACCCTCGGGCAGTTCCTGACGGATGCCCTGGAGTCCTCGGCCGGCCGACGGTTCCGCATCTGGTCGGCGGCCAATCCTTACGAGGGAACCGTGGACGACGTGACCCAGATGGCTCGGCGCCTGGCCGGCGGGCTCCGCCGGCTCGGCATCGGGCCCGGCGACGTGGTGGCGTTCCAGCTCCCGAACTGGGTGGAAGCTGCGGCGACCTTCTACGGGTGCGCGATGCTGGGCGTCGTCCTCGTGCCGATCGTCCACTTCTACGGACCGAAGGAAGTGCGGTTCATCTTGCGCCAGTCAAGTGCTCGGGCGCTCATCCAAGTCGCACGATTCGGCCAGCGTGACTACCTCGCCGACCTCGCACCGATCCGCCAGGACCTGCCGGGGCTCGAGCACGTGATCGTGGTGGGAGGGGAGGCGCCGGTCGGCGACCACCGTTTCGCGGATGTTGCCGCTGGGCCTCCCATCGAATCGCCGGAAGCCGGTGACCCTGATGGAGCAGCCCTGGTGGGCTACACCTCGGGCACGACTGCCGACCCCAAAGGCGTCATCCACACGCACCGGTCGATCGGCTTCGAGGTGCGCCAGCTCGGTGCTCACCAGGACGAGCGGCAGCGCGCGACCCTCACCGGCGCGCCTGTCGGCCACGCCATCGGCATGCTGGCCGGGTTGCTGGTACCGCTGGCAGTGGGATGGCCCATCTACCTGATCGACGGCTGGGATCCCCAGACCGTGCTCGACGCCATGATCGAAGAGGACATCGGGGCCGGCAACGGCTCGACCTACTTCTTCACCAGTCTTCTCGATGCCCCGGGCTTCGGACCCGAGCACTTGGCTCGCATGCCGATGATCTCGCTTGGAGGCTCCCCGATCCCCGATGCCGTGGCCGAACGCGCCGACCAGTTGGGTATCTCTCTCACCCGAGCCTACGGGTGCACGGAGCACCCGTCGGTGACCGGGAGCCGCCATGCCGATCCGGTTGCCCAACGGATCCATACCGATGGCCGTCCGCTGGCCCATGTCGAGGTGCGCACCGTCGACGAAGACGGGCGCGACGTGGCAGTCGGGCAGCCCGGCGAGATCCTCACCCGAGGCCCCGATCGTTTCGCCGGCTACACCGATCCGGAGCTGACGGCGGTCGCTGTCGACAAGGACGGATGGTTCCGGACCGGGGACGTCGGGATCATCGACCAAGAGGGATGCCTCACGCTCACCGACCGGGTGAAGGACATCATCATCCGAGGTGGTGAAAATGTGAGCGCTGCCGAAGTCGAGCAGATCCTAGCCCACATGGACGGCGTGGCCGAGGTGGCAGTCGTCGCCGCGCCCGACGAGCGGCTCGGCGAGCACGGGTGCGCGTTCTTCCGGATGCAGGCCGATGCCCGCCCCCCGGCGCTCGAAGACATCCGCTCACATCTCCAAGAGGCCGGGCTGGCCCGGCAGAAGTGGCCCGAGGAGCTTCGGGTGGTCGACGAGCTGCCCCGGACGCCGTCGGGCAAGGTCCAGAAGTTCGTCCTGAGGGATCGTCTCCGGGCCGGCGGATGACCGAGTCGCCCGCTCGGGATCGCGGCCAGGCGGCGTGATGGCGCGGCTGGCGACCGAAGAGGAGGTGGCCGCGTGGCGCCGTGAAGGGTGGGTGCTCCTCGAGGGTCTGGTGGGGACCGACGAGATCGATGCTGCCACCGAAGACCTTTGGGAGATCTTTCCGAGCGCCGAGGAGTACCACGCGGACCCCGACGGCGTGACCGAACGATGGAAGGGCCGACCGGCGGAGCCCCGAGCCGGGTTCGTCTGGCCCGAGGAGGGTCCGGGTTTCCGGCCCGAGCAGCAGCGATGGGTGAAGACCTTCCCGTTCCCTGGTGCGGGGAGGCTCAACCGCCTATGCGTCCATGCTTCAGTTGTCGACTTCGCCGAACGTGCGCTCGGCACGCCCGACATTCGCCTCTATCAGGCGCAGGCGAGCGCCAAGTACTCCGGGCTCACGAACTACGAGCAGCCGATGCACACCGACCGCAATCACTCGTGGCTCCCCGCCGTGTCTCGCGCACCGTGGTGGAACGTCCAGGGTTTCCTGTACCTCTCGGACGTCACCGACGACGACAACCCCACGCGCCTTGTCCGCCTTTCCGACTCGGCCGGCGCGACCGGCAGCTCGCCGGTGGCGGCCCGTTATGGGGTGCTGCTCCCGGGAATGGAGCCCGATCTCTACCGTCTCGAGCATCGTGCCCCCGGCGTGCGTGGTTCGTACCTCGCGTACCGCGCCGATGTCTTCCATCGCGGGGCTCCCTTCGAGTCGTCGGGGACGGCCAGGTTCTTGCTGGCGCTGGCGTTCAAGGGTGCCGACCAGGACTGGATCGGGTACGACACCCAGCAATCGGTCTCCACCTCCGACGAGTGGACCGCGTTTGTCGAGGGCTCGAGCGTGAGAGACCTGGAGCTTTTCGGCTTCCCGCCCCCCGGCCACCCGATCTGGTCCGAGGAGTTGCTCGACGCGACTGCGGAACGCTATCCGGGTCTCGACCTCGGCCCCTGGCGGGCTGCCCAAAGGACCTGAGGGGCTGGTCCCCCGAGCACCTGGGTTCCCCGAGCACCTGGGTCCCCTGAGCACCTGGGTCCCCCGAGCACCTGGGTCCCCCGAGCTCAGTCGGCCGGTTCGGTCTCCGGGCGGACCGGTGGCCGCACCTTCACGTGGCTGTGCTCGTGCGGGCGGAGGGGCTCTCGGGTCACGTCCGTGAGCGCGTCGGCGGTCGCACTCCCCACAGGCTGGAACCCCGAACCGACATTCCCGTCGGCCCGCTCGCCACCGGCCGCGCCCGGCGCATGGCGGCCTCGCTGTCCTGACGGGGCACGACCGCTGTTCTCGGCTCGGATGACACTCACCCGGTGGAGGATGACACCGACCACGCCCAAGACGACGAGTGCGGCCACCACGTAGCCGGCATCGCTAAAGGCCTTGATCACGTGGTCCCAACCGCTTCCGAGGGCATAGCCGATGCTGCAGATGGCGGCGTCATAGATCGCGACCCCGAGGAGCGTGAAGGCGAGAAAGGTGCCGAACGCCATCTCCCCGATACCGGCGGCCAAAGAGACGAAGGAGCGCAGGAGCGGGATGAGCCGGCCGACGAAGACGAATGGATCGCCTCGGCGCTCGAACCACGCCTCGGCCCGGTCCAAGTCGCGGTGGGTGAGCAGGATGAAGCGACCGAGACGGTCGATGAGGGGCCGCCCCCCGAACCGGCCGATCGAGTACCCGGCGACCGACCCCGCGGTGTCCCCGGCGATCGCGACGAGTATCACGATCCCGAGCTGGAGATGGGGGTCGCCGTGGGCGGTCAGCTCCCCACTGGCCAGCGCGCCGGCGTAGCCCATGGCCGGCTCCGAGCCGACCGGGATCCCGAGCGCCGAGGTGAAGTTGAACGCGAACAGCGCCAGGTAGCCCCAGTGGGAGAGAAAATGTTCCATGGAAGCCCCCTTTCTAGCCGCCCCGCCGCTCCATCCTGCGACAATTGGCCACAGCCTCTCCTCAGGCGGCGACCGGCCCTACACTCCGGGGCGTGCTGCGAGTCCGTACCGAGTCCGGATCGGTCTACGACGTCGACTGCGACGGGAAGCAGATCCGGCGCGTCCACGGTCGCCACGGCCCTGCCGACACCCAGCCCCAGGACGGGATCTGGCGCCGGTTCATCGCCATCGACGGCCCCGTGCTCGGCAAGGCGATGGTCGTCTACTGGGCTACCGAGGTCGCAGGCGCCACCGAGACGAGCCTCGGGTTCCGCACGACGGCGGTGCGCGAGGTCCAAGAGGTTGGCCGCGCCCGCGACTCGGACCTCTGATCGGCGTGCCTCCATCAGCGCGGCTCGGGCCGATGGAGCCCGTTCAAGAGTCGACGATCCGGGTCGCTTTGTAGCCGGCCCGGGGGATGGTGTCGCGATCGAGGAGCTCGGCGTCCACGACCACGCCGAGCGCCGCCTTGACGTCGGCAGCGAGGCGCTCGGCAGCCCGGCGTCGCAGGTCTGCATCCTCCGATGCCACTTCTACGCGCACTTTGAGCGGGGTGTCGCTGCCGTCGGGCTGGACCACCTGGTACTCGAGTGAAGGGCGGCTCAGCTCTTCGATGCCGCGCAGCACCGACTCGAGCTCGTTGAGCTGGAACCGGGTGCCCTGACAGGTGAGCAGATCCTTGAACCTCCCGCCCCACAGGCCGCGGATGGAGGTCTCCCCGCACGGGCACGGCTCGCGCAGGATGGCACAGGCCTCCTCGAGGTCGTAGCGCAGCAGGCCGTTGTCCCGATCCAGGGTGGTCACGGTGAGGTTGCCCCACTCGCCGTCGGGGACTTCGCGCCCGGTGGCCGGGTCGACGGCCTGGACCACGGCCCAGTCCTCGTGAATGTGGGCGCCCGGCGACTGCCCGCACGGGCCGCCGACGTATGCGTAGCACTCGGCTCCCGCCGTCATGAGAGGCATGCCGCCACGACCCATCCCGAAGCCCGGTGGCGCTTTGAGGCCCGTGAGGCCTGCGTCTTCGAGAGGGATGCCCAACTTGTTGGCGACCTCGAGGAAGCGCCCGGTGGCGAAGCCCATGAAAGGGATGTCCGGGGTCACCCGCGTCCAGAAGCGGACGGCCTGCTCGGCCAGCTCGTCGGTGTCGGGCGGCGGCACCCACAGGCTCAGCAGCCCGAGGTACTCGTAGGTTCCCTGGAGCATCTGTCCGCCTCCGTAGAGGTAGGCCGGATGCGCGTGGGTCACGATCATCCCGGGGCGGTAGCCCATCCGCCACCAGTTGCGGGCGCCTGACTCGTACTCGACCCAGAGGTCCTTGCGGGTCCAGATCGTGATGGTCGGCTGCCCGGTGGTCCCGGTCGACGTCCCGAGACGCACGCCGTCTCGGGGATCGGTGAAGCGGTACGTACCCCACGGCGGTGCAGCGGCCTCCGAGTCCCGGAGGTCCTGCTTCACAGTGAGGGGGATCCTCCAGAGATCGTCGACGCCGCTCACGTCCTCGGGACTGTGAACGCCGGCTGCGGCGAGCTTGTCCTTGAACAGGGGCACCGGCGTCTCGATGACCCGGGTGACGAGATCCCTCACTCGCTGGTCTTGGAGATGGCGCCGCCGTTCCGGGTCCATCGCCTGCTTGTCGGGGTCCCAGAGCGCCTGGCCCGGATCGCGGGGGATCGGTCCGAGCATGCCGGGGGCGAACGGGGGAGTCGAGACCGAGTCGGGACCTGACATGGCTGTCATGTTGGCACAGCCGGGCTCATGCCGGCGCAGCCGGAGCCGAAAGCACCTCGTTCATGCGGTCCAGCTCGGCTCGGATCTGACGCCTCCCACCCTCCACGACGCCCTCGGCCACCTCCGGGGCGATCCCTGCGGGCAGCTCCAGCCAGAGTGCGAGGCTCGCCCGGCACCGTACGGGGCTGAGAGCCTCCACCTGGAAGGCCTCCCGGGCTCTCAGCGCCCCGTCCATGGTCGCGACCACCTCGCGGTCCTCGACGACCGAGCTGACGGCGAGCTCGACGGGGTGAGGCCCGTGGGAGGTCGCCAGGACGAACCGGTAGCACGCCCCAGCACCCAGCTCGCCACCGATCCCCGAGCCAGAACGGATGCGGTTCACCTCGCTCACGTCGGGGTTGTACTCGGGAAGCCTGGTGAAATCGAGGCGCAACGCCCAGACGTCCGGTGCCGGCGCGGCAATCTCTACGGTCTCCTCGGCGTCGGGCTTCGTCATCACCCTTGCTTACCCTTCCACCCCCGGACCCGGCAACACGTCGGTGCTACCTTCGCGCATCGTGGGCACGACAGCCGGCGGAGCAGCGGCGGAGCAAGGCGTCACGTCCCACGCCCACCGGCAGCCGGAGCACGCGGCGCTCGTGGTGGGAGAGCGGATGCGCACCTACGGTGAGCTCGACGACCGGGCGCGGCGCTTGGCCGCGGTCCTTGCCGAGATGGGCGCCGGGCCCGGCCGCCCGGTGGCGGCAGTCCTGCGCAACGGGTTCGAGCCTTTCGAAGTGGCGATCGCGGCGGCCATGGCTGGTGCGCCGTACCTCCCGGTCAACTGGCACCTCAAAGCCTCGGAGCTCAGCTTTCTCCTCGCCGACGCAGGGGTGGGCGCCGTGGTGGGGAACGGCGATCTCGCCGACGTGATCGGCGAGGCCGTGCAGCGAGCCGGGATCGGCTCCCCCCCGCTTCTCACCGACGAGCCGCCCGGCGGTCCGCAGTCCTCGGGTGGTCGGCCACGGTCACTTGGCGGCTACGAGGATCGGATCGCTCGCTCTCCTGCCGACCCGTCGCTCGACAGCGGTCCGGGGCCCGAGCTCGTCTTCTACACCTCGGGGACCACCGCCCGCCCCAAGGGCGTCGTGCACGGCGGGCTCGGGGACCTCGCCGCCCGCCGGGCAGGGATGCAAGGCCAGGCGGCCTTGTGGGGCTGGACCTCGGACGACGTCTACGTGATGTCGGGGCCCGCCTACCACGCAGCGCATGCCGGGTGGGCCCTCACCGCTCTGTACGTCGGTGCGACGACGGTCCTTCTCGATCGGTTCGACGCGCGGGAGTTCCTCGGGGCCGTGCACCGATACGGGGGGACCCGCTCGTTCATGGTGCCGGCGCACTTCATCCGGTTGCTGGAGGTCCCCGAGGAGGAGCGCCGTGCAGCGGAGGTCTCCACGCTGCGCCTGATCGTCCACGGCGGCGCACCGTGCCCGGTCGCGGTCAAGTACCGCATGATGGAGGCGTTCCCCCGCACCGAGATCCACGAGCTCTACGGCGCGAGCGAGGGGGGTGCCACCAGGATCTCCCCGCACGAGTGGAAGGAGCACCCCGGCAGCGTCGGTCGTCCGTGGCCCGGTGTCGAGATCCGAGTGCTGTCCGAGGCCGGCGAGCCGCTGCCGGCCGGGACCGACGGGATCATCTGGATCAAGCCCCCCGGCGCCCAGCGTTTCACCTACCGCAATGATCCTGACGCAACGGCGCAGGCGTGGCGTGACGAGGCGTTCACGGTCGGGGACATCGGGCACCTGGACGCCGACGGCTACCTCACCATCACCGACCGGGCGTCGGACATGGTGCTGTGGGGCGGGGTCAACGTCGCACCTCGCGAGATCGAAGAGGTCCTCTACCGCCACCCGGCAGTCGTCGACTGCGCCGTCTTCGGTGTGCCCCACGAGCGAGACGGCGAGCAGTTGGTGGCAGTCGTCGAGGCACGCTCCGCGGTGTCGGTCGACGAGCTGGCCGGCCACGTCCGAGCGCACCTCGCCGACTACAAGGTGCCGAGGGAGTGGAAGCTGGTCGACGAGCTGCCGAGGGATCCCAACGGCAAGGTCGTGAAGCGCCTGCTGCGACAGGACTACCTGGCCTGATCGGAGCCCGAGCGAGCAGCATCGCCTGGATCCGATGAGGAGCTGGCGGCCCGGGAGCGAAGCAGCGCCGCCGCCTCCTCGGCCCGCCGCCGGAACGCCCCCGCCGGGTCGTCGCCGTCGTCGAGCACGCCCGCGACGTGCTCGAAGAACAGCCCGACGACCATCGCTCGCAGCATCCGGGCGACTGCGGCGGGCCCCGTCTCCTCGCAGACTTGGGGATCGCACTCGGCCAGCCATCGTTCGAGCGATGCCTGGGTGGCGGCGAAGAGCTCGGCGCCGACAGCGAAGGCGGTCTCGTCACCGCGGAGCACTTCGCCGAGCATGAGGCGGATGAAGTCCTCCACCTCGAGCATCGAGCGCAGGATGTCGTCGAGCAGCTCGGACAGAGCATCGGCTGGATCGCGGGTGAGCGCAGCCGGGCTCGGCGCTGCCAGTCCGGCGATGAACCCGCGATCTTCGAGAACTGCGACCAGCAGGTCCCGCTTGGACGGGAAGTAGTGGTACAGCGACGCCACGTTGAGGTTGGCAGCTGCCGCCAGGTCGCGCATGCTCGTCCCGTCCACCCCGCGCTGGGACATGAGCGCCAGGGCCGTGTCGAGAATGTGCTGGCGCTGGGTCGTGCCGACCGTCGTCAGATTGCCGACCGGCGAGGGGGGTTGCGGGGTCACCGGGTCATTCTCGGCCGGGAGCAGGGCCCCCGTCGAACCGAGCGCCGTACCGCCCCCGTGCCGAGCGTCAAACGAACGTTTGCTGTAGGGTGTGCCAGGTTGCACGCAGCGTGCAGCCTGGGAGGGACAGGAGGTGGCATCGTGACCACGACCCAAGACGCCGGCACGCCCCAGGACACCGGTACGATCGCACCGTTCGATCCCTACGAGCTCCAGGACACGGTGGCCGGCGACGTACGCGACCCGTTCCCGATCATGGCCGAGCTCCTGGCCGAGAGCCCGGTCCACGTCGGCCCCATCGACCTCGGCGCCGGCGCCAGCGAGACCTTCGGTCCGATCGAACCAGTCACGGTGCTCGGGTTCGACGAGTGTGTCCAGGTGCTACGCGACAACGAGACGTTCTCCTCGCAGATCTACGAGGGGGTCATCGGGATGGTGATGGGTCGGACCATCCTCCAGATGGACGAACCAGAGCACCGGATGCAGCGAGCGCTGGTCTCGCCGGCGTTCCGCTCGAAGATGCTGGAGAAATGGGAGGACGGTCTGGTCAGGGCGGTCGTCAACGAGCTCATCGACAACTTTGCCGATCGGGGCCACGCCGACCTCGTGAAAGAGCTCACCTTCAACTTCCCGGTCCAGGTGATCGCCCAGATCCTCGGCCTGCCCCGCCGCGACTACCCGAAGTTCCAGCGCTGGGCAGTGGAGATCACCAGCGTCTCGGCCAACTGGGAGCGCGGCGTGGCCGCGTCGGAGGGCTTGCGGGACTACTTCGCCGACGTGCTGGCCAAGCGCAGGGCGGTTCCCGAGGACGACCTCATCACCGAGCTCGTACACGTCGAGGTCGACGGCCAGCGGCTGACCGACGAGGAGATCTACTCCTTCCTTCGCCTGCTCCTCCCGGCCGGCGTGGAGACGACCTACCGATCCTCTGGAAGCCTGCTCTACGGGCTGCTCACCCATCCCGACCAGCTCGACGCCGTCCGAGCGGACCGCTCGCTCATCCCCCAGGCGTTCGAAGAGTCGATCCGCTGGGAGCCGCCGGTCACGGTCATCCTCCGCCGTGCGACCAAGGACACCGAGATCGCGGGCGTCCCGGTTCCCGAGGGAGCCGACGTGGCGTTGCTCCTCGGCGCAGCGAACCACGACGCCCGCAAGTACGACAACCCCGACGAGTTCGACATGTTCCGCGAAGTGCGCCAGCACGTTGGCTTCGGCTTCGGGGTCCACGTCTGCCTCGGCATGCACTTGGCCCGCATGGAGACCCGGGTAGCGGTCAACACCCTCTTGGACCGCTGTCCTAATCTCCGGTTGGCACCCGAACCGGGGCAGGATTTGCACATCCGAGGACTGGCCTTCCGATCGCCGTTCGCGCTTCCGGTCGCATTCGGAGCCGGCTGAGGCCACCGGCAACGGTGGGAGAGGGGCGAGGATCCGGTTGCTCATGAGCACCTCTGCGGCGTGGTGAGAGACGCAGCGGCGATCGTCGGGATCGGCCAGACGGCGTTCGGCAAGCAGCTCAGTGAGCCCGAGCCCGAGCTGGCGGCGACGGCCGTCCTCGCGGCGCTGCGCGATGCCGGGATCGAACCGAGCGACGTCGACGGGCTGTGCTCGTTCACCTCGGAGACGACCGAGGAGGTCGCGCTGGCAAAGACGATCGGGGCCGGGGACATCACTTTCTTCTCCCAGGTCGGCTATGGCGGCGGCGCCGGGTGCGCCACGGTCGGCCATGCGGCGATGGCGGTCGCCACCAAGCAAGCAGACGTCGTGGTGGCGTGGCGCTCGCGCAAGCGCGGCGCTCGCGGCAGCAGGCCCTGGGCGGCTGCCCCGGCGCGCCTGCCGATCCCCGGGCAGTGGACCCGGCCGTTCGGCTTGCTCCGACCGGTCGACGAGGTGGCGATGCTGACTCGCCGCTACATGCACGAGTACGGCGCGACGCGGCGCGCCCTGGGTGAGGTGGCGACTGCGGTGCGCAGCCATGCGGAGAGGAACCCGCTCGCGCTCATGAGCGGCAAGCCGATGACCATGGACGACTACATGAATGCCAGATGGATCTCCGAGCCCCTCTGCCTGTTCGACAACTGCCTCGAGACCGACGGCGCGCTTGCGGTCGTGGTCGTCGGCGCCAACCGGGCGGCCGACTGCCCCCACCCGCCGGCGTACATCCACGCGTTCGCCCAAGGGCTCCCCCGCCAGCACGAGTCGATGGTGAACTACTTCTGCGAGGACCCGCTGACCGGCCCGGCTTGGGCGTGTGCCGCCAAGCTGTGGGCCCGCTCCGAGCTGGGCCCCGAGGACATCGACGTAGCCCAGATCTACGACGCATTCACGCCCCTCATCCTGCTCTCCCTGGAAGGCTACGGCTTCTGCGGGCGCGGCGAGGCGCCGGACTTCGTCGCCGACGGAGGACTTCGCTGGGACGGAGGGCGGCTCCCGGTGAACACCTCAGGTGGCGGTTTGTCCGAGGCCTACGTCCACGGCTACAACCTCATCACCGAAGGAGTGCGGCAGATCCGCGGAACGTCCACGAGCCAGGTGCCCGACGCCCGTGCGTGCCTGGTCACCTCGGGTGAAGGGGTGCCGACCAGTGCGCTCGTCCTCCGGGGCTGATGGCGCACGGCGAGACGGCCAGGTGTGATGAGCACGCGAAGAGCAGAGGAGGCGAACCAGTGGCGCACGGCATAGAGATCCGTGTCGACAAGGAGGTGTGCATGGGCTCGGGGAACTGCGTGTTCTGGGCGTCGTCGAGCTTCGACCTCGACGACGACGGACGGTCCTGCGTGCTCGACCCCGAGGCGACCGACGAGGAGCGCCTTCTCGTGGTGGCCGGCGGGTGTCCAGTGGGGGCAATCTCGCTTTGGCGCAACGGTCGCCGGATCGACACCGGAGCACCCTGACCATGCCGATCGGGGTGAGCAACGAGCATGAAGACCTCCGCCGTGCCGTCCGGCGGTGGGCCGAGGTGTACTGCCCGCCTTCGGTGCCCCGCGCGTGCCTGACGCTGCCGGGCGAAGCACCCGTCGGCGACCTTGTCGGGGGTGCCGGTGAGGATCATGTCGTACCACCGACTCCCTGGGACGAGCTGCGTGCGCAGGGGTGGCTCGGCCTCCACGTGGCAGAGGAGTACGGGGGACAGGGGTTCGGCCTGCCCGAACTGGTGGTGGTGCTCGAGGAGCTGGGTCGGGCGCTGCTGCCTGGCCCGCTGCTGCCGACCGTCGTGACGTCGGCCGCGCTGGAGCTGGCCGGCAGCGACGAGGCCCGGGCCGAGCTGTTGCCGGGCATCGCGGCAGGAGACACTCCTGCAGCGGTCTTCTTGGGGAGTGCAGTGCTGCGCCACGACCAAGACGGCTCGTCCGGCGGCCTCGAGGTGTCCGGGGAGCTTCACCCGGTGTTGGGCGGGCCGACAGCTCGATGGCTGCTGGCCCCGCTCGGCGACAAGCGGTGGTGCGTTCTGGATGTGCACGGGCCGGGAGTCGTGGTGACGCCGGTCCTTGCGCTCGACCAGACCCGTCCTCTCGCCCGGGTGCACGTCGACGCCGCGCGGGTCCCCGCGCACCGGGTGCTCGGGACGCTGGACTCAGCAACGGTCCGAGAGCTCGCAGTCGTGATGGCAGCCGCCGAGTCGGCCGGTGGCGCCCGCTGGTGCGTGGACACGGCATCGCAGTACGCGACCCAGCGTGTCCAGTTTGGCCGTCCTATCGGGCAGTTCCAGGCGGTAAAGCACCGATTGGCCGACATGCTGGTCACCGTCGAGCAGGCCGACGCCGTGGTGTGGGACGCCGCTGCCGCCTGGGGTCCCGAGCTCGTCGGGGTGGACCCCGGGGCCCAAGAGCATCGGCCACGTCGGCTGGCGGCGGCCGTGGCCGGCTCCGTGGTGCCCGACGGCTTCGCTGAGTGCGCGAAAGGGTGCGTGCAGATCCTGGGCGGCATCGGGTTCACGTGGGAGCACGACGCGCACCTGTACCTCCGCCGGGCCATGGCCACTCGCCAGCTTCTCGGCGAACCGGCCCGGTGGCGGGAGCAAGTGGCCGCCGAAGCGCTCAACGGCGTGCGCCGGCCGCTCGTCGCCGAGCTCCCGGACGAAGCCGAAGGCGTCCGAGAGGAGATGGCAGCCCTGGTCGCTGAAGCCGCAGCGCTCAGCGGAGACGAGCAGCGGCGCTTCCTGGTCGACAGCGGGTTGCTGGCGCCCCACTGGCCCAAGCCGTGGGGGCGGGACGCGTCGCCGCTCGAGCAGCTCGTGATCGACGAGGAGCTGACTGCGGCCGGGATCCACCGGCCCGGGCTCGCGGTCGGGGCCTGGGCCCTGCCGACGCTCATCGCCCACGGCACTGCGGCGCAACAGGAGCGATGGGTGCGCCCCACGATGCTCGGCGAGATCACCTGGTGTCAGTTGTTCAGCGAGCCGGGAGCGGGGTCGGACCTGGCCGGTCTCTCCACTCGGGCCGAGCGCGTCGAGGGCGGGTGGCGCCTCACCGGCCAGAAGGTCTGGACCTCGATGGCCCAGGTGGCCGACTGGGGCATCTGCCTGGCCCGCACCGACCCGGAGGCGCCCAAGCATGCCGGGATCACGTACTTCCTCGTGGACATGAAGAGCGACGGTGTCGACGTACGACCGCTCCGCGAGCTCACCGGGGACGCGATGTTCAACGAGGTGTTCCTCACCGACGTTTTCGTTCCCGACGACTGCGTGGTCGGGGCGCCGGGCGAGGGGTGGGCGATCGGCCGGACCACGCTCACCAACGAGCGCGTCTCCCTGTCATCGGGAGCGACCTTCGGCATCGGGGTGGAGTCGGTGCTGCGCCGTCTGGGCGAGCTGGGCGCCACAGCCCCTCCGGCCGCGACGGTGGACGTGGGGGGCCTCCTGGCCGAAGCGCAGTCGATCCAGCTCCTCGGCCAGCGCACCACCTTGCGATCGCTGTCGGGGCTCGAGCCCGGCGCCGGGTCGAGCGTCCGCAAGCTCCTTGGCGCCGAGCACGAGCAGCGGGTCCAGGAGATGGGCCTGGCGTTCCAGGGGGCCGAGGGCGCCACGATGGAAGGCCGCGCCGAGCGATGGGGCCGTGGCTTTCTCGTCACCCGATGCCTCACCATTGCCGGAGGGACGAGCGAAGTCCAGCGCAACGTGCTGGCCGAGCGCATCCTGGGTCAGCCTCGCGATCCTGAGCCAGGCGCATGAGCACGACAGAACCGCCGTCGGCGGCGAGGACTTGCCCCGCGGAACGCGGAGGCTCTCGTGCAGCGGCCGGGAGTGGCCACAGGCCGCGGCACAGGCAGGGACAGACGGTATGGTGCCCGACGTGACGCCCGGGCAACGCGGCCGACGCGACGGCGATCCCGACACCACCCAGGCGGCCGCCGCGGCCGGCCTCCCGAGCGGCGGGGACGACCCGGCCGACGTTGGCGCGAGGACAGGCGGGGCAGCGGACCCCGATGTCTGGCCCTTTCCCTCGGAGCGCTACCTCCACGAGTGGGCGCCCGCCGTCCAGCAGGCGCAGAACGCGTGGATGTCGGCCATCGACTCGCTGCGGGCGCCGGACCGCAAGACCCACGAGCTGATTCGGATGGTGTGCACGGTGATCTTGCGCCAGGCCGGGGGGATCGAGCGCCACGCCATGCTGGCAGCCGAGGTCGGAGCCACCTGGGACGAGATCGCCGGATCGATCCTGCTCACCGAGCCGGCATTCGGGATCCTCCTTGCGGTCGAAGCGCTCCCGGCGGCCCGGCGGGGATTCAAGCGAGGCGCCGCACTGGCACGCACCGACGACACAGCCGAGGGCGCCGGCGGCTCAGTCCGCCCGACCTGACAGACGTGTCATAGTTTCCCCATGCGTCTCGCGCCCGACGAGCACCTCAGCGAATTCCGCCGCGAGTTCGAGCACTGGCTCGATCGGCACATGCCTTCTCCTGACGTGATGACCGAGGCCCGTCGCTCCTCGGCCCACCTCCCGGACTGGGCACGGGCCTGGCAGCGCGACCTGTTCGAGAACGGTTGGCTGGTGCCGGGTTGGCCACCGGAGCTGGGAGGCCGCAACGCCACTCCCGAAGAGCAGATGACGTACTTCGAAGTGGTGGCCGAGCGGCAGGTCCCGCGTGCGCTGAACCCGCAGGGACTGTCGATCTGCGCCGCATCGATCATCGATTTCGGCACCGAAGAGCAACGGGAGCGGTTCGCCATCCCGACCTTGCGCGGCGAGGTCACGTGGTGTGTGGGCATGAGCGAGCCTGACGCGGGGAGCGACTTGGCGTCGCTGTCGACCAGGGCCGAGCGCCGTGGCGATCGATTCGTGGTGAACGGGCAGAAGGTCTGGACGTCAGGTGCCCACGAGGCAGACCTGTGCATGTGCTACGTCCGCACGGATCCCGACGCCCCGAAGCACCGCGGCATCAGCATCCTCATCGTGGACATGCGCACCCCGGGGATCGAGTGCCGCCCGCTGCCCGAGCTCACCGATCCCCGCCACGCAGATTTCAACGAAGTGTTCTTCACCGACGTCGAAGTCCCCGCGGAGAACCTGGTCGGCGAGCTGCATGGCGGGTGGGCGCTGGCCCAGGGCTCGCTCCGCCACGAGCGGGCGATGCTGTGGATCATGAACGTGGCCACGTTCGACCGGGCGGTCGAAGGACTGCTCCGCATGGCAGGACGTGACGGAGGAGACGGACGCCTTGTGGGGGAGGACCCGCGGTTCGCCGACGCGCTGGCCGAGCTCGCCATGGATGCCCGGGCGATGCGGTGCCTGGGCTATCGCGGGTTCGCCAAGGCCCGCCGCGGCGAGATGCCTCCCGAGCACGTGATCCTGAAGCTGTTCACGAGCGAGGCCGAGCGGCGAGCCACGCTCCTGGGCTTCGAAGCGCTCGGCGCCGGTGGTCTGGACTTGGACGGGCCGGGCCCGAACCGGCGTACCGACTTCGACTTGGATCGCTACGGCCCGGCGCCGGTGGACGTGGCGCTCACCGCGCCGTTCGCCGACGGTCCCTGGGCCGCGCAGTACCTCCGGTCGTTCGCCGGGACCATCGCCGGGGGGACCTCGGAGATCCAGCGCAACATCATCGCCGAGCGGGTACTGGGAATGCCGAGGTCGTGAGCAGCGCTCGCCCGCGACTGCCGGGTGGAGCCAGGTGCCGGTACCGGCCGGGACGAAGCGTGCCCTGCGGGGTGATCGAGAGGAAGGGAGAGCCACGATGACGATGACCGTGCTAGGGGAGAGGGACCGGCTCGGGGTGAAGCCTGGGCGCCTGTACGTCGACGGCGCGTGGTGCGACGCGTCCGACGGAGGGACGTGGGAGCAGGTGAACCCCGCGACCAACGAGGTGGTCACCACGTTCGCCGTCGGCTCGGCCGACGACGTGGACCGCGCGGTGCGCGCAGCCCGCCGAGCGTTCGACGAGGGTCCGTGGCCCCGGATGCATGCCAAGGACCGCAAGGCCATTCTCCAGCGTCTGGTCTCCCTCATCGCCGACCACGGTGACGAGCTGAACCGGCTGCAGACCCTGGAGAACGGGATGCCTGTCTCGTTCAGCTCGATGGCCGTCGTCTCCAGCGCCATGGCGGCGGCGATATTCGACCACCATGCCGGCTGGATCGACAAGATCTGCGGCGAGACGTTCCCGACGTACGAGCCGTCGCCCACCGGGGCCGACGTCCAAGTCATGACGTTCCGAGAGCCGGTGGGTGTGGTGGCGGCCGTCATCCCCTGGAACGCCCCGATGATGCTCTTCGCCCAGAAAGTCGCCCCCGCGCTCGCCACCGGGTGCACCGTGGTCCTCAAGCCTTCGGAGTACGCCGCGCTGACTTCGCTGCGCCTGACTGAGCTCGTCGAGGAGGCCGGCGTGCCCGCAGGGGTGTTCAACCTCGTGCCCGGCCCCGGAGACCCGACCGGTGAGGCCCTCATCACCCACCCCGGGGTGGACAAGGTCACTTTCACCGGGAGCCGGGCTGTGGGCGCCAGGATCCTCGCGGCCAGCGGGGACGGGATCAAGCGGGTGACGCTCGAGCTGGGTGGCAAGAGCCCCAGCATCGTGTTCGACGATGCCGCCAGCGTGGAAGGCGCGGCCATGGTGGCCATGGGGATGGTGTCGATGGGGGTGTCCGGGCAAGGCTGCGTCTGCCAGACCAGGTCGCTCGTCCAGCGTTCGGTGTACGACGCCTTCATCGAGGCGGCAGCCGGGCTGACCGGCATGGTTGCGTTCGGCGATCCTTTCGATCCGTCCACCACGTCGGGAGCCATCATCAACCAGCGCCAGCTCGAGCGGGTGCTCGGGTTCATCGAGCGGGCGCCATCAGAGGGTGCCCGGCTGGTCTGCGGGGGCGACCGCCCGGGAGGTGACCTCGCGCAGGGGAATTTCGTCAACCCGACCCTTTTCGCCGACGTCGACAACACCATGTCGGTGGCCCGGGACGAAGTGTTCGGCCCGGTCCTGGTGGCCATGCCCTTCGAGGACGAGGCGGACGCGATCCGCATCGCCAACGACACCCAGTACGGGTTGGGAGCCGGGGTCTACACGACCAACATCGCCCGGGCGTTCCGAGTGGCCAGGGCAGTCCGTGCCGGCACGGTGGGGGTGAACGAGTACACCTTGATGCCGAATGCTCCCTTCGGCGGGTACAAGACCTCCGGCCTTGGCCGGGAAGGGGGCTGGGGTTCCATCGAGGCGTTCACCGAGACCAAGTCGGTCATCGTGGGGCTGGACGGCTAGCAGGCCCTGGCAATGCTGTCCCAGACCGTCACCGAGGCGGCGCAGAGGTTCGGCAGCCGCCCGGCTCTGGTGGCCGAGGAGGGGTGGTCGCTCGGGTTCGACGATCTGGCCCGGCTCTCCGACGAGGTTGCCGCCGGTCTCGCCGAGCGCGGGGTGCACCAGGGCGACGTGGTCGCCCTGGTGCTGCCGGCATCGCCTGAGCATTTCGTCGTCTATGCGGCTGTCGCGAAGTTGGGCGGGATCACCGCTGCGGTGAACCCCAGGCTTTCCCCGGTCGAGCAGCGCAAGGTCCTCGCGTCGCTCTTTCCACGTTGGATCGTGTCGACGCCCGCCCTCGCCGAGACCTTTGGCGCGACCCTCGACACCGGCCGAGTGGTGCTGGTCGAACCGGCGACGTCGGCCACCTCCATGCTCGAAGAGGTCCGAGCCTGCGGTGGCGTGCCGCCGCTTGCCGACGAGCCGGATCGTCCTGTCGTGATCGTATGCACGTCAGGCACGACCGGGACCCCAAAAGGGGCCGTCTTCGCCAGCCGCCAGCTCGAGTTCATCACCGAGACCGACGTCGGTCCAGCCTGGGGAGGCGGCGGACCGGTACTGGCCGGTCCCGCGCTCGCGCACTTGGGACCCATGACCAAATGGGCCGGCAACCTCCGGCGAGGCGCCACCTTGTACGTGAGCGGATCATGGACGGCGGCCGGCGCCCTCCGGCAGATGGCCGAGCTGGGGGTCACCGTGCTCGGTGGCGTGCCCACCCAGCTCGCCCTCATGCTGCGCGAGCCGGACCTTGGCCGTTACGACCTGTCGCGGCTGCGAGCGATCGTGATCGGTGGTGGTCCGGCCCCACCGGCGCTGGTGCGCGAGGCTCGCCAGCAGTTCAATGTCCCGCTCGCCGTGCGTTTCTCGTGCACCGAGGCCGGGATCGGCACCGGGACGGCGTTCGACGATCCGCTTGAGGACGCCGAGCTCAGCGTGGGGCGTCCGCAGCCGGGAGTGTCCCTGCGGATCGTCGACGCGCACGGCGATCCCCTTCCTCCCGGCGAGGTCGGCGAAGTGGTGCTCTCGTCGCCGGCCGTGATGAGCGGGTACTGGCGTGCCCCCGAGGCCACTGCGGCTGCCCTCGTGGACGACGGTGTTCGCACCGGTGACCTCGGTTGGGTGGACGAGCGCGGCAGGCTGCGCCTGGCCGGGCGGGCCACCGAGCGCATCGTGCGGGGCGGCAACAACATCCACCCGATCGAAGTCGAAGCGGTATTGAGCGATCACCCCGACGTGGCGGCGGCGGCACTCGTGGGTCGGGCCGACCCGGTGATGGGAGAGGTCGGTGTGGCGGTCGTGGTGCCTCGCTCGGGCTGTCCTGCACCCACATTGGACCGGCTTCGGTCGTTCGCCGCCGAGCGCCTGGCGCGCTACAAGCTGCCTGACGACCTGCTCGTCGTCGACCGGCTCCCGCTCACGGCGATGGACAAGGTGGATCGCCGGGCGCTCGAGGACATGGTGGCCTCGCCGTCGTCGACATCCGGACCGGGTCCGGAAGGGGGGCCTGGCGCGGGAGCAGAGCCCGATGCCGAGTGAGCGCGGCTGTTGTCCCTGCTTGTGAAACATTTCTCAATGTTCTTGTATTGCATTTGCAGGTTGTTCGGGGTAAAACCTGGGCAGCGAGGACGCCGCCTCGTCCGGTTCGGAGGGCGGCGGGTCGGCGGGCGCACCGCCGGGCCGTGAGATGGGGGCCGGAGGGGGCACGACCCGGCGGTGGAGTCCGCACAGCGAGCCAGCGGTCGCGACTCGGGGTGCCGCGGGCGGCGCTACATTTCCTGCGGTGGACGACTCGTCGGCGGTGCACGCAGGGCTCTATTCGTCCGGGCCGCCTGTCCGGCTGCTCGGCAGCTCGTGTGATGCATGCGGGATGCGTTCGTTCCCGAGAGTGGCGCGATGCGGGTACTGCGGGACGCCCGGGAGCAGACCGGTGGACCTGGAGCCCGGCGGGCGGCTCTGGGCGTGGACGGCGGTGACCACCGCGCCACCCGGCTACCGAGGCGAGGTGCCGTTCGGTTTCGGGGTCGTCGAGCTGGACGGCGGTCCCCGGGTGATCGGACGGCTGACCGAGCCCGACCCTTCGAGGCTGGAAGCCGGCCAGTCGATGCGAGTCGTCGTCGTGCCGCTCCACGCCGACGACGAGGGGCGTCGCGTCACGACCTATGCGTTCGCTCCGAGCGAAGCCCGATGACCGACGTCGTCGTGGCCGGCGTCGGGCTGCACCGTTTCGGGAGGTTCCCCGCGATCAGCCTCACCGACATGGGCGAGGTGGCCGTCGCCGACGCGCTCGCGGATGCCGACGTCACGCCGTCGGACTTCCAGGCGGCGTTCTGCGGGACCGCCTACGGCGGCGTGGCAACGGGTCACCGGGTGCTGGGCCGGCTCGCCATGACCGGCATGCCGATCGTCGACGTCGAGGCCGGGTGCGCCAGCGGTGCTGCCGCGCTCATGCTGGCGGCGGCAGCCATCCGGGCCGGGCAGTACACCACGGTCCTCGTGCTCGGCCTGGAGAAGATGCCCAAGGGCATGATCCGCTCCTCGTTCTTCGAGCCGTGGCAGGAAGAGGCCGGGCTCGCCGCTACCCCCGCGTACTTTGCCCTGCGGGCTCAACGGCTCATGGTGACGTCTGGCGTCACGAAGGACCACTTGGCGCGTGTCGTCGTGAAGAACCGCCGGCACGGTGCAAGCAATCCCGACGCGATGTACCAGGCCGAAGTCGACGCGTCGTCGGTCCTGGCGTCACGGGTCGTGTGCGAGCCACTCCATCTGTGGATGCTCTGCTCGCCCAACGAGGGGGCTGCAGCCGTGGTGCTCACCGCCGGGGACCGAAGCTCCGGTCCCCGTGCCCGGGCCGGCCAGGTCCGGCTGGCGTCGGCCGTCCTGCGCTCCCACCTCCCCGGCCCGGTGCTGAGCGAGTCCACCCCGATGTCGGGAACCACCGACGACACGGTCCCCTCGGCCAGCGCGCTCGCCGCCGCGGCGGCCTACGAGGAGGCGGGCATCGGTCCCGACGACCTCGACGTGGTCGAGTGCCAGGACACCGACGCCGCCCGGGAGCTCCTCTCCTACGAAGAGCTCGGACTGTGCCCGCCCGGCGGGGCTGCCGAGCTGATCGAGTCAGGTGCGACCGAGCTCGGCGGGCGGCTTCCGGTCAACCCGAGCGGGGGGCTGCTGTCCAAAGGTGAGCCGCTCGGAGCATCGGCCGTGGGCCAGGTCGTCGAGCTGGTTCGCCAGCTCCGGGGCGAGGCCGGGCCACGTCAGTGCGCAGGCGCCGCCGTGGCCTTGGCCCATACGGTGGGTCGAGGGGCGAACGCCGGGGTGACCATCCTCACTCGCTGAGCATGCCCGAGATGTCGTCGTGGACGGCGCGGGTGAGCGAGGCGACCGCGGCACGAGTGTCCATGCCCAGGCGAGCCAGGCGCCGCAAGGTCCCGGGACGCCGTGCTGCCATCCGAGCGGCCGCCAGCGGGTCGATCCGACCGTCGGCGCGCAGCAGGGTGATCATGGTGGCGTCGAGGATGCCGTCGGCGACACGGTCGCTCATGGAGCGGTAGACGGACCATGGGATGCCCTTTCGGTCGCACACCGCGGCGACCGCTGCGGTCTCCATGTCGACGGCCGAGATGCCCGAGGCACCCAAGGCGGCGGCCGTGTCGGACCCGGTGACGAGAGCGTCGCAGGTGAGGAGCGTCCCGCGCGGTGCGGTCGCGCTTGGCTGTGGCTGGTACAGCCGACCGGACGCCTGGTCGACGACGGCTCGGGGCACGAGGAGATCGGCGACCCCGAGGGCGGGGTCGACGGCGCCCGACACACCTGCGACGATCACCCGGCGAGCTGCCTCTGCTCCCAGGATCCTCGAGGTCGACCGTTCGGCCCTCTCGGGACCGATCCCGATGGTGGCCACGACAACCCGCTCGCCTTTTACCGACCCGGTCCAGCTCCGGTGCCCGTCCGAGGTCGACGGCGCCAGCCCCAGGGCGCGGACGAGGGGGCGCACCTCGGTCGCCATGGCGGCCAGCACGATGACGGCTGGGGTGGCCGATGTCCCTGCCGCGCTGCTCACACGATCCCCCGCTCGACGAGTGACGACAGCTCGCCAGGGGTGAGCCCGCAGAGCCCGCACCAGATCTCTTCGTTGTGCTGGCCGAGCGTCGGCGCACCCGATGGCGGGACCGGTGCGAGACCTGTGTAGCGGGGGAAGGGCGCCTGCTGGCGGATGGGGCCGGCGACCGGGTCTTCGACCGTGACCAAGTCGCCTCGCTGCGCGACGTGCGGGTCGGCGAAGATGTCGGCCGCGGTGTAGGCCGTCGCCACCGGGACGTCGTGGGCGATGCAGCGGCGCTCGATCTCCGCTGCCGTGAGGCCGGACGTCCACCGGGCAACCAGGTCGTTGATCTCGTCTCCGTGCTCGGCGCGTGCGGCCAAGCTGGAGAAGCGGAGGTCGTCGACGAGGTCGGGACGCTCCATCGCCTCGCACAGGCGGGCGAAGTTCGCGTCGGAACCGGCCACGATGCACACGTACGAGCCGTCCGACGAGGGGTAGTTGTCCAGGGGCGCCGAGTGCCCGAGGCGGTTCCCCTCTCGCCGGCGGACCGTACCGAGCCGGTCGTAGCCGGCCAACGTCCACTCGAGGATCCTGAGCACCGCGCCGTACAGCGAGGCGTCGACGACTCGCCCGCCGGTCTCGCTGCGGCCGGCAGCCGAGTCCCGCTCGTAGAGGGCGGCGACCGCAGCCAGCGCGGCAAAGACGCCGGTGAGGTAGTCCGACACCGTCACCCCGGGTCGCACCGGCGGTCGGTCGGGCTCACCGGTGAGGTGCAGTAGCCCGCCATAGGCAATACCCATACGGTCGAGACCGGGCCGAAAGGCGTTCGGGCCCGACTGCCCGAACACGCTGATGCGGATGTAGACCAGAGATGGGTCCAGGTCGTCGGGACCCAAGTGCCAGCGTTCCATCGTCATGGGCCGGAAGTTCTCGCAGACGACGTCGGCACGAGCGGTGAGCCGCCGGAAGAGATCCTGGCCTTCTGGCGTGCGGAGGTCGCACGTCACCCCCAGCCGACCCCGGCCTTCGACAGCCCACGGCAGGGAGTAGCCCGGGCCCTCGTCGTCAGTCGGGAGGAAGGGTCCCATGGTCCGCATGAAGTCCCCGCCACCGGGCATCTCGACCTTGATCACATCGGCACCGAGCTCGCCGAGCAGCCCCGCGCAGAACGGCGCCGAGATCCTGGTCCCGGCGTCGATCACCCGGATGCCCGACAGCGGCGCAGCGCGCTCAGGCACTGCCGGGAGGGACATCGCCGCGGTCCCGGTCGGCCAGCACCTCTCTCATCGAGGTCGTCCGGCGGCGCGCCTCGAGCGCGCCGAGCGCCGTCGAAGTGTTGTGCATCCAATGGTGGGCCATGAAGTGGTACTTCCACGAGTCCGACTGTCCCATGAGGTCGGCGGTGTAGTTGAGGGAGTCTTTCACCACCTGGGCGGTGACCGGCGGGACCAGCGCGATCCTCTCGGCCAGCTCCATCGCCCGGTCGTCGAGCTCACCGGCCGGGACGACCCGGTTCACGAGGCCCAGCCTCCAGGCTTCCTGGGCGTCGATGATGTCGCCGGTGAGGAGGAACTCCTTGGCCTTGCGGATCCCCAGCTCCCAAGGCTCCACGAGCAGCTCGACCCCGGCACCGGTCATCTTGAGCACCGGGTTGGAGAACTTCGCGTCGTCGGCGGCGACAATGAGGTCGCACATACAGGCCAGCATGAGACCGGCGGCCACGCAGCTCCCCTTGACGGCGGCGATGGTGGGCTTGCGGAAGTCGCGGATGCGCCGGCACCGATCGAAGTACATGATCTTCTCGTGCTCGAACTTTCCCTCGGGCGTCTCCCTCAGCTTGGTCCACCGGTCGCCTTCTTCGTGGCCGACCAGCGCTTTCAAGTCGTGGCCCGACGAGAAGTGCTTGCCGGAGCCGGTCAGGATGACCACCCGCACCGTGTCGTCGACGTCGGCTCGGTCCAAGCACGCGTCGATGCCGTCGATGAGTGCCGAATCCTGAGCGTTGGCCACATGAGGACGGTTCATCGTCACGATGGCCACTGCGCCGTCGACCCGGTAGAGGACCGGGTCGGTGTCGTGTTCCTGGTCGCCCATGGGCAGTCTCCCTCCCTCTGCGATCGCGGGCCGGACGCGCTAGCTCCGGGGCAGGCCCAGCACCCGGTCGCCCACCAGCGTGCGGTGGATCTCGTTCGTGCCGGCGAAGATCGACGCCGCTTGGTAGTAGAGCCAGCTCCGCTGCCACGCACCGTCTCCCGGGTTGTCGCCGGCCCCCTGCCACAGTGGTGCCACCGGGCCGAGGATCTCCATCGCCCGGCGGTGCAGGCGCTGGGACATCTCGCTCCAGTAGAGCTTGAGCGCACTTCCCTCCGGTCCGGGCTCCTCGCCTTTGGACAGCCGGGTGAGGGATCGCCAGTTGAGGATCTGGAACAGCCGCACCTCGGTGTAGGACTCGGCCAGCGCCTGACGGCTCCGCCAGTCGTCGAAGGCTCCCTGCCGGTCGGCCAGGCGGAGGAGCTCGTCGACGAGCTGGGTGTGGATGACCAATTGGCGCGGGTTCACCCCCCGCTCGTGCGCCAGGGTGGAACCGGCCACGCTCCAGCCGCGCCCGGGCTCACCCAGCACGCGATCTGCGGGGACGAACACGTCGGTGAAGAACACCTCGTTGAACTCGGCCTCGCCGGTGAGCTGGACGAGAGGCCGGACCTCCACGCCGTCGGCGTGCATGTCGACCACCAGCGCCGTGATCCCCTGCTGGGGGCGGGGCGTACCGGGTTCGGTCCGGGCCAGGCACAGGCCCCAGTCCGCAAACTGCGCGTACGACGTCCAGACCTTGCGCCCGTTGAGCACGTACCCGCCGTCCACCGGTTCACCTCGCGTGGTGAGCGACGCCAGGTCGCTCCCCGCGTCCGGCTCGCTGAAGAGCTGGCACCAGAGCTCGCCGGCCGACAGGATGCTCGGCAGCCACTGCCGGCGCTGCGCTGTCGTGCCGTGGGCGAGCAGGGTCGGGCCGACCAGGTTGATGCCGATGCGTCCGACCAGCTCCGGCGCTCTCGCACGGGCCAGCTCCTCGGTCACGATGTAGTTCTCGACCGGTCCGAGCCCGCGCCCGCCCACTTCGACCGGCCACGTGACACCGACCCATCCGGCTTCCGCCAGCGAGCGCTGCCAGCTCCGGCCAAACGCGACGGCTTCGGACAAGTCGTCGAACCGGGGCGGCAGGCCCACCCCGTACTCCCAGGGGAGATTGTGCTCGAGCCAGGACCGGATCTCTCGGCGAAGCGCCTCTTGGGCGGGGGTCGTTCGCAGGTCCATTGGGTTCACAGCATGACACAGCCGCTGCTGGGACGTGACACGGATGTCAGCTTGGAACCTAGACTCACCCGCCGTGGACTTCGACCTGTCCGACGAGCAGGTGGCATTGCGTGACGCCGCGGCCGCGCTCTTGGACCACCCCCGGTGGTTCGAGCGGCTGCGAGAACGCGTCGGCCCGGGCACCGTGGTCGGCGGGTCCTCCGCGTCTCCGCCGGGTCCGAGGGGTTCGACTGGTTCGAGCGACAGCGGGCTGGCCTCGGGGTACGACGGCGAGTTGTGGTCGGCGATGGTCGACCAAGGATGGCCCGGGGTGGAGCGGCCCGAGAGCGAGGGTGGTCTCGCGCTGGGGATGGTGGAGGGCGCGGTGCTCTGCCAGCAGATCGGCCGCCGGGTCGCAGCGGTCCCGTTCTTGGCATCGGCGCTCGCCCTCGATGCGCTGGTGCACGCGCAGTGTGAGGACGCCGCCGCCCAGCAGTCCGTGGACGAGTGGGTGGGGGGGCTCACGTCGGGCGACGCGGTGGGTTGCGTCGCCTGGTCCGCCCAGCCCGATGCCCTCGTCGTCTCATCGCATGGCGGGCGCCCGCACCTTTCCGGCCGACCCGCCCCGGTGCTCTACGCGCCATCGGCCTCCGTGGCGATCGTGGTTGCCGCAGACGGTCTGTACGCGGTCGACCTCGAAACTGCTGGACGGCCGCAGCCCGTGGCAGCCATGGACCGGACGCGCGAGCTCGGATGGCTGGTGCTCGACGAGACGCCTTCGATCCGGTTGGGAGGTCCGCAGGCGCAGGCACGCCTCACCGACCGGGCGGCCACCGGGGCGGCAGCCGAAATGCTCGGGGGAGCCGAGAGGGTGCTGGAGATGTCCGTCGAGTACGCGAAGGACCGTGTGCAGTTCGGGCGACCCATCGGAAGCTTCCAGGCCGTGAAGCACCGCCTGGCCGACGCGCTCGTGGACGTCGAGGGCATGCGATCGATCGTCTTCTACGCAGCGTGGTGCGTGGCCACCGGCGACGCCGACGCATCGCTCGCCGCGTCGATGGCGAAATCCTGGTGCTCCGACGCGTCGCGGCGCGTGGCGTCCTCAGGGCTCCAGGTGCACGGAGGGATCGGCTTCACCTGGGAGCACGACCTGCACCTGTACCTGAAGCGGTCGCAGCTCGACCAGTGCAGTTTCGGTGACGCCGGCTGGCATCGGGACCGGGTGGCGGGGATCCTGCGCACCCGGATCGGCAACCACGGGTCGACCACGACCAGCGGCGACGACGCTGCGGCGGCCGGCCCGGTGCCGTCGGGAGGTGCGGCGGGCTAGAGCTTGGGGACCGGCCAGTTGCCGATGCGCAGGAGCTGGTAGGTGCCGCCCCCGCTCTCAGAGCCTTCGGGCGTGGTCACCACCTCGCGCTCGACGACTTTCACCACGTAGCCTGACTTCACGGTCACCGTGTAGCGGATCGACCCGGACACCTGGCGGGCCTCGGCCGCTGTGATCAGCGACGAGATCGGCTCCGAGCCCACGAAGGTCGGCCCGTTCGAGACGAACCCGCTGACTTTGAGGAGCGCGCTGATCGGGCTGAGCGACTCGAGCGCCCGGGCGCCGCTGATGTGGGCGACTTCGTCGGGCGCACCGGCCGGTCCTCCCCGCAAGAGGGTCTCGGTGGCCTGGCTTGGCGCCTGGAACTGGACGCCGACGACCTCGGACTTCGACGCCGAGGTGTACACCGCTTTCAAGCTGGGTGCCGCCAACGTCTCGCCGGCGGCGTTGTGGAGGGCCAGGTCGGCAGCCGGCGGTGCCTGGCGCAGCCCGAGCACGGCGGCTCCCACGGCCAGGCCGATGAGGAGGCACAAGAGGAAGATCGGGACTCCGGAATCTCGACGCACGCAACCCAGGGTAGCCGTGTGGAGCGGAGGGACGGTGTTGCGCCCGGGACGGGCGCCGGGGGGGCTGGCTGGAGAGGCGCCGGTGGTGGGGGCCGGTGGTGGGGGTCAGTGGTGGGCGCCAATGGTGGGGGTTGCCAACAGCTACCTCCGATATCACTTACCATCTACGAGCATGCGTCGTAGAGCACGAGGGTGAAGCTCTTTGAGTGGGCTGAGCAAGAAGGCGTGCACTACCAGACCCAATGGCGGTGGTTCCGGGACGGCCAGCTTCCTGTCCCGGCCACCAAGACGCCAACGGCAAC
>DAHWPS010000121.1:0-67325 GCA_027342785.1 Acidimicrobiaceae bacterium
CTCGGACAGGGCAGAATCGGATAGAGCCATCGGTGTGACCTCCTCGCTGTGCACTTGTGATGTACACACCGAGCATCACGCCGATGGCTCACCTGGTGGTGGACCTGCCCCGAATTCCCACCACGTGAGGGGACTCATACCGAAGCCCCGAATGTTTACGAATTGACCGTGAGGCATTGATATCCAAAGCACGCTGACTAAAGTTTGAAGTGCATACGTACGCACGCAATGTAGAGCGCAATACAAGAAAAAGGAAGTACTTGGGATGAGTGCCGAGATGCGATTTGGGAAGTGGCGCCGGGTTGCCATGGTGGCGATGGGAATCGCCTGCCTTGGGTTGGTGGCAGTTGTGGCGCTCTCTGTGGTCGGCGGTCCGACTGGGGGTAGAGCCGCGTCAGCCGCAACGCCCACTCAGGCGGGTTCGCTAGCGAGTGTCACACAGAGTGTGGAGTGGTTGTGCCAGCACGCCCAAGACCAAATTGCGTCTGATCACACGACTGCGTTCCTGACGTGGGCCAACGGCCAGTGCCTGTCGAAGGGTGTGAGCGCGCTTGCCAATGAGGAGAAGGCCCGAGGGAAGACGCCGCTGGCGGCGATTGGCAACATCATTTGCCAGTGGCAGATCACAGTCGGTTCCAAGGCCGACGCGACTCCAGCAGAGATTTCGAACGCGAACGGATGCGAGCACCCTACCCCGGCCCCCGCTCGGCACTTTGGTCGCATGGGGCAGTACAACGGGGTGCCCGGGTACCTCGACATGAAGACAGACAGCGCTTGGGCGCTCACACTGGGCGGAAAGGACACCCAAGTGTTCGCCGGGGTGGAGCGGAGCTCGGTGAGTGACACGGGTGCCGGGACAACCGGGCAGGGAATGGTCGTCGTCCTCACACTGACAAGCACTAGCGGGTACGTCCCGTACCTGTCTCCCGAGCACCACGGCGCGCTCACCATCGTGAGTGTGACAGGACCTGCCGTCACCCTCGACAGCGCCGCTGGGACATCGATTCGTTTCGATGTCGCCACGCGCACCTGGGAACCCTGAGAGCGACGTAAGGCTCTGGCGCTAGCTCGATCGTGCTGGTGCCAGGGCGGGCAAGCGTTCGGAGTGTGTGCCGACGCCCTGCGTGCCCCAACGAAAAGTGGCACGCAGGGCGACCGCCAGAGGTCAGACCGAGCCCGGAGCTGCACGGTCTGGGTACCGTGAGGGGAGGAGTCATGGATTTCGCGAGGTGGCGGCGTTCACTTCCGGGGTACTTGGGGGTGCTGTGCTGCGCTGGATTGGTGGCTGCGTCGTGCAGCTCTACCCCGAGCACGACGACGCCTTCGCCCAAGAGCAAGAAGACGTCTGTCCCGGCGACCGCTCTCGAAGTAACCCTCCTGGACAAGATCGCTTCTCCCGAATTCGGCGTGCTCCGCAAGGTGACCGACAAGGTGACCGACAAGGGGATCTCGCATTCCTCTAGCCTGCTGACGACGAGGAACTTTTCGCAGTACCAGGCGATCTCCCTCCCCACAGCCCCCAATCGTCCGACAACACGCCTTGTCGCGCTCAGCGCATCGTTTCCCACTACCGAGAACGGGTGGGTCGTGGCGAGTACCCGTGACGAGAGCGCGGGCTACCTGCTCCACACCGTTGACGGCGGTGCCCAATGGTCCACGCCGGAACCGGTGTGGGTCGGCTCGGGAGGTACTGGTCAAGTCGACTTCTTGAACACACAAGACGGCTGGTTGCTAGCCGGAAACCCGGCAGCGCAAGGGGTGTCATTTCAAGCAACCACGGACGGAGGTTCCACCTGGTCGGTGCTCCCTGTTCCGGCCTTCAGCTCCTTCTTCAATGGCGCCCTTGTGTTCACCACTCCGACAGACGGGTTCGCGGTCGCTCCCAACACGGGCACGATCCTCTCTCGCCCGGTAATGGAAAAGACCGAGAATGGTGGAAGATCGTGGACCGCGGCCACCGTGCCTGGGTTGCCGTCGTCCACAGCGACGATGGAGCAACCTCAGTTCTTCGGCGCTGTTGGGGTCTTGCCTATCGTGATCGTTTCCAAGGGGTCTCATACGGTGAAAGTCCTCTTTGATATCTCGCAGGACAAGGGTGCGACCTGGAAGACCGGTGTGACCCGTGTGATCGGAGCGCAGCCGATCCAGAGCACGAGTGGGACAGGTGCCTACGAGGCGCCGGTGTCGGTATCGGTGGCAAATGGGAGTTCTTGGTGGATTGCGGGGGCGTCGGCTTCTGGCACATGGCTTGTGTACCGGACCAGCGATGCTGGAAGAAACTGGAACGTGGTGGACTCCGGCTCGGGACTTCCGAACGTGCGACAAAGGCTCGCCACCGGTATTGAGGGTCTTGGGAACTTGCAAGCAGTCAACGGGAGCCAAGCTCTGTTCACGGTGCAAGTTGCTCCCACCGAAAACGTGACCTACGTGACTGCCGACGGGGGAAGGGAGTGGAGCGTCGGGACGTTTGGGTGACGTGGGAAGTAGGGATCCGCGAGAGAACTGCTCACGAGTTGACCAGCATGTGGGGGTAGTCGTGGCACGTGGAGTCGAGCGGCGAAGACCTGGACTCCTTCTTCTCGCTCATGAAGCCGCTCCTCAACTTCGAGCTGTCAACCCCCTCCGCGTAGCCCCTGGTCACAAGCTCGCGTAGTAACACGCCCCGGTCGGGCAGTCGCGTCCGCTCTCCCTACTTATGTGGAACGGCTTGTCAAGCGCGTTCGCGGATCTTTCTTGAACGGATTTCTGAACGCGCCGAACCAAGGGTCCGAGGTATGACTGCTGTTGAGCAGGCGACGGGGACCCCGATGTCAAGGTGGAGCGCCCGGAGCGAAGCGAGGACGAACGACCTTGACGCCGGGGTGGCGGCTGCTACGCGGCTCCCGGTGGATCGCGCGGCGGTGGCCGAGCGAGGGCTCGACCGTGCGCCGGGACGAGGCGAGTGGGCTCGCCGCCAGACTGATGTACGCGGGTCAGACCCTGATATTGCAGCCGGGCATCCAACTGGCTGTTCGAGCACCGCGATCGCCTCTGTCGTGCTCTCGGTGACCACCAAGGCGCGGCCGACGAGCACGACGGCGTCACCGGTGCCCGCAGACGGCGTTGCAACGATGGTCGAAGATCACCTGGAGCATGGCTTCGCCAACTCTCGGGCCATGCGAGGCGGTGATGGCGGGCCGTCATGCGTAGGTAGGTAACGCTCGCAGTTTGCCCAGAGCCGCGATGAATGCCTCTGCGTGACGGTAGGAGCGCGGAAGGCGGAGGTGCAGGCGCCGTCCCGAGCGCACGACACGGGCGGCGACGTTGAGAAAGCTCGTCCGCAGTCGCTTGCCTCGACAGGTGTGGAACGCTTCTGGCAAAGCAAGGACGCGCACCCAGCGGGCCACGTTGTAGGCGAGGGCCGCGGCCAGTCACCACACCCAGTTGCCGAAGAAGTTCTGGACCGGGGCGTGATTCATCCCGAAGTCGTGGACGAGCTGGCAGATCGCCTCTTCGGGCGCCCCGCCCCGCAGGCGGTGGTGATGCTCGACTGTGACCGCGGGGGCGAACAGTGGCGACAGGTTGGTGACGAGCGCGAAGAAGCGCCATCGCCCGAGGTCGTCGACGCTGAGCTGGGAGCCGGCCGACTTGCGCTGGCGGCGCACGATGAGTCGCAGGGTGCGTGTGGCGAAGCGGTAGGTGCTCTCGGCGACCTCTGCACCGGCGATCTCACCGGTGGCGTCCTTGGCCGGGACCCACACGGTCTTTTCGTCGGTGGCCAGGGTCTCGATCGCCTTGCGCACGGCGGTGTTCTGCACGCAGGTGACGGAGAAGGCAGCCGAGTGGGAGGTGGCCGTCTCGACCACCTTCTTCGAGAACCCGGCCGAGTCGACCCGGATCCCCAGCTGGTAGCGGTCTCGGGCCTCTTTGGGGATGGCGACCACGCACTCGTCGATGAAGCTGGCGATCTTCTTCCCGGGAGAGGCGTTGCCGCCTCTGACCCTGATGGCCAGCACATCGCCGGTCTCGCCCACCACGCCCACGAGCGGGGACATCTGGACCTCGTGCTTGTAGGAGAACGTGGAGCCCTCCTTCAACTTCTCGTAGGTTGTGATGTAGGTCGCGTCGGGGTCGATGGTCAAGACCCCCGGCGCTGGCGCTGCCCCCATCGCCCAGGCACGGCGCAGCATGTCGCGGTTGGTCGCCTCCGTCTTCTTCACCCGCCCCAAGTCCGAACCGGCCACGAACCGGTAGAGGGTGGTATGGGAAGGCAGGGCGTGGCTGCCTCGAAGGCGCTGGGTCGCCTCGTCTTTCAGCAGTGAGACATCGGAGAGGAAGTCACCGCCTGCGAGCTGGAGCTCGACGATGGGTCGGTAGCACTCCCCACCGGTGTAGCCGCCCGGGCCGATGGGACGCAGGTTCTTGCGGTCGGCCGCCTCCACGAATCCCAGGCGGTCGAGCAGCTCACCGAAGAGCGCGATGCCCGCTACCGGCGCCACGTCGTCCTCGGTGGCCTCGGCAACAACCGGTGCCACTCGCTGAAACGGCCTCGTCGTGGTCGGGTCCTCGATGTTGAAGAGCGTCGCGGTAGTCTTCACTTGGTAGGTGCTCCTTGGCTTGGGCGTCAATGTGATGTCGCAACTCACATTCTCCCAGGTAAAGGAGCACTTTCCGCGTCTTTCAGACCCTCGTTGACCAGCGCGGCTGCAATATCAGGGTCAGTGACACGTTCGCCATTCGCCTTGCCGAAGGCACCGCAGACCGGCAGGCGCCAAAGCCCCGAGGTCGCCCGTCCCCCCGCCGAGCCGACGTCTCCAATGACGATGACGACGTCGATGACGACGAAGTCGAAGACGCGACCGAGCCGACAGCGACGGCTGACGAGGACGCGGTGGGCATCGAGGAGTTCCCGAAGGCCCCGTGGGAGGTGGTCGATGACGACGAGGACGGTGGCGACGGTGTCGCGTGAGCGACGGGTTGAGCAAGCTGATGTCACCCGTCGCCGGTGCTGCCCTGTGCTGGAGCCGCCCACTGCCAGTCCCCGGTGGACGTGGGGCGGCGGGGCAGGCCCGGGTGTCGGAGTTGGGCACCACCGAGGCTGTGTGAACAGCGCCACCGTGGGGACCATCGCAGATGGTGGAGGCCGTGGGGCCGGAAACCGGTTGCTCACCGACCGCGGTGGTGTGCGAAGGGAGGGGGCCGCTCGCGTGACCTGAGCCCCAGAAATTCCTGAAAATCGGCGGATTTTACAGAAAAAACCCAGAATTTTACAGGGTTTCTGAAAGGTCACGAAGCGGTGACCAGGGCCTTTTGCCCAAACATGGCCCGTATCAGTGTTGTTGTACCCCCCCCTATCAGTGTTGGGGTACCCCGGTGGGCGAGGGGGGACTTGAACCCCCACATCCTTTCGGACACAGGAACCTGAATCCTGCGCGTCTGCCAATTCCGCCACTCGCCCGGGTGACTGCGCCAGGATAGTCGAGCCCACGGAGGCCAGAACCGAGCCGTCACCAGGCTTTCCGCCCGGATGCGCCTGGCAAGAGGGGCTCGGGCCGGTAGGATTGCTCGGACCATGGGACTCCAGCAGTTCGAGGAGCGTCTCGAGCGCCTGGTGGAGGGAACGTTGGCGAAGCCCTTCCGTAACAATCTGCAGCCGGTCGAGATCGGCCGCAAACTCACTCGCGAGATGGACCTTCACCGGCGGGTGGGGGTCCACGGCCTCATCGCGCCCAATGTCTTCACGGTCACCCTGGCCCCCGCCGACGTGGACCGGTTCACGAACTTCATCGACGCGCTCTCTCGGGAGCTCGCGGACGCCGCCCGGGAGCACGCTCGGACCGAGGGGTACTCGTTCGTGGGGCCGGTGGACGTCCAGATCTACGAAGGCACCCGCCTCCGACCCGGCCGCTTCGCCATCACTGCCGACGTGGTCGAAGGGGAGGAGGAGCTCCCCTTCGCCGAGCTGGTCCTGCCCGACGGGAGCCGGGTGGTGGTCGGCGCCGACCCGGTGGTTATCGGGAGGTTGCCCGAGTGCTCGGTGGTCCTGGGAGATCCGAACGTGAGCCGGCGCCACGCCGAAGTCCGCTTCTCGGGCGACGCGTTCGTGGTCACCGACCTGGGGTCGACCAATGGCACCCGGGTGAACGGGGTCGTGGTGCGCGAGCAGCACTTGGCCAGCGGTGACGAGATCACCGTGGGCACGACCACGCTGGTGTTCGAGCGGACGTGAGCGTCGGCACTGGGACGGTGCTCCTGGGCGCCTCCACCAACTACAACGCGATCCTGCGTCCGCTGCAGTGGCTCGTGGTGGCGCTGATCTTCCTGTTCTTCCTCCGGGTGGCTCGAGCCGTGTGGGTGGAGGTCCGCCCGGCCGGGCCCCGGCAGACCCGGCGGGAGCGCCGCCACGTGCTGCGCCAGCAGCAGCAGGCCTTGGCGGGGCCCCGGCCTCGCAGTCGCAAGCAGCTGTTCTTGGAGATCCTCGAACCGCCGGACCAGGCGGGCCGCACGTTCGAGCTGGAAGACGAGCTCACCATCGGCCGATCACCGGGGTGCGGGGTCCCGACCACCTACGACATCTACAGCTCGACGCTCCACGCCCGCCTCTACCGCCGCAGTGGCCACCTCTGGGTGGAGGACCTGGGCTCGACCAACGGCACGTTTGTCAACTCCGAGCGGATCAGCCAGGCGACGAAGCTGGTGAAGAACGATCTCCTCCAGATCGGGGCGACGGTCTTCGAGGTGACGAGGTGACGAGGTGACGAGGTGACGGCCCTGCGCTCGGGATCGGCGACCGACGTCGGCCGCGTCCGTCAGTCGAACCAGGACCAGCTCCTGGACGAGCCTCGCCTCTTTGCCGTCGCCGACGGCATGGGGGGGCACGCCGGGGGTGAGGTGGCGGCCCGGTTGGCCGTGGACGCCCTGCGCTCCACGTTCACCCTCGAGCCCACCCTCGTGGGGCTCCGCCGGGCGATCGCCGAGGCGAACGCCGCCATCTGGCGCCAGGGCCAGATCCAGAGTGACCTGCGCGGCATGGGCACCACGCTCACGGCAGCTGCCGTGGTGGCCGACGACGGAGAAGCTGCTGGGGCGCACACGCGCGACATTGTGGCCATCGCCAACGTCGGCGACTCGCGCACGTACTTGTACTCCTCGGGTCGGCTCACCCAGGTCACCACCGACCACAGCCTGGCCGAGGAGAAAGTCCGGCTGGGTGAGCTCACCGAGGCCGAGGCAGCCGTCCACCGCTACCGCCACATCCTGACCCGAGCCCTCGGCATCTCCCCCGAGGTGGACGTGGACCTGTGGGAAGTGCATCCCGCCCCGGGCGACCGGATCCTCCTGTGCAGCGACGGCCTCACCAACGAGGTCGGGACCGAAGAGATTGCCCAGGTGCTGGGATCCATCGACGACCCCGAGGCCGCTGCCGAAGCCCTCGTACGCTCGGCGAACGCGCACGGTGGCAGCGACAACATCACCGTCGTCGTCGTCGACGTGCTCCCCGATGACGAGCGCGATGCCCGCCCGCTGGCAGCGGGAGTAGCCGCCCCGGCGGACCCCGGCCCGGCTGCGGCGGCTGACGCCTCATCCCCGTCACCATCCCTCCCGCCCCCGGTACCGTCCTACGAGGCCGGCGGCGGTCCCGATGTGTCCGGCACGCCTGACCCGTCGCGCGTGCAGGGTCCGGATCGCCCGTCCCGGCGAGAGCGCCGGGAGGCCCGTCGCGAGGGCGAGGTGCCGCGCCGTCTCACGCTCCGGGTGCTGCTCTTCGGATTGGTGGTGGTCGTGATCGCCGGCGCGGCGTACGGGCTGGTCCGCTGGTACGCCACCGACAGTTGGTACGTGACCGTGGACGGCACCCAGCTCGTCGTCTACCAGGGCCGTCCCGGCGGCGTGCTGTGGTTCCACCCCAAGCTGGCCGATCGGACCCGGGTCACCACCTCCGAAGTCCTCCCCGAAAGGCTCCCAGCCCTTCGCGCCGATGTCGTCGAGCCCTCGCTCTCGGCGGCCCGGACCTACGTGTCGAACCTCCACGAGGAGTACCTGACACAGCGGCAGCTCGCGCAGGGCGAGAGCACTGGCACGACGACCACCACGACGACGACCACTACCACCACGACGACCACGACGGCCCGCAAGAGCGCCGCTGGCGCGCTCGCGGGGAGCCCGGACCGATGACCGGCGATCGCGACCGGCGCGTGGGAGCCGCGGTGTGCCGACCGGCGCGCTCTAGGCTCTGACCGACATGGAACCCGTACAGTCGCCGCGCGTGTTCTCGGGTCGCTACGAGCTGACCCACCTGATCGCCCGGGGCGGCATGGCGCAGGTGTTCCGGGCCCGGGACCGGCTGCTGGACCGTCCGGTTGCCGTCAAGGTGCTGTTCCCCGAGCTCTCGGTCGATCGGGCCTTCGTGGAGCGGTTCCGCAGGGAAGCCCAAGCGGCCGCCAACCTCTCTCACCCCAACATCGTCCCGGTCTTCGACTGGGGCGAGGACGGCGGGACGTACTTCATCGTCATGGAGTTCGTCGACGGCCAGCCCCTCTCGGCGCTACTTCGAGACTCCGGCCCGCTCCCGGCCCGCCAGGTGGCCGAGATCGGGGCGCACGTGGCGGCCGCGCTGGCCTATGCCCACCGTCACGGTGTGGTGCACCGTGACGTGAAGCCGGGCAACGTCCTGCTCACCACCGACGGCCAGGTGAAAGTGACCGACTTCGGCATCGCTCGGGCGCTCAACACCGAGGACAGCCTCACCCAGACCGGGGCCGTGATGGGCACCGCAACCTACTTCTCGCCCGAGCAGGCCGAAGGCGTGGGGGTGGACGGCCGCAGCGATATCTACTCGCTCGGTGTGGTGCTCTACGAGATGGTCGCCGGGCGGCCCCCGTTCCTGGGCGACACCCCGGTCGCCGTGGCATCCAAGCACGTACGCGACGTGCCGCCCGTGTTGCGTGACCTGGCCCCCGCGGTCCCCCCTGCGCTCGAGGCGGTGATCACCAAGGCGATGGCCAAGTCGGTGGACCAGCGCTACCCCGACGCGGACCAGCTCCAGGCCGATCTGCACCGCTTCCTCGACGGCCAGCCGGTCGCTGCAGAGGAGCCGGGTGCCACGCGGGTCCAGCCTGCGATCGGGACGACGGCTGTGCTCGGGGAGGCCGGTCTCACCCAGGCGGTGCCCTTGCCCTCAGACGGCGGTCACGACGGCGATGGCGGCACCGCGGTCACAGCGCGTCGGCGCCGGACCCGCCGGCTGGTGGCCCTGCTCGTCGGTCTCCTGGTGGTCCTGGCGGTGGTGGCGGTGCTCCTGCTCGACGCCCTCGGGTACATCGGTGGGAACTCGAGCTTCGCGATGCCTGACGTGGTCAACCAGCCCGTCGTCTCGGCGACCAGCACGCTCACGGCCAAGGGCCTCGTGGTCGGCGCGATCAGTCACCAGCATTCGACAAAGGCGACAGGGACGGTGCTCGCCACCGACCCCCCTTCGGGCCACCATGTGACCAAGGGCCAGCGGGTGAGCCTCACGGTGAGCTCGGGTCCCGTGCCCGTGAAGTCGGTCCTGATCCCCAAGGTCACCACACTGCCGGCGACCCAGGCCGAGGCGGTGCTCCAGAACCTCGGGCTCGGGTACCGGGTCAACTTGGTGTCCAACAATGCCGCCGCCACAACGGTGGTGGCCCAGACACCGCTGCCGGGTCGGACGGCCAAGGCCGGCTCCCAGGTCGTGCTCAGCGTGTCGAAGAGCACGACAACTGTGGCGGTCCCCGACGTCACCGGCCATACAGCCATCCAGGCAGCCAGCACACTGGGGGCCAAGGGCCTCCAGGCCGGCACCACCTCGTCGCAGTGCTCCAATTCCTACGGGAAGGGCCTGGTGGTCTCCACCTCGCCTGCAGCCGGCACCCAGGTCCGCAAGTCGACGACCGTGAACCTCGTGGTGTCCTCGGGCCCGTGCCAGGCAGTGGTGCCCACAGTAAAGGGCCAGACCCCGACAGCGGCACGGACAACACTGGAGTCCAAGGGGTTCGGCGACGTGACCACCGCGTCGACGACAAAGTGCACGGCCCCGACAGACGGCAAGGTCGTGGGCACGACACCGGCGGCCGGCACGTCGGCCACCACCTCTCAGCCGGTGAAGCTCCAGGTGTGCAGCGCCCCCACCGCGCCGCCCAAGCACAAGGCCACACTCCCCACAGTGAAGGGCAAGACGCTGCAGACAGCCAAGCTGACACTTGCAAAGGCTGGGTTCACAACAGTCAAGGTGACATCGTCGGCAACGTGCGGTCCTCTGACAAGACCGACAGTGGTCCTCGCACAGACGCCAAAGCCCAGCCCCCCTCCGGTCACAACGTCGACACAGGTGACGCTCAAGGTGTGCAAGACATAGACGCCACCCCGGCGAGGAAGTTCGCCAGCAGTCCGGACCCCTCCGGCGTGAGGATCGACTCGGGGTGGAACTGCACCCCCTCGACGGCCAAGGTGCGGTGGCGCAGGCCCATCACCACCCCGTCGTCGGTGGTCGCCGTCACTTCCAGCACGTCGGGCACCGTCACCGGTGTGACCACCAGCGAGTGGTACCGGGTGGCGGTGAGGGGGTTGGGCAGTCCCTCGTAGATGCCGGCCCCGCAGTGCCGAACGGGCGACGTCTTGCCGTGCATGAGGCGCGGTGCTGGCACGATCACGCCGCCGAACGCCTGGCCGATGCACTGGTGGCCGAGGCATACCCCGAGGATGGGCACCTCACCGGCGAGCTCGCGCACCACCGCCAGGCTGACTCCCGCGCTGTCGGGCCGGCCCGGCCCCGGGGAGACGACGACGGCGTCGGGATGCTCGCTGCGGATCGCCGCCACGTCGACGGCGTCGTTGCGGTGGACGACCGGTTCGGCGCCCAGCTCACCCAACGCTTGGACGAGGTTGTAGACAAACGAGTCGTAGTTGTCGACCAGCAGTACCCGGGGTCCCATCGGGCCGAGCGTACCGCCGGTGGCTATCCTCGTGACCCATGGCAGCCAATACCCGCAAAGGGCCGGGACGGGCCCAGCGCAAGGGGCGGTCGGTCGGGGGCCGGACCACCGCCAAGGGCTCGTACGGCGGTGCCCAGTCGCGGGTCGGCCGGTACACGCCGGCCGAGGAGGGTGGGCGCTACACGCCCCCCATCCCCAAGGACGTGCGGCACAGCCCCCGCTGGTACGGGGTGACGGTGCTGGCCCTCATGATCCTGGGCGTCATCATGATCCTGCTCAATTACCTGTCGGTCCTCCCCGGCTCGGTGAGCGTGTGGTACCTGGTCGGTGGCCTGGGGGTCATCTTCGTTGGCTTTCTCATGGCCACCCGGTACCGATAGCGCGCAGGTCGATCGATGCCCCGCTACGCCCAGCAGGAGCGCCGGAGCCTGTGCGAGCTCTTTTTGCGCGTCGGACCCGACGCTCCGACCCTGTGCGCAGGGTGGACCGCCGCCGACCTGGCAGCCCACCTCGTTGTGCGTGAACGCCGCCCCGATGCCGCCCCGGGCATCCTGGTCCCGCCCTTCGCCGGCTACACCGACCGTGTGCAGCGCCACGTGCGCGACTCTCGGAGCTGGGAGGACCTGGTGGGCACGGTGCGACGTGGTCCCCCATTCCCGCTCAGTCTCCGGATGGTCGACGAGCCGATGAACACGGCCGAGTACTTCGTCCACCACGAAGACGTGCGGCGGGCCGAGCCCGGGTGGGAGCCCCGGCGGCTCGACCTGCCGATGGAGCGCCTCTTGTGGTCGCGGGTGCGCCTTATGGCCCGCGCCGCCCGCCGGCACGTGCCGTGCGGGCTGCGCCTGGACGCGCCGGGCTTCGGCTCGGTGACGGTGCGCCAAGGCACCCCCGAGGCCACGGTCACCGGTCGCCCGGGCGAGCTCCTGCTCGTGCTGTTCGGGCGACAGCCGGCGGTCGACGTCGAGATGACCGGGGACCCCGGCGCCATCGAGCAGGTCCGCCAGGCCAAGTTCGGGTTCTGAGCCCGGTCGCTGAGCCCGCTAGCTGAGCCCGGGTGTTGCGCCTGGGCGCAGCCGAGCCGGCCCGCTCCTGCCACGGCCTACGGTGCCGTGAGGTCCGAGGCGCCTTCGGCCAGCATGGCCTTCACCCGGAGGTTCACCCGGTGCTCGATGATGAATGCCAGGAACGGGAGGAACCCGGCGCCGACCATGGCCGCCATCTGCAGCAGCGTGAACCGGGCTCGCCGGGCCAAGTCCATGGCGGCGACCAGGTAGACCATGTAGAAGAACCCGTGGATGGTCCCGACGACCGAGTCGACCGACGGGATCCCCGCGCCGTACTGGAGGGGTATCCCGATGAACACGAGGATGAACAGCCCGGTGCCCACCACGAACGCCATGATGCGGTAGCGCAGGAGCGCGCCCTCGATCCCGCTCATCGCCGTCCAGCTCCTGTGCGGTCCGGGGGCGGCCGGCCTCCGAGGCGTCGTCAGCCCAGGCGCTCGATGACGGTGGCGTTGGCCATCCCACCGCCTTCGCACATCGTGAGCAGGCCGTAGCGGCCCCCGGTCCGCTCCAGCTCGTTGAGCAGCGTGGCCATGAGCTTGGCTCCCGAGGCACCGAGCGGGTGGCCGAGGGCGATGGCCCCGCCGTTCACGTTGACACGCTCCATGTCGGGGTGGTGCTCCTTCTCCCAGGCGAGGACCACCGATGCGAATGCCTCGTTGATCTCGACCAGGTCGATGTCGTCGAGGGTGAGCTTGGCCCGCTCGAGAACCGCCGTGGTGGCGGGGATCGGGCCGGTGAGCATGGTGACCGGGTCGACGCCGGCGACGGCGAAGGCGTGGAACCTCGCCCTCGGGGTCAGCCCCAGGGAGAGAGCCTTCTCCTCGCTCATGATGAGGACGGCGGACGCCCCGTCGGTGATCTGCGAGGAGTTGCCGGCCGTGACCTTGCCCCCTTCGGGTTTGTAGGCAGGCTTGAGGCCGGCCAGGACCTCGAGCGTCGTATCGGGCCGGATGCCCTCGTCCGAGGTCACCATCTCGTCCGTCGCGTTGCCAGAGTCGTCACGCACCGGCACGGGGACGATCTCGTTCTCGAACCGGCCCTCGGCGGTGGCCCGGGCCGCACGCTCGTGGCTCTGGACCGAGAACCGGTCGAGGTCCTCGCGTGAGAGGCCCCACTGCTCGGAGATCATCTCCGCCGAGATCCCTTGGTTGACGAGGCCACCGCGTTCTGCGTAGCGGGTCATCATGCGCGGGCCGAACGGGAACCCGAGGTCCCTCACCACCGACGACCCCATCGGGGTCCGGGTCATGCTCTCCACGCCGGCCGCCACCACGACGTCGTAGGCCCCTGCGGCCACGCCCTGGGCGGCGAAGTGGATGGCCTGCTGGGACGACCCGCACTGGCGGTCGATGGAGGTGGCGGGGACCGACTCGGGCCATCCGGCGGCCAGGACGGCGTTGCGCCCCACGTTGAGCGACTGCTCGGCCACCTGCATCACGCACCCGGTGATCACGTCCTCGACGATCGCCGGGTCCAGGTCGTTGCGCTGCTGGAGGGCCTTCAGTGGCTCGGAGAGCAGGTCGACGGCATGCCAGTTCCGAAGCTTCCCGTTGCGCTTGCCTCCGGGCGTGCGCACCGCGTCGACGATCACGGCAGTGGTCATGGCAGGACTCCTCTCGCGTACCAGGCAGGCTTGGGTGCCTGGGGATGGGCTCAGTGTAGCGGGGCTCGAAAGGGAGGGCCGGGCCGGAGCGGGTTGGCGAGCGCTTGCAGGTCGCTTCGGTAGGGTGGGGCGATGCCGTCGCCGTCATCGGGTCCGTCTGCAGTGCCGGCCCCCCGCCCCCCGGTAGGGCCGGCCCCCCGCCCCCCGGCAGGGCCGGCCAAGGACATGGACCGCTGGCTCGGCGACGGCGGCATGAAAGTGATCGGATCGGTCGGGGGGTCGTTCGACGGTTACGGGGTCGACGGTGAGGACCTCGGGTGGGTCGAGGGCACGTTCTCCCCGCGAGAGCTCGCGTGCAATCCGCACGGGGTCGTCCAGGCGGGCATCCACGCACTGCTCCTCGATGCCGCGATGAACTTCGCGATCAACGCGGCCCTCCGGGGCAAGGACCGCACCCGGGCAACCCTCGAGCTCAAGACCGAGACGATGCGCCCGGCGCTGCTGGGCGAGCACTACCGGCTACGGGGCGACGTCGTGCGCCTGGCCCGCCAAGTCGCCTACGGGGAGGCGTCGGTGCGCGATGGCGACGATCGGATCATCAGCCGGGCCACCGGGACCTTCCTCCTGGAGCGGGATACCTCAGGCGGGCATTTCTCCGGGTGACGCCACCGGGCGCACAGCGTCTGCTGCCTCCCCTCTGCCTGCTCTCCCTGCGGGAGCAGCCGGCACCGTGAAGTCGAACCGGACCCCGCTGAGGTCCTCGGACATCTGCCACAACCGAGCTGCTGCTGCCGGGTCGTGAGAGCTCCGGCTGGATCGGGCGCGCGCCGGCGGGCCGAACAAGCCCCCTGCCCCTCGAGGGCCGTAGTAGTCGCCCCCGGCGACTCCGGGGGCAGCCGCGGCGTACAGGGATGGGAGCGCCCCCGTTGCGGCGGGCTGCCCGAGGTGACCGGCGAGTCTCCCTGCCGGCGAGCGTCCCCCGGCGGCGAAGAGGGGACCGTTGGCCACCAGCTCGGTGCGAGCCCAACCCGGGTGAGCGGCCACGGCGATGGTGGTGGTCTCCGCGGCCCGGAAGCGCCGTTCGAGCTCGTAGGTGAAGGCCAGGTTGGCGAGCTTCGTGTCGCCGTAGACGAGCCATGGGCTCGGGACCCTCCGGCGCGAGGAGGACGGGCTGGTCTCTCGCAATTCCCTGCTCAGTCGCTCCAGCCGCTCCAGGCTCCCCAGCCGGTGCATGACCGAGCTGACCGTGACGACCCGGGAACGATCGGTCGAGACCAGCAGGTCGAGCAGGAGCCCCGTGAGGGTGAAAGGCCCCAGGTGGTTCGTCGCCACCTGCAGCTCCACGCCGTCCTCGGTCAACCGGAAAGGCGTGCCCATGACCCCCGCGTTGTGCACGAGCACGTCCAGGCGCGCATGCCCGTCCAGCACCCGTTCGGCGGCGGCGTGCACCGACGCCTGGCTCGAGAGATCGATCTCGAGGACCTCGACCGAGATGTCCTCGTCGAGGGCCATCATCTGGCCTACAGCCCGTTCGGCTCGCTGGCGGCTGCGGCAGCCAAGGATGACGTGCGCTCCGTGGGTGGCCAGCTCGAGCGCGGTGTGCAAGCCGATGCCGCTGTTCGCCCCGGTGACGAGCGCGGTCTTGCCGGTGAGGTCGACGATGTCGTCGGCCGTCCAGCGGTCGCTCTTCCGGCCACCGGCCGGCAGCCGGCCGCGCCGCGTGCCTATTCGTCGCTCACGTCGGTCACCGGTCGCCACCGCCGACCACCCCCCTCAGGCGCCGATGTGGTCGGCCGGGATCGTGCCCAGCTTGCCCGCGTGGAAGTCTTCGAAAGCTTGCGCCAGCTCGTCCTTGGTGTTCATCACGAACGGACCGTAGACGGCAACCGGCTCACGGATGGGCCGTCCTCCGAGCAGCAGTACCTCCATCGCCGGGGAGCGGAGGTCCTGACGGCGGTCGGCAGCCACGACGACGGCGTCACCAGGGCCAAGCACGGCGAGCTGACCGGCTCCCGCCGGCTGCCCGTCAGGGCCCACCGTGCCGCTCCCGGCCAAGACGTAGACCAACGCGTTGAGCTCGGCCGGCCATGGCAGGGCGAGCCGGGCACCGGGGGCGACCGTCGCGTGGGCCATCGAGATCGGCGTATGGGTGATGCCGGGACCGCTGTGCCCGTCGACCGAGCCGGCGATCACTCGCACGAGGGCACCGCCGTCGGGTGAGGACAAGAGCGCGACCGCCTGGGGTTTGATGTCCTGGTAGCGCGGGCTTACCCATTTGTCGGCAGCCGGCAGGTTCACCCAGAGCTGGACCCCGTGGAAGAGCCCACCGCTGGCAACGAGGGTCTCGGGTGGACGTTCGATGTGGAGGATCCCGGCTCCGGCGGTCATCCACTGGGTCCCGCCATCGGTGATGAGGCCGCCACCGCCGATCGAGTCCTGGTGCTGGAACGTCCCGTCGATCATGTACGTGACCGTCTCGAACCCGCGGTGCGGGTGCCAGGGGGTCCCCTTTGGCTCCCCGGGTGCGTACTCGACCTCTCCCATCTGGTCCATGTGCACGAACGGGTCAAGCTCGGACATCGGTACGCCGGCGAAGGCCCGGCGGACCGGGAACCCCTCTCCCTCGAGCCCCCGAGGGGCCGTGGTGATGCGACGCACCGGGCGAACGACGTACGTGGTCGGGTCGAGCTCGGTGACGCTGGGGAGCGCCGACAAGTCCTCGACGGTCACTGCGGGCATAGCACGCCTCCTTCGTGTGTCCTCGATCCGATCGCCGCCCTCGCCTCGGTGAGGGTTCACCACCCGGGTTGCGTGATCGGGTCTGAGGGGACTGGTACAACCGCCGTCGCTCGGGAAGCATTCCGCGCGGCCCGGTCGTCGTGCAGGCCGGATGTTCGCTCGGCAGCTCCCGGCCCTGGGGACGCGGCCGTTGGGAACCTCTCGGGCGTCTCAGCCTCGCCCGGCAGCGAGGAACTGGTCGGTGTCCACCGAGATGAAGAGCCCTTCGGCCTGGGCGAGCAGCTCGCCGTCGGCACGAAGCTCGGCCGAGATCGTGAGCTTTCTCCCATCCCGTGCGGTAAGGCGGGACCGTGCCTCGAGCGGGACGCCGAGGGGCGTGGGGGCCCGGTAGGTGACGGCCAGCCGGCCGGTGAAGCCGGGCGAGCCGCTGATGGAGAGCGCCAGACCCATCGCCTCGTCGAGAAGCGCTGCCACGACGCCGCCATGTGCCCGCCCCGGGGCGCCCTCGAATGCCGGACCCAGCGTGACCTGGCAGACGGCTTCGTCTCCCTCGCGCCAGAGCCGGGCAGCGATGCCCATCGGGTTCGCCCGTCCCGACACCACGCAGTCAGGAAAGACATCTCCGGGCTCCTTGGGCGGTCCTTGCGGGACCTCCCCTTGGAAGAAGGTCGGCGGAGACTGGAGGAAGGCGTGCGGACGTTCGGGGGCACGCTCGATCTCGGGAAGGAGCTCGCCGATCGCCGCAGTGATGCGCTCGAGCAGCTCGTCTGGGGGCTGGTGGGCGACCAGCGAGTGCCCGAGGTCCCGCAATGCTGCGGCGAGCTTCAACCGGGCTGGCGACGTCCCGCCCGAGCCCTCCGGCGATCCCGGTTGCAGCGTCGTGCCTGCTTGCGATCCCCGGCGCGAACCCGAACTTGCGTCCTGGTCTCGTGCGGAAGCTGTTGCGGTGAGGTTCTCCATGACGACGATCCCGGACCGGCACCGTAGCAGGCGCTCCTGCGAGCCCGTCCATGCGAACGGTTGCCAGCCCCAGCCCAGCCCCAGTGCCAGCACTCGGGAAACGGGCCCCCCCGGCCGAGCGAAGCCCCGACACGCCCCTCGTCTATCCTCTCCCCCCATGTCTACTGCGCACTTGCCGACTCACGAACCTTCGTCGCGAACGATGCCTGCCGTTCGCTCGGCGCGAACGCGGCGGCGGGGCTCGCTCGCGCTCCTGATGCTCGGCGCCGTCGCGCTGGTCGCCTCTGCCTGCGGGAGCAGCGCGTCGTCGAGCACCACGGCCTCGAAAGCCGCTGCCACCTCACCCGCGTCGACGTCGTCAGGCGTCCCGGCAGTGGCCAACGCGACGAACCTCTCGGCCGAGCCGGTGGTGAGCCCCGGCAAGTCGCCCGCACCGACCACCCTGGTCGTCAAGAACCTTGTGGTCGGGACCGGCGCAGTGGCCACCACATCCAGCACGGTCGTGGTCAAGTACGTCGGGGCCGCCTATACAAGCGGGAAGGACTTCACAGCCGCCCCCTGGACCTCTGGGCAGGCTTCCACCTTCGCGTTGAGCACAGTGGTGCCGGGGTTCCGTGAGGGGATCGTCGGCATGAAGGTCGGCGGACGTCGCGAGATCGTGATCCCCCCCGCGCTCGGCTACGGTGCCGGGGGCTCGGGATCGACCATCAAGCCGAACGAGACTCTGGTCTTCGTGGTCGACTTGCAGGGCGTGTCCTGATCGTCGGACCCGCGCCCGGCCCGTCGGGTACCGGGCTCGCAGCCGTTCCGCTCTCGAGTACCTGAGCCGGTCCCTGGTCGGCGTTCGTCCCGGCGAAGACGAACGGCGTCGTGGTCCGCCGTCTGGTCCACCAGGCGAACGCGATGCCAAGCCCCAAGAGCGCGGCGATGGTTTCGTCGATACCACCCCCGATTGCCCGCGGACCCACGACGAAGAACGCGACGAGCAGCGATCCCATGATCGAGCTCGACACCAGCGAACCGACGAACAGGACGCGATGGGAGTGCGGTTGGAGCTGCACGTCGGGGAGCCGGCGGTGTCCGACGCCGAGGAACACGGCTGCGGTGATCGAGTCGAGGAAGAACTCTGCCAACAGGAAGAACCCTGCCGCGGACAGCAGCAGGGCAAAGAACGACCCGAGCGAGGAGACGAACAGCTCGAGGCCGACGACGACCGCCGCGGCGCCGAGGCTCGTGACGATGGCGACGTGCGGGACCCGGCGGCGGTTCAGGCGAGCGAAGCCCCCCGGCAGGAGGCGCTCTCGGCCCATGGCGTACATCGCCCGAGTCAGGATGAAGCTGGTGAGCCACAGGCCTCCGGCCGTCGACATGAGGATGGGCACCACCATGAGCCACGGTGCACCGGGGACCAAACGCCCTGCCCAGACCGCGAGCGGGTCGACCGACCCCGACAGCGAGTGCAGCGGCGTCTCTCCCAGCATCAAGGGGTACAGAACTGCGTAGAACACGAGGGCACCGACCGCACCGACGATCCCGCCCACGCCGGGGTGGGTCCTCGGGCGGACCGACTCCTCGGCGGCATAGCTGTCGATCTCCCAGCCGTCGAGGATCGTGGCCGCCACGACGGCCACGATCAGGATCTCGCCGATCGGCGGCGGGCCGAAGTGGATCGGCTGGGCCAGGGCGTGCCATCGCACGATGCCGATCAAGCCGAACGCCGCCACCGACACGATCTCGACGGCGAAGAAGACCTGGGTGATCCGGGCAGTGGGGCGCCCGCCCAAAAGGAGGGGGACGGCGGCGAACCCGATCCAGAACAGGGCCACGATCAGCACTGCCGCAGGAGAGCTCCGCAGATGCGGGAAGAAGAGCGCCAAGGTGTAGGAGCCGGCCGGGATGGCGATGGGGGGAATTGAGAAGAAGTACGCGAGGAGCAGGACCCACGCCTGGTAGCGCGAGGCGCTCCTGCCGATGACCCGCGCTGACCAGTGGTAGGAGGCGCCGGCTTGGGGGAAGTGGCGATTGAGGAGCCGGAACACGAAACTCGAGATCACGAACGGGACCGCGAGGATGGCAATGGCCGGCAAGGTCCACCACCCCGCTTCCGCGGCCATCACCCCGCCGGTCGCCGCGACCGAGAACATCGGTCCCACGCTCGACACCGACAGCGGCACGAGGTCCCGGAGCCGGAAGGATTGGGCCAGACGGGCGGGCTCCGCGCCGGCGACCGTGCTGCCGGTGACGGGCGCGACTCCCTCAGCTCGAGAAGAGCCCTGGCCGGGAGCCCGGGGGGGACCCTCGATCTGCGTCATCGGCCACCGGCGGCGGGATCTTCTCGCAGCACCATTCCCCTTTGACCTCGCCCGTTTGCTATCAGATCGCTATTGCAAACTTATCGCATAGAGCGTGGCTCCCGTCCCTCCGCCCCCGGCCACCGGGAGCCTCGGCTCAGGCTCTTGCGGGCGATACGCTCACGCGATGAGCCGGCGGAGGACGGCTTCGGCCAGGACCCCTCCGGCGGCGGCCATCGATCCCGCCGCCGTGCGCCGTCTGGTCGACGTGGTGGGCCGGCGCCACGTGCTCACCGACCCCGAGCTCACCGCCACTTCATGCGTCGACTGGACCGGTCGATACGCCGGACGGACGCCGGCCGTCGTCCGCCCCGGGGATGTCACCGAGGTGGCCGCCGCCGTCGCCTGCTGCGCCGAGCTCGGCGTCGCCATCGTCCCCCAGGGCGGCAACACCGGACTGGTGGGCGGCAGCGTGCCGCTGCACGGGGAGGTCGTGCTCAGCACGTCGCGCTTGGTGGCGATCGACGGCGTCGACGCGGCGGGTGGCCAGCTCACCGCAGCCGCCGGTGTCACCATCGAGACTGTTCATATGGCGGCCTCTGAGGTCGGCTGGGCGTACGGAGTCGATCTGGCCAGCCGGGGCAGCGCGACCGTGGGTGGGTCAGTGGCGACCAACGCCGGAGGTCTCCGGGTCTTGCGCTACGGCGACACCCGCGCCCAAGTGGTCGGGATCGAGGCCGTTCTCGGAACCGGGGCGATCGTGTCGCACCTGGGAGGGTTGCTGAAGGACAACACGGGCTACGCACTCCCCGCACTCCTTTGCGGCAGCGAGGGAACGCTTGGGGTCGTGACGGCCGTCCGCCTTCGGCTGGTCCCGGCGGCGGACCGCCGCGTCACGGCGCTTGCCGCATTCGACAGCGTGCGATCGGCGGTGGACGCAGCCAACGGTCTTCGTCGCACGCTTTCTTCGCTCGACGCGGTGGAGCTGATCGTGGGCCGGAGCCTCGAGCTGGTGTGCGCGCTGAGGGGGCGGCCATTGCCGTTCGACGTGACCAACCCGGCCTACCTCCTCGTCGAAGCTGCCGCTCGCGTCGACCCGGGTGACGACCTGGCTGGCGCACTGGGCGCAGCCGGCGGGGTGGTCGACGTCGCCGTGGCCGAAGGGTCGAGCCGTCGCGGCGATCTGTGGGCGTACCGCGAGGAGCTGCCATCGGCAGTGAACAGCCTCGGTGCTCCTCACAAGCTCGACGTCGCGCTTCCGCAGGCTGCACTCGCGGCGTTCGTCGACGAGGTGCCGCGAATCGTCAGCGACGTCGCTCCCGAGGCGGAGACCTGGCTGTGGGGGCACGTCGGCGACGGGAACGTCCATGTGAACATCACCGGCGTCGCGCCCGACGACGACCGGCCGGACGACGCGGTGCTCCGCGTCGTCGCCGATCTTGGGGGGAGCATCAGCGCCGAGCACGGGATCGGCACTGCCAAGCGGCGGTGGCTGCACCTCAACCGCTCGGCAGAAGAGATGGCTGCGTTCGCCTCGATCAAAAGGGCCCTCGATCCGGCAGGGATATTGAACCCCCACGTTCTCCTGCCCGAGCTTTGATACTCACCCGCCCGCCGACTCGCTCACGACCCGCCCGCCGGCTCGATCACGACCCGCCCACTGACTCGATCACGACCCGCCCGGAGGCTCTTCGATCGGACCGCACGTGCGCATGGCAGCGGCGAACGCAGCCGAGCGCTCCTTGTAGTCGCGGAACTGCCCGAAGCTCGGCGCGGCCGGCGACAGCAGGACGACGCCGTCGGGCTTCGCCCACTCGAACCCTCTCGTGGTGGCCGATTGGAGGTCGGGGACGTCGAGGACCTCGGGTGCCGGCCGCGGCCCGAGGTCGACTGCTTGGTGGACGCGGAGCCCAGCGCCGGGGAGGGCCAGGACCAGCAGCGCCGGTACGGCATCGCCATGCGGTGCCGGCTCTCGCGCGGCAAGCCACCTCGACATGCCCTCAGCGAGCGGCCCGTAGTCGATCCCACGGTCGAAGCCCCCGACGATCAGCGCCACCTTCGGCTCGTTGCGGTGGGCGTCGAGGGCGGCCAGCGTGGCCAAGACGTTCGTGGCCAGGCTGTCGTCGACGAAGCGGACACCCGCCACAGATCCCAGCGGGGCCAAGCGGCTCGCCAGGCAGTGGAACCCGCCGGCCGCCCGGCGTAGCGCGTCCTCGTCGACTGCGCCGGGCACCCCCATCTCGACCAGGCAGGTACGGGCAACCAGCGCGTTCACGAGGTTGTGGCGACCCGGCAACCCGAGGTGAACTGCCCAGGAGCCGTCGGCGCCGTGCTCTGCCGCACCCGGCGCGGACCCACCCGAGGTCACCCAGCGGACCTCGGAACCGAGCAGCGGCCGATGCGCGCGCAGTACCTCGCTGTCGCCATTGGCCACGGTGACCCGGGCCCCGGGCCGGGTGCAGACCGAGAGCTTGTCCCGGTAGTAGGTCTCGACGTCGCCGTGCCAGTCGAGGTGGTCGGGATGGAGCGACGTCACGGCGACCACGGGCGGTGCCGATGCCAAGTCGGTCGCCTGGAAACTGGAAGTCTCGACGACCCAGTACTCGCAGCCCGAGCCGTCGACTTGGGGGTCGTAGGGGAGCGTGCCGATGTTCCCGGCCACGATGCACCGATGGCCCAGGCGTTCGATGAGGTGTCCGGCGACGGCAGCGGTCGTGCTCTTGCCCTTGGTGCCGGTGACGACCAGGACACGGCTGCGGTCCGCCTCTTGCATCCACAGGCCCAGGCCCCCGGTGACGGCCACCCCACTGCGGACCAGGTGGACGACGTCGGCCCGGTGCCGGCTGATCCCCGGGGTCTTGACCACCACGTCACAGCGTTCGAGCGCCTCGAGCCCGCCCGCCCGAGTCGCCAGGACGTGGGGGGAGGGCGGGTGATCGTCGACGAGGACCGGCTCGATCCCGAGGGCGCGGGCGCGCCGCAGGTTCGCCTCGCCTTCGACGCCGAGGCCCCACAGCCCGACCGCATGTCCGGCCAGGTCAGACCAGGAGATCTTCGGCGGTGTGTCCATCGGGGATGCAGTGCTCGCCCATCGGCTCGAAGAGGGTGGCCGGGTCGAGCTCGAAGGGCCCGGACTCGGCGGCAAGGTCCTGGAGCATCGCGGTGCCGGTCCGGTCGGGTCGGGCAGCCGCCATGGCGAGGGCGGCCCGGCACTCGTCGACGTCGCCGACGCACTCGAACGGTTTGGTCTCCGGCCAGTTCCCGAGGAGCGCGCGGAAGCGCCCCTCGAGCTCGGGGTTGGCGAGCGGCTCGTTCCCCTCGAAGACCTCCTCGAGCTGCGCGGGCGTGAGGAAAGGAGCGAGGACCAGGTCGACGAAGCAGCACTTGTCGCACGTCCCGCACCAGTGGTCCAGGCGCGTCGCCGGGTCGAGGTGGAACGCCCGGTTGCAGCTCCGGAACACCTGGTGGTAGCGCTCCAGCTTGGCGAACCGCCGGGCCACCCACAGCTCGGAGCGGGGGCGCAGGAGGGAGAAGTACTCGAGGCCCGCGCCGAGCGAAGAGGCGACGAGCGAGCGGAATCCCCGCTCGAAGTCGAGGCTCTTGGACCACTGGTGGTTCACCGGGCGGCCGTCGACGACGAGGTTCCCGATCGATGCAGACCACTCGTTCGACATCACCACGGCGTCGTGGCGGCCCAAGACCGCTGCCAGCACGGCAGCCGACGAGATGATCCCGGTCACCGGTATGTGGCCGTTCATGAAGCCGAGCTCGGCCGAACGCAGCACCTTCGGGTCCACCTCGCGCTCGGCTCTCGCCACCGGCAGGCCGGTCAGCGCTGCCGGCCGCTCGATCGCGTCGAAGCGGTCACCGGTCCGGTTGACCACGAACAGGGTGGCGCCGGGGTGCTCGCCGCTCACGATCTCGCTCGTCACGATCGAGTCGATACCGCCGCCGAAGGGCACGAGCGGGCGCCCGGGCTCGCCACGGTAGCCCGCCGGCTCCGGCGAGCCGAGGTCCGGACCGCGCACCTCGAGCCCCGTCAGGTCGACGTCGTTGCGGTAGGAGAACTCGGCCAGACCCTCCACGTAGAAGCGGCGCAGGAAGCGACGTTCGTCGGCGGTCGTCGCCAGCTCCCCGAGGTCGATCAGCGCAGGCGCCGACGTCTTGTAGTACGAGACGCCGGCCAGGAGGAACACGATGCGGGCCGCCGCCAACGCCGCGGGCGACCAGTCGCCGCCCGGTCCGAACGTGAACTGCTCCTTGAACCGCCGGCGCCCGAGGCGGTAGTGGCACACGAGCGTGCCAGGCCCGGGGTCGACCTCGAAGCGGTCGTAGACGAAGCGGTCGGCCGAGGCCGGCGTGGGAGTCATCGCATCCTTTCGTGCCCCGCCTCGCGGGGTCGGCGACCCGACGGGGTCCCCCCATGCTACGGGGCCGCGATCAGGGCCGGAGCCGGACCAGTAGGGCGAACCGTCCGCACGGCTGCTGCGCTCGGTGGCTGTAGAACGCTCCTCCGGCACCGGTCGTGCGTTCGACCACCGAGATCGAGGCCGGACGGAGGCCGGCGGCGACCAGGAGCTGGCGGTTCGCCCCGGGGAGGTCGGCCAGCCATCGGCCACTCGCCACCCGGCGCACGGCACCGTCGGCCCCGGTCCCGGTCCGCAGCGAGGTGGCGACGTCGTCTCCCACCTCGTAGGCGTCCTTGGAGACCGCGGGTCCGATGACCGCGGCCATGCGGGCCGGCCGTGCTCCGAGGCCGGCCATCGCGTCGATCGCAGCGTCGACGACCCGTCCGGCGGTACCCCGCCACCCGGCATGGACGGCGGCCACCACCGGGACCGCAGGGTCCACGAGGAGCACCGGCACGCAGTCGGCGACGACGATGACGAGCACCGGGCCGCGCTCGTCGGTGATCAGGGCGTCGGTGGAAGGCAGCGGTGCGCGCTCGACGGTGGCCCCCCGACCGCAATCGCCGCGTCCCACCACGGTCGCCCGCCGGCCGTGGACCTGCTGGGCGACGACCAGGTCGCCGAGCGACGCGCCGAGCGCGCGGGCCGCCCGCCGGCGGTTCTCGACCACCGCGTCAGGGTCGTCGCCCACCCCGAGGCCCAGGTTGAGCGACTCGTAGGGGCCGGTCGAGACCCCGCCGTGGCGGGTGGTGACCACGGCGTCGACGCCGAGCTCGTCGAGCGCCGGCCAGGTGAGGACCTCGATACCGGCACGCCGGCAGAGCGCCGGTTCGCCGATCTCGCCAGGCGAGGTCACCTTCAGTGACCGAACAGCAGCGAGTAGTCGGCGCCGCGGCGGAGGTGGTGGCCCCCGTCGACGGCAAGGCACGCACCGGTGACCCAGCTCGACTCCGGACCGCAGAGGAAGCGCACTGCCGACGCCACGTCGTCGACGGTCCCGACCCGCCCGAGCGGCATCTGGGCCAGGTAGTCGTCGAGCAGGGCCCCCCCGGCGGTGATCGGGGCCATCAACGCGTCGTCGACGATCCCAGGTTGGACGGCGTTCACCCGGATCCCGTGCTCGCCCAGCTCCTCGGCGGCCGAGGTGCACAGGGCCTCGATCCCGGCCTTGGCCATGCCGTAGGCCCAGAGCCAGCGGTGGGGGAAATGTCCCGCTCCCGACGACATGAGCACGATCGAGCCCCCGCCGCACTCGCGCATCACGGCGGCGCCGTGCTTGAGCGAGAGGAACGATCCCACCATGTTCAGCTCGATGGTGGCGCGCACCGCCCCGACGTCGGCGTCGACCAGGGGTCCCATGTGGTGGGCGCCCCCGGCGCAGGCGAAGAGGATGTCCAAGCCGCCACCGGCGCTCGCCGCGTCGACGGCGGCGCTGATCTGCTCCTCGATCGTCACGTCGGCCACGACGTAGCGCGCCCGGCCTCCGTGCGGTGTGCCTCCATCGGTCCCCGCTCGCCCGGCTGCGTCGGCAGCCGCGTCGATGGCGCGCACGGCGTCGGCCAGCTTGCTCTCGGTCCGGCCGCACACCGTCACGGTGGCGCCGTCGGCTGCCAGGCGAGCCGCGGTCGCGAGGCCGATACCGCTCCCCCCGCCGGTCACCAGGGCAGCCATCCCCTCGAGCCCCCCGCTCACGGCGGCGTCGGCGTGAACCGGACCGGCATCGATTCGAGACCGGTGATGAAGTTGGAGTGGCGGTACCGGAGCGGCCCGTCCGCGGCCAGCTCGAGGTCGGGCAGGCGGGTGAGGATGCGGTCGACCATGACCCGGAGCTCGAGCCGGGCGAGCTGGTTGCCGAGGCAGACGTGCGCGCCGAAGCCGAACGCCAGGTGGGGATTGGGGTTGCGGGCGATGTCGAACCGGTCGGGCTGGGAGAAGATCTCGGCGTCGCGGTTGGCGGAGGGGTAGAGGAGCAGCACCTCGTCTCCCTGGTGCAGCTCTCGACCCCGCATCTGGACGTCGGTGGTGACGGTCCGTGCCATGTTCTTGATGGGCGAGACCCAGCGCAGCATTTCCTCGACGGCGCCGGGCAGCAGCGAGCGATCCTGGCGGAGCCGCTCGAGCTGATCGGGGTGGGCGAGGAGGGCCTCCATCCCACCGCTGAGCACATGGCGGGTGGTCTCGTCGCCGCCGACCAGGATGAGCAGCGTCTCGTGGACGAGCGAGTCGTGGTCGAGACGATCCCCGTCCACCTCGGTATTGACCAGGACCCCGATCAGGTCGTCTCGGGAACCGGAGCGCAAGCGCTCCTCGATCACCGGCTCCATGTACGCCGAGTACTCGACGAAGGCTTCGGCGGCCCTGGCGATCGCCTCGTCGGTCGGGACCCCTTGGGAGCTGAGCATGTCGTCGGACCAGCGGAGCAGGTCGTCGCGGTCGCAGGGGTCCACTCCGAGCATGTCGCCGATCACGGCCAGCGGGAGGGGCGCCGCGACGTCGGCGACGAAGTCGCAGGACCCCTGGGCGCACACGCAATCGAGGAGCTCGTCGCAGATGCGCCTCACCGGGTGCTCGAGCTCGCGCACGCGCCGCGGGGTAAACCCGGCGCTGACCAGCCTTCGCCTCCGCACGTGCTCGGGAGCGTCGAAGTCGATCATCATCGGCAGCGGTGGGAACTTGGGCCGGATGCCTCCGGCGCTCGAGAACGTGGCGGTGTCGGTCGACGCGGCCTTGACGTCGCGGTAGGCGGCCAGCGCCCACAACTCGTTCGCCTCGTCGTAGAACACCGGCTCGTGCTCACGCATCCAGGCGAAGGCCGGGTACGGATCCCCTCCGAAGTACGCGCCGCTCATCAAGTCGATGCCCAGCTCGGCGGGTGGACGGGTCATCGGTTCTCCTGCGGTCCGGTGCGGCTCCGGCGGGCGGTGCCGTGCGGTGACGATGGTGGAAGCGGCCCAACGCTAGCGCGATGACACCGGGCGCTAGGGTCTGGTCATGGCTGACCAGGCCCGGTTCACCGAGCAGGCGATGGAGTACATGCCGGCGCTCTACAGTGCAGCGCTGCGCATGACCCGGAACCCGGCGGACGCCGAGGACCTGGTCCAAGAGACCTACTTGAAGGCCTACCGCGGGTTCGGCGGATTTTCCGAGGGGACCAATTTGAAGGCCTGGCTCTACCGGATCCTGACCAACACGTACATCAACGCGTACCGTGCGAGCAAACGGCGCCCGGAGATCGCCGACGTCGACGACGTCGAGGACCTCTACCTCTACCGCCGGCTGGCCTCTGTCCCTGGCGGTGACCCGGGCCGCAGCGCAGAGGACCTCGTCCTCGAGCGCTTCACCGACGACGACGTCAAGGCGGCCCTCGAGTCGCTCCCCGATGCATTCCGCATCGCCGTCCTCCTGGCGGACGTCGAGGGGTTCTCGTACAAGGAGATCGCAGAGATCACCGACGTGCCGATCGGCACCGTGATGAGCAGGATCCACCGGGGAAGAAGGGCACTGCAGAAGGCGTTGCACGAATTCGGTGAGGCGCGCGGGCTCGTGGTCACGAGCCCGGGTCCCGCCGAGTGACAGGAGGATCGCGGTGAGCAAGGGGGCTCGAGGGGTGGATGAGGGCGGGGGGGCGTCGCAAGTTCCGCCGGTCGTCGACTGCGCCGACGCCGTGCACCAGCTCTACGACTATCTCGACGGCGAGCTCACCGAGGAGCGCCGCAAGGCGATCGCTCTCCACCTGGACCTGTGCGGCTCGTGCGGGGAGGCTGCCGAATTCGAGCAGGAGCTGAGGATGGTGATCGCCAACTGCTGCCGCGACAGGGTGCCCGAGTCGCTGAAGGCCCGGATCGCCGACGCCCTCCACCTGGAGGCCGCCCGCCAGGCGGGGGCAGCAGGGGATCGCGACCCGGCTGCACCGTGAGCGCGCGGCCCCGCCCCACTGCGCCCGAGCACGGCGGCGCGGTGGACTGGGCTGCCGCTCAGCGCGTGGCCGACTGGGCCGCCTCGAGGAGCCGGCTGCCTGCGGGGTACCGCCCGGCGGCGGTCCAGCGAGACTTCGACGAGATGACGGCCCAGGCCGAAGAGCTCGTCGCCCGGAGCACCGGGCTCTACGCCCCGACCCCTGCCCGGGCCCGGGTGACTGATCGGGCTGGTTGGGTCCAGGCCAACGTGGCGTCGATGCAGCGGCTTCTCGGGCCGACGCTGCGGGCTCTCGACGATCGTCGCCAGGAGCACGGCAGCCGGGTCCTCGCCGGCCTCCCGCCCTCGCTGACCCGCACGATCGCCGGGGCCGGCCGCACGGCGAACGGGACCCAGATCGGGCTGGTCCTGGCCTGGCTGTCGACCAGGGTCCTCGGCCAGTACGACCTCCTCGTCACCGACGAACCGACCGACGACCAGGATCTCGTGTACTTCGTCGGGCCGAACGTGGTGGCGATGGAGTCGCGCTTCGGTTTCGCCCCGCGACCCTTCCGACTTTGGCTGGCCCTGCACGAGGTCACGCACCGCTGCCAGTTCACCGCCGTGCCGTGGCTCCGCGACTACTTCCTCTCCCTCGTCGACCGGGGCCTGGAGCCCATGGTGAGCGATCCGCATCGCATGACCGAGGTCCTGCGACGGGTGGCAGAGGAGCTGCGGGCCGGGAGGAACCCCATGGAGGGGGTGGGGATGCTTGGGCTGGTCGCCACTCCCGACCAGATGGACGCGTTCGAACGGGTCCAAGCGCTGATGAGCCTGTTGGAAGGGCACGGTGACGTCACGATGGATCGGGCCGGTGCCTCCATGGTCCCCGGTGCAGCCCGGTTCAGCAGGGTGCTGCGGGAGCGCCGCCAGCAGGTCCGGGGGCCGGCCCGCCTCCTCCAGCAGCTCTTGGGTCTCGAGGCCAAGCTGCGCCAGTACGCCGAGGGTGAGCGTTTCGTCCAGACGGTGGAGCGGGCCGGCGGTGCCGACATGTTCAACCGCGTCTGGCGCGGGCCCGAGTGGCTGCCGACCCTGGCCGAGATCCGCGCGCCCGCCGAGTGGATCGCGCGGGTGGACGCCCTCCCGTCGCTGGGGTGACCTCCGCGCCCGCACTGCCGCCGGTGGTGGTCTCGATGCTCGGGCACTGCGACTTCCCGCCGGCAGGCACCAGGCTCACGTGCGCGGTGTCGGGCGGTGCCGATTCGCTGGCCCTGGTGGTCCTGGCGACGGCGGCGGGCTGCTCGGTCGATGCGGTCCACGTCGACCACGGGCTACGTCCCGGTTCGGCCGGCGAAGCCGACGTGGTGGCCCAAGCGATGGCCCGGCTGGGCGCGACCTTTCACAGCGAACGGGTGACGGTGGCCGACGGGCCGAACGTGGAGGCCCGGGCGCGCGCAGCGCGCTTCAGCGTCCTGCCGCCTGGAACGGCGACCGGTCACACGATGGAGGATCAGGCCGAGACGGTCCTGGCGAACCTGCTGCGGGGCACCGGGCTCGACGGGCTGGCGGCCATGCGCCGGGGCCCGACCCATCCGCTGCTCGGCCTGCGCCGGGCCGACACCCGGCGAGTGTGCACCGAGGCCGGTCTCTCCTGGATCGAGGACCCGTCCAACGACGATCCGCGCTATTTGCGCAACCGCGTCCGCCACGAGCTGCTCCCGCTCTGCGCCGAGATCGCGGGGCGTGACCCCGTACCCCTGCTGGCACGCCTCTCCGATGTGGTGGGAGAGGAGGCGGTCTACCTCGATCGCCTGGCGGCCGACGCGATCGCGGACCCGACCGATGCCCGCGCCCTTGCCGCTGCGGCACGTCCGCTTGCCCGGCGCGCGGTGCGCCGGTGGTTGCGCGAGGAGGCGATGACGGCGGAGATCGGGGGGAGCGCGGGCCCCGGGGAGCACTACCCGCCGACGTTGGCCGACGTGGAGCGGGTGCTCGATGTGGCGAGTGGCCGCGTGGTGGCGACCGAGGTGACCGGTGGTCGCCGCGTCCGCCGTCGAGCCGGGCGGTTGGGGGTGGGCGCTCCCGGTTCCGGTAAGGTCGGCGCCGTGCCAACCGAGGAGATGGCCCAGGTGGTCTCCGAGCACCTGGTACCCGAACAGGGGGTCGCTGAAGAGGCCCCCGCGTGGGCGTCGCCTGTGGTCGGGCCGGTGGTCGTCAGCGCATCGCAGATCGCCGATCGGGTGGCCGAGCTCGGTGCCGCGATCACGGCCGACTTCGCCGGGGAGCCGCCGCTGTTGGTCGGGGTGCTCAAGGGAGCCATGACGTTCATGAGCGACCTCTCACGGGCCATCGAGCTGCCGGTCGACGTGGACTTCATGGCCGTCTCGTCGTACGGGAGCGCGACCCGGACCTCGGGAGTGGTGCGGATCGTGAAGGACCTCGACGCGGAGCTGACGGGCAGGCGAGTGCTGGTGGTCGAAGACATCATCGACAGCGGGCTCACCTTGAACTACCTGCGCAAGTACCTCCACGCGCGCCGCCCGGCATCGGTGGACGTGTGCGCGCTCTTGGTGAAAGAAGGTGAGCAGCGGGTCGATCTCGATCTCCGGTACGTCGGGTTCACCATCCCGTCGGCTTTCGTCGTCGGGTACGGGCTCGACGTGTCGGAGCGCTACCGCAACCTCGCCGGGGTTCACCTGTACCTGGGCGATGGATCGTGAGGGACGGATCGTGAGGGACGGATCGTGAGCGACCCGCGCCCTCTCGACCACTCCGGCGCCACGACGGATCGGCCGCCGGCGGTGGACGTCGAGCGGGTGCGCCGAGCCGTCTCCGAGATCCTCGAGGCCATCGGCGAGGATCCCGCACGCGACGGGCTGACCGAGACGCCGTCGCGGGTGGCGGCGATGTACGAGGAGCTCTTCGCGGGCATGACCGACGATCCGGCTCGGCACCTGACGGTGACCTTTGCCGCGGATCACGACGAAATGGTGATGGTGCGCGACATCCCGTTCGCATCCTTGTGCGAGCACCACCTGATCCCGTTCATCGGCCGGGCACACGTGGCCTACATCCCCGGCGACGACGGCCGCATCACCGGGCTCTCGAAGCTGGCCCGCCTGGTCGACGGGTACGCCCGCCGCCTCCAGGTCCAAGAGCGGATGACCACCCAGATCGCCGAGTCGGTGGAGCGCGTGCTCGCGCCGCGAGGCGTGCTCGTGGTGGTGGAAGCCGAGCACCTGTGCATGTCCATGAGGGGTGTGAAGAAGCCCGGGACCCTCACCGTCACCTCCTCGGTCCGGGGACTGTTCCGTTCGGACGCCGCCACGCGTGCCGAAGCCATGCAGTTCGTCCACGGCCGCAGGGGGCCGACGGCCTGAAGACCAGGGGCGGGGGTCTGCGCACCGGGGGCTACAGTCCCCGCAAGCAGGTCTGCCGATGGTCGCGTACGCTGGCCGCCATGATCGGCCCCTCTGGAGAGCGCCCGGAGCGTGTGGAGCGCCCGGAGCGCCCCAAGGTGATGGGCATCTTGAACGTGACCCCGGACTCGTTCTTCGACGGCGGGCGCTTCGTTCGCACGGACGCCGCGATCGAGCACGGCCACCAGCTCTTCGACCAGGGAGCCGACGTCGTCGACGTCGGCGGGGAGTCCACCCGGCCAGGGGCTGAGCCGGTGCCCGAGGACGAGGAGCTCCGGCGGGTGGTCCCGGTGGTCGAGGCCCTGGCAGCCCGGGGACCGGTGTCGATCGACACGACGAAGCCCGCTGTGGCCAGGGCTGCCGCCGGCGCCGGCGCGACCTTGATCAACGACGTGTCGGGCACGCTCTGGCCGGTCGCCGCCGAGCTCGGCACCGGATGGGTGGCGATGCATATGCGCGGCACGCCACGCGACATGCAGCACGACCCTCGCTACGACGACGTGGCAGCCGAGGTCCAGCGGCACGTCATGGAGCTGGCGGCAGCGGCGTCCGCGGCAGGCGTTTCCGAGGTATGGGTGGACCCGGGGATCGGCTTCGGCAAGACGCCCGATCACAATTTGACGCTCCTGCGCCGCTTGGGGGACCTGGTCGCCACGGCTGCCGAGGCCGGGTATGGCGTGCTCGTCGGCACCAGCCGTAAGAGCTTCCTGGGGCGGTATGGCGCTGCGTCGGGTGCCCCGCTCCCCGTGGAAGATCGGCTGGAGGCGTCCCTCGCAACGGCCGCGTGGGCCATGTGCAGCGGCGCCAAAATGGTGCGGGTGCACGATGTCGCGCCGACCTGCGCGACCGCTGCTTTGGTGGCTGGCTCGGTGACGCCGTGACCGGACGGTGGGCGACGGGCATCCCACCCCGGAACTTCAAGTGGATCATCAAGGACCGCCTCGGGGTGAGCGAGCGGCCGGGGGGGTACGCACCGAGCCATCGCCGTATCCGGCGCCAGGAGGAGATCATCTGGCTGCGCGTGCAGGGGTTCGACCGGGTGATCTCGCTGCTGCCCTCGCCACACAACCTCTCGGCGTACGAGGAGCGCGACCTCGCCCATGCGCACTTTCCATTTCCTCCCGGCGCAGATCCCCGCCCCGTCCTGCGCGGCTTCTACGACGAGCTCGAGGGATCGCTGGCCGCCGGTCATCGGGTCCTCGTGCACCAAGAGGAGCTCGGGGACCGGGTGATGGGCGTCGTCGCCGGGTTCTTGGTCTGGTCGAGGCGCCTCCCTTCGGGTCCCCAGGCGGTCGCGCTGGTCGAGACCCTCGTCGGACACCAGATGGGCTCGGTCGGGCGAGAGCTGGTCGTCGTGGCAGGCTCCCTCCCCGCGCCACGGAGCCGGCGGGCGGAGACGGGGTCGTGAGCGGGGCACCGACAGGTGCGGTCGCCGGGGCACCGACAGGTGTGGTCGCCGGGACACCGTCTCCCGAGGGCGCAGCCAGGTGGCGCCGGCGCCGTTGGCGACGCCTCCCGCGGATCGAGATCCGCGATCTGCGAGTGATCGGCGTGCATGGCGTGCTTCCCGAAGAGCGCACGCGGGCCCAGCCGTTCAGCCTGGACATCGACGCGTGGGTTGACCGCACCGCCGAGAGCGCGGTCGACATGGTCGAGGACACCGTCGACTACTCGGTCCTCGTGCAGCGGGCGGCCGGCATCGTCGAGTCGTCTTCGTTTCAGCTTCTCGAGAGCGTGGCGACAGCGATCGCTAGTTCCCTGCTCGAGTCGGACCACCGGCTGGAGGCGGTCGAAGTCGTGGTTCGCAAGCTCCGTCCCCCGATGCCCTTCCATATTGCCTCGGTGGGTGTGCGGTGCTTCCGCCGCCGGCGAGACGCGGATGGACGCCGCGCGGACCTGGTGGCCGACCGAGCGCCGAGTTGACCGACGCCGAGTTGACCGACGCCGCAGCGCACCCCCCGCCGGTCGCGCAGTCGCGGCGGGCGTACATCGGGCTCGGCTCGAACTTGGGTGACCGGTGGCGCAATCTTTCCGAGGCAGTGCACACCCTCGAGGCCTCGGGTGACGTCGTCGCTGTCTCGGCCGTCTACGAGACCGAACCCGTCGGCGGTCCCGAGAACCAGGATCTCTACCTGAACGCGGTGGTGGAGCTCGCCACGACCGATGATCCGCGTCGGCTCCTCGAGCGCTGCCGAGACCTCGAGGCACGAGCTGGGCGCGTACGTACGGTCCGCTTCGGACCTCGGACGCTGGATGCCGACGTCCTCTTGGTCGGGGAGCTGGAGGTCCACGACCCGGATCTCGTCGTTCCCCACCCGCGGATGTGGGAGCGGCGCTTCGTCCTGGCTCCACTGGCAGAGCTGGCCCCAGACCTGGTGACAGCCGGTCACATCGAGCGCGCTGGAGGTGCGGTGGCTCGCCTGGGTATGCTGGACGACGACAGATCTTGACCGCTGAAGGCGACCGGTACCCGGGGACGGGACCGGAGCGCCGAAGGAGGACTCGGTGCGTTCCGTACGCTTCATCGGCCCTGGCCGGGCTGGGCGATCATTGGCGTTTGCCCTGGGTCGCGCCGGCTGGGACGTGGCTGGGCTGCTCGGCCGGGCAGACGACATCTCTTGTGCCGCCGAGGGGGTCGACCTCCTGGTCATCTCCACGCCCGACGATGCCATCGCCGGCGTGGCGGCCTCCGTGCGGAGCACTTCGACGACGGCGGTCGTGCATCTTTCCGGTGCGCTCGGATTGGACGTGCTTGCTCCCCATCCACGCCGGGGAGGCCTGCACCCGCTGGTGCCCCTGCCCGACCCCGTCGTCGGTTCGGACCGCCTGGCGTCGGGCATCACCTTCGCCGTGGCGGGTGATCCGCTCTCGTACGAGGTGGTCGCCTGCCTGGGTGGCCACGCCGTCGTGCTGGACGACCGGGATCGCCCGCTCTATCACGCCGCCGCCTGCATCGCTTCGAACCACCTGGTGGCCCTGTTGGGCCAAGTCGAGCGCGTCGCCGAGGGCGCAGGGCTCCCACTCGAGGTGTTCTTGGGGCTCGCTCGCTCGGCGCTCGACGACGTGGCCCGGGTTGGACCCCGCCGGGCGCTCACCGGACCCGCCGCGCGAGGTGACGTGGCGACGCTGGCCCGGCACCGGGAGGCCATCCCTGCCGGCGAGCGACCTGGCTACGACGCCGGGGTCGCGCTGGCCGTGCGGCTGGCCGGTCGTGGTGACACCGGGGAACCTGCAAGCTCGGTGCGGGCACGAGCGGTGCCCGCAGGGGTCGGATAGGAGCTCACGATGGAGGTGTACCAGGACATCACCGCGTTCAGAGCGGCGCTCGACCATGTCAGAGCAGCACGCGCCCGTCGCGCCGACCGTCGAGCGGGTGCAGGTGCCTCACCGTCGGTAGGACTGGTCCCGACGATGGGGGCGCTGCATGACGGGCATGTCTCCCTCCTCGCCCGAGCACGCGACGAATGTCCTCACGTGGCAGCGACGATCTTCGTGAACCCTCTGCAGTTCGGTGATCCCCTGGACCTCCATTCCTACCCCCGTACCCTCGCTTCCGACCTCGAGCAATGCGAGGCCGCCGGCGTCGCATCGGTCTTCGCGCCTTCGATCGAGACGATGTACCCGGACTGGCCGGAGCCCCCGGCCACCACCGTGTCAGTCGGCCGGCTCGGAGACGACTGGGAGGGAAAGTCGCGGCCTGGCCATTTCGACGGGGTCGCCACCGTGGTTGCCAAACTCTTCGCCATTGCCGGGCCGTGCCGTGCCTACTTCGGTGAGAAGGACTTTCAGCAGCTCTCCATCGTTCGCCGCATGGTCACCGACCTGTCGCTGCCTGTCGAGGTCGTCGGGTGCCCGACGGTGCGCGACAGCGACGGGCTCGCCCTGTCCAGCCGCAACGTGCGGCTTACCCACGAACAGCGTGCCGCGGCGGTCGTGCTGCCGAGAGCACTCGATGCCGGTGCTGCGCTCATCGCCGCCGGAGAGGAGCGGCCCGCGCGGGTGGGGTCCGCCATGGCCGCGGTCATCGACACTGAGCCGCTGGCCGTGCTCGACTACGCCGCGCTGGTCGACTCGGTGACGCTCGAAGTCCCTGAGAGAATTGCGCTTCCGACACGCCGGCGAGACCCAGCACGCTCGGGGTCCGGGTCCTATCGGCTACTGGTGGCGGCGCGCTTTGGAGAGGTGCGGTTGATCGACAACGCCGCCGTGGCCCGAGGAACAGAGCCCACCACTGGCTTGGCACCGCTTATCGATGGCAGTGTCAGCAGTGAGTCGGCGTGGCTGGCGGGCGCTCCGTCTGGCCGCTGAGGGAGGATCGGCAGAGCGATGCGAGGCACTCGGCCCAGAGCCGGACAGCAGGTGAGCGAGGTGGGAGGACCCTCATGCGTCGAAGGATGATGAAGTCGAAGATCCATCGGGCGACGGTCACGTCGGCCAATCTCAACTACGTGGGATCTGTGAGCATCGATACCGAGCTCATGGCCCTGGCCGACATCCTCCCCTACGAGCAGGTCGCGGTCTTGGACATCGACAACGGGGCGAGGTTCGAGACGTATGCCATCGAGGGCGGGCCGGGCGAGATCTGCCTGAACGGGGCGGCGGCCCGACTGGTGGCTCCCGGTGACCGGGTGATCCTCATCACCTACGCCGACTACACACGCGAGGAGCTGGATGTGTACGTTCCCCGCGTGGTCCATGTGGACCGCTCGAACCGCGTGATCGACGAGGCATCAGCCCGCCTCGATGCCGAGCTGGCGGCTGCCGGGCCGGCGTGACCTCCGAGAGGATCTCTCCGGGACACGCGGGCGCTCACGGGCGTGCAGGCGCCCCGTCCGTGCCCGGCCCATTTGACGTCCTGGTGCTGGGGAGCGGGGTTGCCGGTCTGTCGGCTGCCGTCCGCTTGGCTTCGGCATTCGACCGGGCGGGCGGGCTCCGAGTCGGCGTCCTGACCAAAGGGGAGCTGTCGCAGTCGGCGACCCGATGGGCCCAGGGAGGGGTTGCTGCCGTCTTGGGCGGAGACGAGGACTCGACCGACCTCCACCTGGCCGACACGCTCGCGGCCGGGGCTGGTCTGTGCGACACCGACGCCGTGCGCGTGCTCGTCGACGAGGGACCCGGTCGCGTGCACGAGCTGATCGCCATGGGTGCCAAGTTCGACCGCGAAGTCTCCGGGTCGCTGGCGCTCGCACGCGAAGGCGGGCACTCCCGGGCCAGGGTCGTCCACGCAGGAGGCGCGGCGACCGGTGCCGAGGTGGAACGGGCCCTGGTGGAAGCCACGCGTGCCGCCACGACCATGCTGGAGCGGTGGTTCGCGCTCGACCTGGTCGTCGAAGGCGGTCGCTGCGTGGGCGTGCTTGCGTTGCCCCCATCCACCCACATCGATCACGGCGGCTCCGGGGCAGCACCCGGCTCCGGGGCGACACGCGGCTCCGGGGCAGCACCTGGCACTGGTCCGGTGGTGGTGAGGGCTGCCCACGTCGTCCTGGCAACCGGTGGCGTGGGCCAATTGTTCGAGGTGACCACCAACCCGCCCGAGTCCACCGGTGACGGCGTTGCCATGGCGCTCCGGGCCGGGGTGCCTGTGGCCGACGTGGAGTTCGTGCAGTTCCATCCGACCGCGCTCCACCATCCGGCGATGCCCCGCCCCCTTCTCTCCGAGGCGCTCCGGGGTCACGGTGCGCTGCTGCGAGACGGTTCAGGGCGCCGGTTCGTCGAGGAGCTGGCGCCGCGCGACGTGGTCAGCCGGGCGATGGCTGCGCGCATGGCCGAGGATGGCGTGGAGCATCTCTGGCTCGACGCCACCGGGCTCGAGCGCTTCGAAGAGAGGTTCCCGACCATCGCCGCGTCGTTGTCGGAGATCGGCCTCGACCCGAGCGTGGACTGGCTCCCGATCGCTCCCGCCGCCCATCACCTCTCGGGTGGGGTGCTCACCGACCTTTGGGGGGCGACCGTCCTGCCCGGCTTGTGGGCGGCGGGCGAAGCCGCCTGTACCGGGGTCCACGGTGCCAACCGCTTGGCCTCGAACTCCCTCCTCGAAGGCATGGTGTTCGGCGCGAGGGTGGCGGAGGCCATCGTCACCGGTCGCACTTTCCCGGCACATGGCGGGGCTCTCGACCCGTCGGCTGCGATCGGCCTCCGATGGATCGGGCGCGGATCCTCTCGAGGTACCGGTCGCGTCGTCGGTGGCCACCGGGCAGGGCCGGCAGCCGCGGAGGCGGACGCGGTCGATGGCATCGACATCGACAAGGCGCGAGGCTTCCTGCAGCGGGCGATGACTGCCGGTGCCGGTGTCGTGCGGAGCGCCGAGTCACTCGACACGGCTCGGGCAGCATTGGGCGCGGTGGCCGAGATTCTCGACGCAGCGCAGGACGGGCGCACCGCCACTGCCATTGCCGCCTGCCGAGGCGAGCTGCGCAACCTCGCCACCGTGGCCGACGCGCTCTTGGAGTCAGCGACCCGGCGCGAGGAGAGCCGTGGCGCGCACTCGCGATCGGACTTCCCGGCGACTGATCCCACCTGGCGTTGTCGGCTGGTGCACGGCGTGCATGGTTCGCACTCCCGGGTCTCGGGTCGCCGGCCGTGAGCCCGACCGATCCTCACCCCCCCTGGCCGGCGGTGCGCGAAGCCGTTGCCAGGGCGCTCACCGAAGACGTCCAAGGGCTCGGCGACCTCACGGCTGCGCTCGTCCCGGCGGATGCGGTTGGCGCGCTCGTGCTCATGTCCCGCAGTGAGGGGGTGATCGCCGGGCAGCGTTGCGCCGAGGAAACTTTCACCCAGGTCGACCGGGATTTGCGTGTGACCTGGCACCGACCCGACGGCACCGAGGTGTCGCCAGGAGACGAAGTGGCCCGAGTGGACGGGCCCCTGCGCTCCATCCTCACGGCCGAGCGCACGGCGCTGAATTTCCTCTGCCACCTCTCGGGAGTCGCCTCCCTCACGCGGCTGTTCGTCGACGCAGCGCGTGCCGCCAACCCCGCCGTGCGAGTGCTCGACACCCGCAAGACCACGCCGGGCCTGCGCGCCCTGGAGAAGGCCGCTGTCCGGGCCGGAGGCGGCCACAATCATCGGGCCAGCCTCTCCGACGCCGTCTTGGTGAAGGACAACCACTTGGGAGCCCTCGGGATCGCCGGCGCGGTGGCCAGTGCCCGGGAGCTGTGGCCCGGGCGCATGGTGGAGGTGGAGTGCGACCGGCCCGAGCAGGTCCAAGATGCGTGCCGGGCCGGGGCGACCGCGGTGCTCTTGGACAACATGTCCCCCGAGCAGGTCTCGGCGTGCGTGGCGTTGGCTCGTCACGAGGCCGGGGATCGTGGCGTGCTCGTCGAGGTGTCCGGTGGTCTCTCCCTCGGCACCATCGCTCGCTACGCCGCGACCGGTGCCGACCTGCTCTCGGTCGGTGCTCTCACCCACTCCGCGCCGGTGCTCGACATCGGACTGGACCTTGTCCCGGGGCACGCCCCCGGTCTCGTCAAGGAGGCGTGAGCGGTGCTGCTCGCGATCGACGTCGGCAACACCGAGACGGTTGTCGGCCTGTACGCGCTGACCGAGGCCGAAGGAGACGCGCTGCCGCCAGGCGATGCCGGCTTCGGCATCGCTGCGGACGTCCAGCCGAGTGGCGGGCTCACCCATCACTGGCGGCTCTCGACCGTGCCGACCCGCACCCCCGACGAGTACGCCGTGCTGCTCACCCAGCTCCTGGACCTCGAAGGCCTGGACATCACCAGTACGGTCAACGGCATGGCCGTGAGCTCTTCGGTCCCGGCCGTGACCGCGGAGCTCCGCCAGATGGCGTCGCGGTGGTTCGGGGGGGTCCCGTGCGTCGTGCTGGGGCCGGGGGTGAAGAGCGGCATGTCGATCCTCTATGACAGTCCCAAGGACGTCGGTGCCGACCGGGTTGCCAACGCCATCGGCGCGTACGACCTCTACGGAGGGCCGTGCATCGTGGTGGACCTCGGGACGGCCACGACGTTCGATGCCATCTCCGAGGCCGGCGAGTACCTCGGCGGTGCCATCACGCCCGGTGTGTCGATCAGCCTCGAAGCCCTCTTCCAGCATGCGGCCGCCCTCCGGCGCGTCGAGCTGGTCGCGCCGAAGGCGGTGATCGGCCGCTCCACGGCCGAGTCGATCCAGTCCGGCGCCCTCTACGGCTTCGCCGCCCAGCTCGACGGGCTGTGCCGGCGATTCATGGCCGAGCTCGGCCCGGCTACGGTGGTCGCCACCGGGGGGCTGAGCGAGCTGATCGCTCCCCACGCCGAGGTCGTCGACCACGTCGAGCCCTGGCTCACCCTCCACGGCCTGCGCATCGTGTACGAGCGCCAGACCAAGGAGCGGCCGGCGGGCTCCGCGGTCGCATCTGCGGGTGGCTCTGCGGTCGCATCCGCGGGTGGCTCTGCGGGCGAGGGAGCGGCGGGCCATTCCGGTGGCGGCCACAAGTGAGCGCCGCCGTCCCCTACCGCTTCGAGCGGACCGCAACCGCGGCCGAGGTGGTCGCCCGAGGTGCCGGCATCGGCCCGGGCGCCGAGTCGGGCGAGGAAGTCTCGGTGGCCGGGCGGGTGATGCTGTCGCGCCCCCAGGGGCGCCTCGCGTTCGCCGAGCTGCGGGACTCTTCGGGCGCTGTCCAGCTCATGGCGCTGCAGGCGACGACCGCCGACTTCGAGGCGTTCACTCGCCTCCGCCTGGGCGACTGGATCGGCGCCCGGGGGGAGATCGTCCGCACCCGGCGAGGCGAGGTGTCGGTGAAGGTGGCCGAGTGGCGCCTCCTCGCCGAGGCCCGTCGGTCCTTCGGCGACAAATGGCGCGGCGTCAGCGACGTCGAGACCCGCTACCGCCAGCGCGAGGTCGACCTGTGGGCCAACGACGCCAGTCGCAGGATCCTCCTGCTGCGCAGCGAGCTCCTCCGCAGGCTCCGCGAGCGGCTCTGGGAGAAGGGGTTCGTCGAGGTCGAGACGCCGATCCTCCACCCCATTCCCGGTGGCGCCCTCGCCAAGCCGTTCGTCACCCACCACAACGCCCTCGACACCGACCTCTACTTGCGGATCGCCCCCGAGCTCTACTTGAAGCGGCTTGTGGTCGGCGGGTTCGAGAGGGTGTTCGAGATCGGCCGGCTCTTCCGCAACGAAGGGCTGTCACCCCGGCACAACCCCGAGTTCACCGCCATGGAGCTGTACCAGGCCTACGCCGACTACACCGACCTCATGCTCCTCGTCGAAGAGCTCGTGAGCGGTCTGGCCGTGGATGTGTGCGGTACGACGTCGCTCACCTGCCAAGGCCGCCCGCTCGACCTGGCTCCCCCGTGGCGGCGGGCCACGCTCGTCGAGCTGATCGCCGAAGCGACTGGCCGCGACGTCGACGTGCACGTCCCGGTGGCGGACTTGCACCGGGTCCTCGCCGACCTCGACGTCCCCTTCCAGCCGACCTGGGGACCGGGCAAGCTGGTGCTGGAGCTGTACGAGAAGACCACCGAGCCCGCCCTGTGGGGACCGGTCTTCGTCTGCGACTACCCGGCCGAGGTGTCGCCGCTGGCCCGGCGCCACCGTGACGACCCGACACTCGCAGAGCGGTTCGAGGTAGTGGTGGCTGGACGAGAGCTGGCGAACGCGTTCAGCGAGCTTGTCGATCCCGACGACCAGAGGGCGAGGTTCGAGGCCCAGGCAGCCGAGCGCGCCGCGGGCGACGACGAGGCGATGCCGGTCGACGAGGACTACCTGCAGGCGATGGAGCACGGTCTCCCCCCGACGGCCGGGCTCGGGATAGGGGTCGACCGGCTGGTCATGCTCCTCGCCGACGCAGCCAACATCCGCGATGTGATCGCCTTCCCGACCCTCCGCCCCGAGCGCTGAGGCACACCTGCCCGGGCGACCCGCGGTGTGCCCGGACGTTCGTGGCCCTCACAAACTCCTCACATCGGCCTCACACCGGCTTCACCGCCGCGTGAGAGAACAGGGGCACCGATGATCGCGTCGAGCGACGTCAGAGTGCCGGATGGCACGACCGGGCAGGGAGCACGAAGAAGGGAGCCCAAGATGAAGAAGCACATCGCAAAGCTGGTCGCCACCGCCGCGCTGGGGAGCACCCTCGCGCTGGGGGCCGCCGGGGTCGCCGGGGCCACCACCGGCGGCCCGGCGGTCGCCAAGCCGGCGACGCCGCCGAAGATCTGCGCCAAGGCACCGGCGCTGATCAAGAGGTTGGAGTCGCTGAACACCCGCTACGACGCCTGGCTGCCGAAAGCCGAGCACCGTGAAGCGGTTGCGAAGGCCGATCACCGCACACGTGAGGCCACCCGCATCCAGGACCGGATCAAGCGGCTGGGCGCCCTCCAGGCCAAAGCCGCCAATTTGGCGAAAGATGTGCAGGCGTTCTGCCACCTCCCCGCTTCCGCAGCCGGGAGCAAGAGCCAAGGTTGACCACCGGGCGCCGGGGTGGCCGCCGGGCGACCGACCGGACGTCAGCCGACCAGGCCGTCGAGGAGCGACTCGGCGAGCCTGGCCAGGCCGGCGGCCACCCCGCTTGCGCGCACACCGGCCGCAGCCTGCACGGCGTCGTCGGCGTAGCGGCGTGCCTGGGCCACGGTCTCGGCCACCCCGCACGAGGCCGCCACGATCTGGCGGGCCTTCTCCCGCTCGGGCTGGGCGAGCGGCTGGCCCAGGAGAGGGCGCAGCTCGGGACCGGCGTCGGGATCCTCGAGCGCCACGATGACCGGCAGCGTGTAGATCCCCTCGGCGAGGTCCTGACCCGCCGGCTTGCCGAGCTCGCCGTCGGTCGCGACGACGTCGAGGACGTCGTCGCGGAGCTGGAAGACCATGCCGAGGCTGTGCCCGTAGGTGGTCAGCGCTGCCACCTCGTCGCCGGGCGCCGACCCGGTGAGCGCGCCGATCCGGCACGACGTGGCCATGAGGGCGGCGGTCTTGCCGGCGATCGCGGCGAAGTACTCGTCGCGGGTGCGGCCTATCTGGAACGACGAGCGGACTTCGGCGACCTGGCCCTGGCACAGCCGGCCGAGCGTGTCCGCCAAGAGGCCTGCGATCTCGGTGCCGAGGCCGGCGGCGATCGCCGCTGAGCGGGCGAGGAGGTAGTCGCCGGCCACGATGGCCACGAGGTTCCCGAACCGGCTGTTCACGCTCTCCACGTTCCTGCGGATGGGCGCCTCGTCGATCACGTCGTCGTGGTACAAGGAGGCCAGGTGGACCAGCTCGACCGATACGCCGCCGAGGAGCTGGTCCTCGGTCGCCGACGCCCGCCCTCCGGTTGCCGCGGCGATGCTCAGCGCAGGGCGGATGCGCTTGCCCCCGGCCGCGATGAGGTGGGTGGTGACGTCGTCGAGGAACGGGTCGCCGGTCGTCACCGACGCCGTGAGCAGGGGTTCGAGCGCCTGGAGGTCCGATGCCAGGTGGGGGAGGCCGAGCGCTTCGGTGGGGTTCACTCCGGCAAACGATAGGCGACCTCGCGCCGAGGCGCATAGCCCGGACCGGCTCGGGTCCAGCCTGCCCCGCACGCGACGTCGCCGGAGGGCGCTCCGGGTACACTGGTTTTCCAAGGACGACCAACGACGGAGGCGGTCACGTGTTCGAACGCTTCACCGACCGGGCGCGACGAGTGCTGGTGCTGGCGCAGGAAGAAGCGCGCCTTTTGAACCACAGTTTCATCGGCACCGAGCACATCCTCCTCGGCCTCATCCACGAGGGCGAGGGGGTCGCAGCCAAGGCGCTCGAGTCGATGGGCATCTCGCTCGAGGCAGTGCGCGAGAAGGTGGAGGAGACGATCGGCATGGCCGGGACGGCGCCGAGCGGCTCACCGCCGTTCACCCCGCGGGCCAAGAAGGTCCTCGAGCTCTCCTTGCGCGAGGCGCTGCAGCTCGGGCACAGCTACATCGGCACCGAGCACATGCTCCTCGGCCTGGTGCGTGAGGGCGAGGGTGTGGCGGCCCAGGTGCTGGTCAGCCTCGGGGCCGACCTGGGGAGGGTGCGCCAGCAGGTGATCCAGCTCATGTCCGGCTACCAGGGCAAGGAGGCGGTCGGTGCCGGCCAGGGGTCGTCGTCGGACGCTCCTTCCGGCTCGCCGGTGCTCGACCAATTCGGGCGCAATCTCACCCAGCTCGCGCGCGACGGCAAGCTCGACCCGGTCATCGGCCGGGAGAAGGAGATCGAGCGGGTGATGCAGGTCCTCTCCCGCCGCACCAAGAACAATCCCGTCCTGATCGGAGAGCCCGGCGTCGGCAAAACGGCGATCGTCGAGGGCTTGGCCCAGAAGATCGTCTCCAACGACGTGCCCGAGACTCTGGGCGGCAAGCAGCTCTACACCTTGGATCTCGGCGCCCTGGTGGCGGGCAGCCGCTACCGCGGGGATTTTGAAGAGCGGCTGAAGAAGGTGCTGAAGGAGATCCGCACCCGCGGCGACATCATCCTGTTCATCGACGAGCTGCACACCCTTGTCGGAGCCGGCGCGGCAGAAGGGGCCATCGATGCCGCGTCCATCCTCAAGCCGATGCTGGCTCGTGGGGAGCTGCAGACGGTGGGCGCCACCACCATCGACGAGTACCGCAAGCACCTGGAGAAAGACGCGGCATTGGAGCGTCGCTTCCAGCCGGTGAAGGTGGAGCAGCCGACCGTGATGCTCACCATCGACATCTTGAAGGGTCTCCGGGACCGTTACGAGTCGCACCACGCGGTCACCATCACCGACCAGGCGCTCGTGGCGGCGGCCAACCTCGCCGACCGCTACCTATCGGACCGGTTCCTGCCGGACAAGGCGATCGACCTCATCGACGAGGCCGGAAGCCGGCTCCGCATCCGCCGGATGGCGACGCCGCCTGGGTACAAGAAGCTGGACGACGAGATCGCTCGCATCCGGGCGGACAAAGAGGCGGCGATCGAGAGCGGCGCCTTCGAGCAGGCGAAGAAGTTGGCCGAGCAGGAGACGGACCGGATCGGACGCAAGGAGGCCCAGGAGGCCGAGTGGCGGGCCGAGGGCGTGGACCTCTTCGACGTCGTGGACGAGGAGGTGATCGCCGAGGTCCTCGCCAACTGGACCGGCATACCGGTGTACCGCCTCACCGAAGAGGAGACGGCCAAGCTCCTGCGGATGGAAGACGAGCTGCACAAGCGCGTGATCGGTCAGGAGGAGGCGCTGAAGGCCCTCTCCAGGGCGATCAGGAGGACGCGGGCGGGTCTCAAGGACCCCAAGCGGCCAAGCGGGTCCTTCATCTTCCTTGGCCCCACGGGCGTCGGGAAGACGGAGCTGGCCAAGACGCTGGCCGAGTTCCTCTTCGACGACGAGGATGCTCTCATCCAGCTCGACATGAGCGAGTACATGGAGAAGCACGCGGTGAGCCGGTTGGTCGGCTCGCCGCCGGGCTACGTCGGCTACGAGGAGGGCGGGCAGCTCACCGAAGCGGTCAGGCGCAAGCCCTTCTCCGTCGTCCTGTTCGACGAGGTGGAGAAAGCCCATGCCGACGTGTTCAACACGCTCCTCCAGATTCTCGAGGACGGGCGCCTGACCGATGCCCAAGGCCGCACTGTGGACTTCAAGAACACCGTGCTCATCATGACCTCGAACCTGGGAACCGCCGATCTGCGCAAGACGGCCGTCGGTTTCGCCAAGGGGTCGGAAGCCGTCACCCACGAGCGGATGAAGGCCAAGGTCCACGAAGCGCTGAAAGCCCACTTCCGTCCCGAGTTCTTGAACCGGATCGACGAGGTCATCGTGTTCCACGAGCTCACCCGGGAGGAGGTCATCGAGATCGTCGACCTCATGCTCGAGCGGACGTCCAAGCAGCTCGCCACCCAGGGCCTCGCCCTGCAGCTCACCCCAGCCGCCCGCTCGCTGCTTGCCGAGAAGGGGTACGACCCCCAGCTCGGGGCGCGACCGTTGCGCCGGGCCATCCAGCAGATGGTGGAGGACCCTCTCTCCGAGCGCCTGCTGTGGAAGGAGTTCCGGGTCGGCGAGACCATCCTCGTGGACGTCGACGACTCCCCTGTCGAGGGCGAGGAGGGCAAGCACTTGAGCTTCCGGGCTATCCAAGGAGTGGAGCCGCCCATGGAGCTGGCCGGGAGCGGGTCGAGCACCGAGGGCTGACCTGCCCGGGTCCGCGTCCGCTCGCCATGCCGGCGGACCGTGCCCACACAGGCGCTTCGCCCGGCGTGGGGCCTCAGCCGTGCCCGGTGGCGATGCCGGGTGACCCCCGCCTCGCCGGCTCCGGCTCCGGTTGTGTTGCGACGCGCGCAGAGCGCCGCAATGCAGCGGGAGCCGTCCCGACGGTGACGACCGCGACGAGCAGGACGATGGGGATCCAATACAGCCACGGTTCCCGATGGAAGTATGCCAGGGAGCTGACTGCGGCCAGTGGGGCGGTCGCCCACCAACGGTTGGTCGCGGCGATCACGACGAGCGCCAACGCGGCCATCGGCCACAGGTAGTACGGGGTGAGCACCGGCTCAAGCACGACACGTGCTCCCATCGCCAGCGCGGCGCACCAGATCGCGCCGACCGGGGTCACTTGGCGCCGCCAAGCCAAGTAGCCGATGAGCACGGCCACAAGCACGGCCAGCGCTCGCTCCGGGGCAGCCGAGATCAGGTTGTGACCCGCCGAGGGGCCGAGCCACACGAAAGGGGTCGGGAAATTCGGGACGATGTAGTTCGGTTCCTGCATGAACCTGAGGACGTCGCCGCCGGTCGTCAGGACGGGGATCGCCATCACGGTGAGGGTCGGTACCGCAGAGCGAACCACGATCCCGGGCCATCGCCTGGGCGCCCCCAGTGCCATGACGGGAAAAAGAACCAGCAAGACGAGTGGCTGGATGGTCACGGCGAAACCGAACAGCCATCCGGCACCGTGCCACTTTCCCTCGATCGCAAGCTTCGCTCCCTGCATGGCGATGGCCAATGCAACCACGTCTTCGGGATGTCCCCAGAGGGCGATCACCGGTACCGCAAAGCAGACGATGGCCCAGTTGAGCGCGATGCGGTGACGCTCGGGCGTGCCGAGGACCCTGGCGAGCGAATCAGCCGCCGGCACGATCGTCGCTCCGATCACGGCCATGTAGGGGCACAGCACCTCCCATGCCGGTGGGTGCAGTAGGGGGAACGGAAACGCGCCGACGAGCCCCAGGTGGTAGGCGACGAATGCAGGAGGTGCCAAGAGGATCGCCGTGCCCGGGGCCGAGACGTAGTGCAGAGCAGCCGCGTAGTCGCCCCAGATGAGGTACTGCCCACCTCTGAACGACGTCCATACGTCTCGCGGCGAGTACCAGCTGTGCTGTCCGAGCGCAAGTTCCAACCCGAAGCCGACGAAAAGGCAGAGGAGGGAGAAGACGAGCGCCGGCGCCCACGGTGACCGCAGGATGGCGATCGACCGGGAGCGGACGGCCGGAACGGACTCAGGGTCGGAAAGGTCATCGAGGTCATGCGCCGGGGGCACGCCAAATGGTATGTCTCCGCCGGCTCGTCTCGTCTCTCCGCCGAGCGAGGGTGCCCTCGTCGTGGGAGTCACAGCCAGGGCGTAGGTTCCCCCCATGACCCGATCGACCACTTCCTATCTCTGCCGGACCTGTGGCGCCGTCGCGCAGCGCTGGGTGGGCCGCTGCCCGGTGTGCGCGACGTGGAACACCTTGGAGGCCCGCACGGATAGCCGGGGGCACGCCGCGCCGGGTCGTTCGGCGACGGGCGGCCGCCCCGGAGGGGACCCACTGCTCCTGGCCGACGTGGATCCGTGCTCGGGCCTGCCCCGGCCGACCGGGGTGGGCGAGGTGGACAGAGTGCTTGCCGGAGGTCTCGTACCGGGCTCGGTGACCCTCCTCTACGGCGAGCCGGGTATTGGGAAATCGACCCTCCTCCTCCAGGTCCTCGCGTCGTCACAGGGCCGGCCGGTCCTGCTCGCATCTGCCGAGGAGTCGGCCCCCCAGGTCCGGGCGCGGGCGGGTCGCCTCGGCCCGGTCCCTCCCGACCTCTTCGTGCTCCCCGGCGTCGATGTTCACGCAGTGGGCGACGCGATCACCGCACTCCGCCCCGGGCTGGTCGTGGTCGACTCGGTCCAGGCGATGGTCGATTCGGCGACCACTGGGCTACCGGGCTGCCTGGCCCAGGTGCGTGCCTGTGCCGACCGGCTGGCGGCAGCAGCCCGCGAGGCAGAAGTGGCGATGGTGCTGGTAGGCCACGTGACCAAGGAAGGCACCCTCGCTGGGCCGCGGACTCTAGAGCACCTGGTCGACACCGTGGTCTCGTTCGAAGGGGACCGCCACCACGCGCTCCGTCTCCTGCGGGCGGACAAGCATCGGTTCGGACCCACTGGCGAAGTGGGGGTCTTCGAGATGGGTGACGACGGGCTGCGAGGCGTGAGCGATCCCGGTGCGCTCTTCCTCGGGGAACGGCGGCCGGAGGTGCCGGGCAGTGCGGTCACCCCCGTCCTCCATGGCCGGCGCCCACTGCTGGTCGAGATCCAGGCGCTCGTCTGCGGGGTGGGACCCGGGAGCGGGCGGCGCACGGCTCAGGGAGTGGATCCCCGCCGCTTGGCCGCGATCGTCGCCGTGCTGGAGTGCCGGGCCGGGGTGGGGTCTGCAACCGCCGAGCTGTTCGTGTCGGCCGCCGGCGGAGCCCGGGCCGTCGAGCCCTCGTGTGACCTGCCGACGGCCTTGGCGGTCGCCTCGGCCGCCGCCGGCGCGGCTCTCCCGGCCGATCTCATCTCCTTCGGCGAAGTGGGGTTGGCCGGAGAGGTTCGCCAGGTGCCCGGCGCCGGGACGCGCCTGGCCGAAGCGGCCCGGATGGGCTTTACCAGGGCGCTGGTGCCGCCCTCCACCCCGGAGGGGCCGGAGGGCCTGACGCTGCTGCGCGTCGCGACTGTCTCCGAAGCCCTGGAAGTCGCCTTCGGGCTGCGGGACCGGGACCGGGGGGCCATTCCCGCGCTCGCCACGGCTACCATGCCGTCGTGGCCGACCGCAGCGGAGATCCGCTGATCCACGCGCTTTCCCTGGTGGCGCCTGGGACGCAACTGCGGGCCGGTCTCGATCGGATCCTCCAGGCCAAGGGCGGGGCCTTGGTGGTATTGGGTGACGGGCCCGAAGTCCTGTCCATCTGCACCGGTGGGTTTCTTCTCGACGCCGAGTTCACCCCTCAGCGCCTCTCGGAGCTGGCCAAGATGGATGGTGCGGTCATCCTCGCTGCCGACGCGTCGAGGATCGCCAGGGCGAACGTCCACCTGGTCCCGCGGGCTTCGATACCGACGAGCGAGACCGGCACGCGCCACCGCACGGCCGAGCGAGTGGCCCGCTCCGTCGACGTCCCGGTGATCACCGTGTCCGAGGAGATGTCGACGGTCGCCGTATACCGCCACGGTCGCAAGCACACTTTGGAGCCCACCGCACGCGTCCTCGACCGAGCCACGCAGGCGCTCTCCACGGTCCAGAGGTTCAAGACCCGTTTCGACGTTGCACTGGCAACGCTGTCGACGCTCGAGGTCGAGGACTCGGTCTCGGTGCGCGACGTGATCGCCGTGCTCCAGCCGGGTGAGATGGTCGTTCGGTTTTCCGAGGAGATCAGAGAGCACCTCGTCGAGCTGGGCACCGACGGTCGCCTGATCCGGCTCCAGGTGGACGAGCTGGGGTCGGGCGTCGAAGAGGCGCTGCACCTGGTAATGCTCGACTACGTAGCCGATATCGGCGCCGGCGGGTTGGAGGCCGGGACTGGTGATGGGGCCGCGACCGGCGGAGCGCGGGTTGGCGGGTCGCGGGCCAAGAGCGGCAAGAAAGGGAGCGGGCAGGCCGGGGATCGCCGGGCGGGCCGCGAGCGCAAAGCGGCATCGGCGCTGGTGGCGCTCCACACCCTCGACCCCGAGGACCTGCTCGACATGGCAAAGGTGGCGCGGGCGCTCGGCCTTGGTTCTGGGTCGGCCGCGCTCGACGAAGCAGTCGAATCCCGGGGGCTCCGCCTTCTCGGGCATCTTCCCCGGGTGTCCGACGTCACCATCGAGCGGATCGTCGAGCGTTTCACCACCCTGCCGCGGATCATGCAGGCATCGCTCGGCGACCTGGAGGAGATCGGCGGTGTCGGGGGGAGCAAGGCGAGGGCGGTCAAGAACGGCCTGGCCCGGCTCGTCGAAGCGAGCATTCTCGATCGTTACGATTGACGACGGGTGGGCATGTAGAATGTGTGGCACCACCCACGAGGCCCAGTGCGCGATGCCGCGGGTTCACGAGACTGTGGGACAGCTCGCCGAGAGGTCATCCTGCTCGGTGCTCATCGAAGGAGCCAAGTGTTCAAGGTCGGCGACAAGGTGGTCTACCCGCACCACGGTGCAGCAGTGGTGGAGCGGCGGGAGAAAAAGAAAGCCTTCGGTGAGAACCGCGAGTACCTGGTCCTGCGTCTGGCCTACGGCGATCTGACGTTGATGGTCCCTGCGGACAACACCGAAGGGGTCGGGTTGCGCGAGGTCATCAACGACGAGGAGGTGGAGGAGGTGTTCGCGGTCCTTCGCAAGAAGGAGGCTCGGATGCCCACCAACTGGTCACGGCGGTACAAGAACCACTCGGAGAAGCTGCGTTCGGGGGATATCTACCAAGTGGCCGAAGTCGTCCGGAACCTTTCCATCCGCGACAAGGACAAGGGGCTTTCGGCCGGCGAGAAGAAGATGCTCGGTCGTGCCCGTCAGATCCTCGTGTCCGAGCTGACGTTCGCTTTGGCCGTCGACGAGGAGACGGCTGAGCAGCGTCTCGACGAAGCGCTGCCGTAGCGTTCGGCCGGTGCCGGCACGACCCCGGGGTTCGCAGCGGCGCCGATCGGGGCTCGTCGGGCCGGTGTGGACGGTGGTGGTGGCTGCCGGTTCGGGTCGGCGGTTCGGCGGGCCCAAGCAGTTCGCCTCGGTGGCCGGTCGCCTCGTCGTGGAGTGGTCGGTCGCCGCAGCGCGAGCCGCGACCGACGGGGTAGTGGTCGTCGTCCCGCCGGGCAATCAGGCCGTCGGGCCCTCGACGTTCGGTGCAGATGCCGTCGTCGAAGGCGGACCCACTCGCTCGGCTTCGGTCCGGCTGGGTCTCGCAGCCGTGCCGGCCATCGCCGACGTGGTGATCGTCCACGACGCGGCGCGCCCACTTGCCGTGCCCGCGCTCTTCCAAGCCGTGATCGCCGCCGTCAGCGGTACGGGAATTTCTGGCAGCGCGGATGGAGCTGACGGAGCTGTCTGCGCCGTACCGGTCGTTGACACGATCAAGCGCGTAGTCGACAGCGGCGGCGTGATCACCGTCGGTACGACGCTCGAGCGGAGCGATCTGGTGGCCGTCCAGACCCCGCAGGCATTTCGAGCCGATGTCCTCCGGCGGGCCCACAGTGACCGCACCGCCGTCGCAGAGCCCACTGACGACGCCACGCTGGTCGAGGCGCTCGGAGGTAGCGTGCGCGTCGTGCCCGGTGACCCCGCGAACATCAAGGTGACGACCCGAGCCGACCTCTTTTTCGTCGAGCACATGCTCGCCGGCGAGAGCACCCGCGGCCCTGGCGGGTGCGGGAGCGGCGTGCCGGGAGGTCGCGGCCCTGGCGGGAGCGGGAGCGCGGGGAGGTGAACCTGCGCATCGGGTACGGGATCGACGTCCATGCCTTCTCCGACGAAAGCGGGCGCGCGCTGGTCTTGGGTGGGGTCACTGTGCCGGGCAGTCGCGGTCTCGCCGGCCACAGCGACGCCGACGCGGTCTCCCACGCGCTTGCCGACGCGCTACTGGGTGCGGCCGACCTCGGGGATCTGGGCCGGCATTTCCCCGACACCGATGCCCGTTGGGCGGGCGCGGACAGCCTTGTCCTTCTTGGAGAGGTCATGACGATGCTCGCCGGGATCGGCTACCGCGTGGTCAACGCCGATTGCACGGTGTTGCTCGATGCAGCACGGCTCTCGCCGTACACCGCAGAGATGGGTGAGCGGCTCGCGCGCGTGGTCGGTGCCCCGGTCTCGGTCAAGGCGACCCGTGCCGAAGGGCTCGGTGCCATCGGTCGCAGTGAGGGAGTGGTCTGCATGGCATCCGTCCTCATCGAGAGTGACGCCGCTCCGGACGGGGCCGCGGAGCGGGATTCGAGGGGCTGGCGGACTGAGGTGCCGGGCGACGGGGGGCCCGCGCCGGGCGATGAGACGTCGTGAGACCGGCGGAACGTCGCAGGCCAAGTGCCGGTTTGGGAGGCGAGCAGGTCGAAGGCCGGCGAGCGGTGCGAGAGCTGCTGGCTGCCGGCCGGCGACCGGTTTCCCGGCTCTGGTTCGCCGAAGGGCTGGACCCCTCTCCCCAGCTCGATGAGATCGAGACCTGGGCTGCCCGCAGGCGGGTCCGGATCGAGACCGTGCCGCGCCGTCGCCTCGAAGGGCAGGCCCGCACCGACGCCCCCCAGGGTGTGCTGGCGGTCGCCAAGGCAGTCGAATCGGTGCCCCTCGACCAACTGGTGCAACGCTCGGGGTCGGAGAAGGAGCCCTTTCTCCTCGTCGTTGCCGGCGTGACCGATCCGCGGAACCTCGGCTCGCTCCTCAGAAGTGCCGAGTGCGCGGGAGTGAATGGGGTCGTGCTGACCCGTCACAGAGCTGCCCGATTGACGCCGACGGCGGTGAAAGTGGCGGCAGGTGCGGTCGAGCACCTCGATTTCTCTGACGTCGGCGGTACGCCGGCCGCGCTCGAACGCCTAGGGCGCCTTGGAGTGTGGTCGGTGGGACTGGCCGGAGAGGTTGACAAGTCCATCTACGACGTCGCACTCGGCACGGGGCCCCTCGCGCTGGTGGTCGGCGGAGAGGAGCGGGGACTGGCACCACTGGTGCGCCGGCGCTGCGACGTCCTGGTCTCGATCCCCCAACATGGCGCGCTCCCGTCGCTCAACGTCGGGGTGGCGACCGCCATCGCGTGCTTTGAAGTGGCTCGCCAGCGGGCCGTTGAGCGTTCCTGAGCCCGGGTCACGCGGCGGCGGTCATCGCCGTGCGTCATGCCCACGTCGTTCTCGTGCGCCATTGCTGAACGTCATTCCCGCATGAGGACGGCCGTGCACTGCGGGCACCGGCGGGCCGCTTCGGGGATCTCGGTGGTGCACTCGGGGCACGGCTTTCGTGGTGGCTCGTCGGGCGGGAGCACACCCATTCGGTGCATGAGCGCCACGAGCGGCCTCATGACGAAGAAGAACACCACGAACGCCACGATGACGAACGACAGAAGCGCGTTCACGAAGCTGCCGTAGTAGAACACGCTGTGGTGCACTTCGAAATGCAAATCGGCGAAGTTTGGTTCGCCGACGATCGCAGCGATTAGCGGCGTGAGCAGGTCCTGCACAAGCGCACTGACGACGGCGGTGAACGCTGCGCCGATGATGACGGCGATTGCCAGCTCCATGACGTTGCCCCGGAGTAGGAACTGCTTGAAGTCCTTCCACATGTGAGCCCTCCGATCGGATGAGGCACTTGTTGCCGAGGCCCATCGTGCCTCGCGGAAGGCGGGCCTTGCGCCGTGGGCCGGTCATTGGCAGGCTGAACCAGTGAACGGACCCAGGCATCCTCCAGCCCGTGCTGCTGGCGGGGCTGCTGGCAGGCCTCCTAGCGGTGCTGGTGCCCGGGCTGGTGCCCCGTCTGGTGGCGGTGCTGGTGCCCGGGCTGCTGGCGGGCATCTGGACGGACGTGAAGGTATCGCCGCGGGCCGGGCACTGGTGCTGGTCGTCGTGGTGATCGTGCTGGGCGTCGTGCTCATCCGCTCCGATGGCACGAACTCTCGTTCCCGTTCGGCAGTGCATGGGACGACTGCGACGACCGTGCCCACGGTGAACGTTCACGTTCGGGCGACGACCACTCCGACCACCGTTCCGAGATCGAGTGTGAACGTTCTCGTTGCGAACGGGAGCACGACCACAGGCGCAGCGGCCTTTTTCACCACCAAGCTCAAGGCGGCCGGGTGGAGCACCCTGGCTCCGACCACAGCGCCCAAGGGCACTGTATCGCTCGTGTACTACGCCTCCGCGCAGCAAAAGGCAGCCCAGAGCGTCGCGGCTGCACTCGGGCTCAAACCCACATCGGTCCAGCCGATACCGGCCTCGCCAGGGATCACGGGAGCCACAGCCGCGGACGTGGTCGTCGTTGTGGGCCCGAGCCTTGCAAGCCAGGTCGCGACGCCGGCCGCGACCACGACCCCGACGACGGCAGCGCCGGCCACGACCTCCACCACGACAGCGCCGGCCACGACAGCGCCGGCCGCCGGCTGATCGGTGGCTTCGATGGATCTCCCTCCCGTGCTGGCCCCCCTGCGCGACCGACCGTCGGAGAGCGCGCTGTTCGTCGATTTCGACGGCACGTTGGCCGCGATCGTGGAGGACCCTTCCGAGGCACGTCCTCTCCCCGGTGCTTCGGCGGTCCTCGCCCGCCTGGCGAGCCATTTCGGCTTGGTGGCGGTGGTGTCAGGGCGACCCGCCGGGTTCCTGCTCCAGACGCTCGACCGACCCCTCGGGGTGCATGTCGTCGGCCTGTACGGGATGGAGACGTGCGAGCCTGGCGGTACGGTTCGAGTCAGCGAGGAGGCCAGGGCCTGGCGTCCGGTGGTCGCTGAAGTTGCCGAGCGAGCGCAGGCCAACGCACCCCGTCGTGTCGGCATCGAGCTGAAGGGGTTGACCGTCACCCTCCACTGGCGGACCCGCCCAGACGCCCAGGCATGGGTATCGGAATTCTGCGCGAGTGAGACGAGCCGCACTGGGCTGGTGGGCCAGCCGGGGCGCATGGCGATGGAGCTCCGTCCACCGGTGGATGTCGACAAAGGAAGCGTGGTGCGCACGATGGGAGCCGGATATACCCGTCTCGCGTGCTTCGGGGATGACCTGGGTGATCTTCCGGCGTTCCGCGTCCTCGGAGAGATGGCAGCAAATGGGGCGTCAGTGGCCCGTGTCGCGGTGGTCGACCAGGAGAGCCCAGCGGAGGTGGCGGCCATGGCGGACCTTGTCGTGGAAGGCGCGCCCGCTGCGATCCGGCTCCTCCAGAGGCTTGCCGAAGCGATCACATCCGCTTTCGACTGACCGCGTCATTCCGTTCCGGCACAGCCAGCGGCCTGGAGCTGGTCGGCCAACCAGTCCGCAGCGGTACGCTGCGCGACGATCTCGCGAAGTTTGAGCGCCCGCTCGGAGCGCTCGCGCTCGGGCATATTGAGGGCCAGGTCCATGCTCGCCGCGGTGTCCGAGACATCGAAAGGGTTGACCCCGATCGCCGCCGGGCGCAGTTCCTCCCAGGCACCGGCTTCGCGCGAGAGGATCACCGCGCCTCCGACGGAGTTGACTAGCGCACCTTCTTTCGCGACGAGGTTCATCCCATCACGGACCGGGTTCACCAGTAGTGCATCGTAACGTCGCAGCGCAGCGAGCGACTTGCTCCGGTCGTCGGCGACCTCGAGCTCGATTGGCGTCCACTCCGCGGTGCCCCACTGCTCGTTGATGCGGGCGACCGTATGCTCCACCTCCGAGCGATAGGCCAGGTAGTCCTGCAAGTTCTGCCGGGACGGGTACGTGAGCGCCATCATGACGACCCGCTGTCGCCAGGCTGGCCGGGTCTCCAGCAGCTCGGCGTAAGCCCAGAACCCACGGAGAAGGTTCTTCGACAGCTCAACCCGGTCGACTCTCACGATCAGCTTGCGGTCCCCGACCCAGTTGTCGAGTTCGTGTTGGGCACTCACGGTCTTAGGCGACCCCATCTCTCGAGAGAGACCCTTCGAATCGGGCCCGAGCGGCGCGACGAAGGTCCGTGGCGGGCTCAGCGGATCGGAGCCGGTGTCGGCGACTCCATCTGCGTAGTCGGACCTGAACGCGTGTTCCCAACGCCGGGTGTGAAATCCGCACGCGCCGAAACCGGCCATGCCCGAAAGGAGCTCACCAGCCGCGGCCGCCGGCAGGCTCCGAAGCGCATCGGGGCCGGCAAACGGCGTGTGGCTGAAGTGCACCGTGCGCAAGTCGGGACGGGATTTGGCCAGGATGCTGCCGATGAGCGCGAGGTGGTAGTCCTGGACCAGCACCACCGCCCCGGGGGGAGCAGCGTGGACGACGGCCTCTGCGAAGAGCACATTGAGGGCTCGATAGGCCTCCCATGCCTCGTGCCAGCGCCGATCCAGCACTGGCCGGCGAGGCAGGTCGAAGAGGTGGTGGTGGCAGTACCACAAGGTCGCGTTCGCGATGAGGTCGTAGGCCATTCGGTAGAGCTCGACGTCGGGCTCGACGGCGACCACCCGAATCCCGTCGCCGGACATCAGCCCTGCGGCGGAAGCCATCTGGTCGGCCGGGGTCATTGCGGCGGCGATCCAGGTGGTGTCGGTACCGGCGAGGAGGCTGCGAAGGGTCCCGGCGACGCCGCCAGCGGCATCGGCTGGCACCGGCCGGCTTGAGGAGTCGAGCTGGAAGGAGCGGGGCCCCCGGTTGGAGACGACGACCACCTCGGGCATCCCAGGAACCCTAGCGGTCTCCAGGAGGAAGGAAGCCAAGATCGTTCGGTCGGCCCGCTCGGGCGAGTGCTGCCCGGAGCACGTCGACGGCCTGGGGTCGCAGCTCGCTGAGGGGGCGATTCCGATGGACGCGGACTCCGAGGTCCACCTGGGTCACCGATCCGGTGCCGTAGCGCGAGGCGACGTCCAGCAGCAGCCCCAGCTCCACCCCGTACCCCTCGGCAAGTTCCAGCCGCTCAAGAACCCTCCGGGGCGCTGCCGACTCGCCCGCGAGGGGTTGGCGCACGGGGAGCAGATCGGGGAACAGCACTTCGAGGAGTGGGCGGGCCAGCAGTTCGGTCACACGCCCTCCTCCGGCAGGGTCGTCACCCACGGGCCGCTCGTAGAACCCCTTCACCAGGGAGACACCTGGTTCGGTCAACAGCGGGCCGAGGAGGCCGCTCACGAATTCCGGGGTCGTGTTCTCCACGTCGGCATCGAGGAACACGAGCAGGTCTCCGTCCGAAGAGTCCACTCCGGCTCGCATGGCCTGACCTTTGCCGCCGCCGTCTCCCCGATCGACCGAGATCACCCGGGCTCCTGCAGCGCGCGCTACGTCGGCCGTGCCGTCGGTCGATCCATCGTCGACCACCAGCACGTCGTCCACCAAGCCCGACCCGCCGGCTGCGGCGACGTGTGGCTCCACGACGGCCCGCACGACCGCGCCGACCGTGCGCTCTTCATCTCGTGCCGGGATGCAGACAGTCACCTTCAGCCCAGCCTTTGCCGGTACGAGCCGGTCGGTGGTGAACGCCGAGCGGTGGTACGTCCTGGGGCCACGATCCATCCGCCGATCTTGGCCGATTTCTGCCCGGCCCGGCAGATCCGCTTTTCCCGGCGGCACCGGCCTCAGTCTCGCGGCCCCGAAGGCTGTGCGGAATGCTCCCAGAGAATCGCAGCATGGCATTGACACCGGACGCGTCGTCGGCCACCATAGAGGGATCATCCAGAGCGGTTGAGGGACGGGCCCTGTGACGCCGCGGCAACCACTGACGATTCCCAGCGTTCGTTCGAGCGGACCGGGCAGTCGCCAACAGGTGCCAATGCCCGATCGATGAGGAGGACTGCAATGGATCACGTCACCGGGCTGCGCTGTCGAGAGTGCGGGCGGTGCTTCCCAGTAGAGGCGCTCCATGTGTGCGACTTCTGCTTTGGTCCGCTCGAGGTCTGTTACGACTACGAAGCCATCGCCGCCACCGTCAGCCGCGAACGGATCGCCGAAGGCCCGCGGTCGATCTGGCGCTACCGGGACCTCTTACCGGTGGGCGAGGATGCCCCGGTCGACCTTGGAGCTGGCTTCACCCCGCTGGTCCGGGCGGACCGGCTGGCGGCAGAACTGGGCCTTGGGGAGCTGTGGATCAAGGACGACACGGCCAATCCCACCGGGTCGTTCAAGGACCGCGTCGTGTCGGTGGCTCTCACGAAGGCCCGCCAGCTCGGTTTCAAGGTCGCAGCATGCGCCTCGACCGGCAATCTGGCGAATTCTGTCGCTGCCCATTCGGCGCGGGCGGGCATGGCGTCGGTCGTCCTGATTCCCCAGGACCTCGAAGTGGCGAAGATCACCATGACCGCCGTGTACGGCGGGACGGTGGTGGCGGTGGAGGGCACCTACGACGACGTGAACCGGCTCTGTGCCGAGTTGACCAGTGAGCATCCCAGCTGGGCTTTCGTGAACGTGAACATCCGCACCTACTACGCGGAAGGATCGAAGACCCTCGCCTTCGAGATCGCCGAACAGCTCGGCTGGCAGGCGCCCGACCACGTCGTGGTGCCCGTGGCGTCGGGGAGCCAGCTCACCAAAGTGGCCAAAGGCTTCCTTGAGCTCGGAGAGGTCGGCTTGCTGGACCGCACATCACGGGTACGGGTCTCGGGAGCACAGGCGGCCGGGTGCGCGCCGGTGGCGACGGCGTTCGCCGAGGGCTGGGATGCGATCCGACCGGTCAAGCCGTCGACGATCGCCAAGTCGCTGGCGATCGGCAACCCTGCCGATGGGTGGTACGCGCTGTCTGCGATCAGGGAGTCGGGGGGTGGGTGCGCTTCGGTGAGCGACGAAGAGATCTTGGAAGGCATCCGCCTCCTCGCGCGCACCGAAGGGATATTCGCCGAGACGGCCGGCGGCGTGACGATTGCCAGCTTGGCCAAGCTGGCGGCCTCGGGGGTGGTCGGCCGGGACGAGCGGGTAGTGGCCCTGGTCACCGGTCACGGTCTCAAGACGGTGGAGGCGCTGGTGCCAGGGATTGGGCCGACTGCGACCATTCCCGCCACGCTGGACGCATTCGAGTCCGTGGTCTCGGCCACAGACGATCTGGTGGCCGCAGGCTCCTCGGTCGGGGAGCGAGCGCCGTCGTGACCGCCGTCCCGCTCCCGTGCACCGCGCCGAGCACAGCCCCGTACCCTGTCCACCGAACCATCGAGACCAACGAGACCAAGGAGCCGCTCCAATGACCGTGTCCGTGAGGATCCCGACCCAGTTGCGCACGCTCACGGGAGGGGCAGGGGAGGTGAAGGTCCAAGGCGCCACCGTGAAGGAGGTCTTGATCGCCCTGGAGGACGCCCACCCTGGTTTCGCCCCACGGCTCTTTGATGACGACGGCGGGCTCCGGCGTTTCGTCAACGTGTTCTTGGCCGACGAGGACGTGCGTTTCCTCGAGGGGCTGGCCACCCCGGTGGCAGACGGGCAGACCGTCTCGATCGTGCCGGCGGTGGCGGGGGGCTGAACTTCTTGCCCGGGTGCAGTTGCACCGGGGCCGCTGGCGTGGTTTGCTATTAGCACTCAGTGAATGAGAGTGCTAACGACCCCGGTATCGTAGGTGGGAGACCGAACCCCCTGCCGGGGCCAACTGACCAACGGAGGAATATCCCATGCCCAAGCTGATCGCTTGCGACGAGGAAGCCCGCCGGGCGCTCGAAACCGGCATGAACAAGCTGGCCGACGCCGTACGCGTCACCCTCGGCCCGAAGGGCCGCAATGTGGTGCTCGACAAGAAGTGGGGCGCCCCGACGATCACCAACGATGGCGTCTCGATCGCCAAGGAGATCGAGTTGGAGGATCCCTACGAGAAGATCGGCGCCGAGTTGGTCAAGGAGGTGGCCAAGAAGACCGACGACGTCGCCGGTGACGGGACCACCACGGCAACGGTCCTGGCATGGGCGATGGTCCACGAAGGGCTGCGGAACGTCGCAGCCGGCGCCAACCCGATGTCGCTCAAGAAGGGGATCGAGGCTGCGGTCGAAGAGGCTGTCAACTCCATCCACGGCCTGGCCAAGGAGACCGACTCCAAGGAGCAGATCGCACAAGTTGCCTCGATCTCCGCTGCAGACACCGAGATCGGTGGGATGATCGCCGAGGCGATCGACAAGGTTGGCAAGGACGGGGTCATCACCGTCGAGGAATCGCAGACGTTCGGGATGGAGATGGACCTGGTCGAAGGAATGCGCTTCGACAAGGGCTACATCTCCCCGTACTTCGTGACCGACCCCGAGCGGATGGAAGCCGTGCTCGAGGATGCCTACGTGCTTATCGTCGGCTCGAAGATCACGGCCGTGCGCGATCTGCTCCCGGTGCTCGAGAAGGTGATGCAGTCCGGAAAGCCGCTCGTGGTGATTGCCGAGGACGTGGAAGGTGAGGCCCTGGCCACGCTGGTCGTGAACAAGATCCGCGGCACCTTCAAGAGCGTCTCAGTGAAGGCACCGGGCTTTGGCGAGCGGCGGAAGGCGATGCTTCAGGACATTGCGATCCTGACCGGCGGCCAGGTCGTCACCGAAGAGGTCGGGCTGAAGCTGGAGAACGTCGGCCTGGACCTGCTCGGCAAGGCGCGCAAGGTGGTCGTGACCAAGGACGAGACCACGATCGTCGAAGGTGCCGGTGACGAGGCCGACATCAAGGGGCGGATCAACCAGATCAAGACCGAGATCGAGAACACCGACTCCGACTACGACCGGGAGAAGCTCCAGGAGCGCTTGGCCAAGCTCTCTGGAGGGGTCGCGGTGATCAAGGTCGGGGCGGCGACCGAGGTTGAGCTCAAGGAGAAGAAGCACCGGATCGAGGACGCTGTCTCGACGACCAAAGCCGCTATCGAAGAGGGCGTCGTGCCGGGCGGTGGTGTGGCGCTCCTGCGGGCCCAGGCCGCTGTTCTCGAACGGAGCGGGAAGCTTGAAGGAGACGAAGCCACCGGAGCCAGGATCGTCGCCCGGGCGGTCGAAGAGCCTCTCAAGCAGATCGCGGTCAACGCCGGCCTCGAAGGCGGTGTGATCGTCGAGAAGGTGCGAAACCTGAAAGGTGCTGAAGGGCTCGATGCCGCGACCGGCGAGTACGGTGACCTGTTCAAAGCGGGGGTGATCGACGCGGCCAAGGTGACGCGCTCGGCGCTGCAGAACGCGGCCTCGATCGCGGCGCTCTTCCTCACGACCGAGGCAGTCATCGTCGACAAGCCCGAGGAGAAGGCACCGGCAATGCCCGGCGGCGGCATGGAGGACTACTGATCCCCGGCACGATGCTTGGCGAATGTGTGAGAGTCGAGGGGCGTCTTCAGGACGCCCCTCGACCGCGCACCGGCGCTGATTTCTTTATGCTGAGGCGGTGAGCACAGCGCCCACAGGTTCCGGCTCCCCCAGCCCGTCAGTTGGCATGGCCGTGCTCCACCTGTTCTGCCGGGTGAAAGCGCCGGTGGACGCGGCCCTCGTGGAGGACGCCTGCGAACGTTCCCGTGCCCGCGGGACCCAAGTGGTCGCCGCGGCCATGCTCGGCCACAAGGCGGACGTGGGTCTGATGGCGCTCGGATCCGATGTCTGGGGTCTTCGCGACTTGCAGACGCAGGTGCAGCGAGCGGGTCTCGACCCCGTGGCCTCCTACGTGTCGGTGACCGAGGTCTCCGAGTACGCCGCTGGCGTCCCCGAGGCCATGAAGCAGGCACGCCTCTATCCTCAACTGCCGCCGGAGGGCAAGCGCGCGTACTGCTTCTATCCGATGTCGAAACGACGGGAGGCAGGGCAGAACTGGTACAGCCTCGAGTTCGAAGAGCGGAAGCGCTTGATGATCGGCCATGGCGCGCTGGGACGCACGTTCCACGGGCGGATCCTCCAGCTCATTACGGCGTCGACCGGGCTGGACGACTGGGAGTGGGGTGTCACGCTGTTCGGTGTGCACCTTGACGACCTCAAGGACTGTGTCTACCAGATGCGCTTCGACGAGGCGTCTGCGCGTTACGCCGAGTTCGGCCCGTTCTACACCGGGGTGGTGGGCGATCTCTCGGAGGTCTTGGCGTCTACCGGGAGCGGTCGCACGTGAGCGCGGTCGTCGGGCTGGCCGGCACGACGGCGGCCGATGAAGACAGGATGGCCCGACTGGAAGGAATCTTGCTCGAGCTCGAGCGCGTCGTGGTGGCATTCAGCGGCGGTGCCGATTCAGCCTTTCTGGCACATGTGGCCACGTCAGTGCTGGGTCCTGAGCGGGTGCTGTGCGCGACCGCAGTCTCCCCCTCCCTGCCTGAGGTCGAACACCGTGATTGCAAGGCGTTGGCGGCTGCATGGGGACTGCGCTGGAAAGCCCTCCTCACCGCCGAGATGGACGATCCCGCGTACGTGGCCAACGGCGTCAATCGGTGTGCTCGCTGCAAGGAGGCGCTGATGGATGTCCTCGAGCCGTTGGCCGTGGCCGAAGGAGCCACCGTCGTGCTCGGCGTGAACGTCGACGATCTCGGTGATCACCGCCCAGGCCAGCAGGTAGCGGAGGCTCGCGATGCACGGTTCCCGCTGGTAGAGGCTGGATTTTCCAAGTCGGACGTCCGGGCATGGTCTCGCCTGAGGGGGCTGAGGACTTGGAACAAGCCTGCGGCCGCGTGCCTCGCATCGCGAGTTCCCTATGGCACGCCGGTCACCGTTGCAACGTTGGGCAGCGTGGCTCGAGCCGAATCGGCACTGCATGGACTGGGCTTCTCCGAGGTACGCGTCCGGCATCATGGATCGTCGGCGCGTGTCGAAGTTCCCGACGAGGATATGGCTGAGCTCTTCGAGCGCCGGTCCGAAGTGGTCGAGGCCGTGCGCTCGGCGGGGTACGCCTTCGTCGCGCTCGACCTCGAGGGGTTTCGATCCGGCAGCATGAACCGGCTGCTCGAACCGGAAGGATCGAGCGGACCCGAGAGCACGAACAAAGGACGGCCTCGGTGACCAGGGTACGGGTGAAGCTCACGTTCCCCGAATCGCTGGTGCAGGAGCCGGTGCTGGCCCGACTGGTCCGTCGTTTCGATGTGGAGCCGAACATCCGGCGCGCGAACGTCGACGACCGCCAGGGGTGGATCATCTGCGAGCTCGACGGATCAGCGGCATCGGTGGACAGCGCCGTGACCTGGCTCTCCGAGCAGGGGATCCGAGTCGACCTCCTCGGGGACGTGCTGGAGAGCTGAAGGACTCGCGTTGCGGAGGCCGGAGAGCTCGACGGTCAAGGCAGATCCGAATTGAGCAAGGAGTACATGTACATGTCGCGGCGCTTTCCCGCCACCTCCTGCCAGCTTCGCAGCAACCCTTCACGGACGAATCCGGCACTCTCCGCCGTCCGGATCGAAGCCTCGTTCCACGGCTCGGCATAGAGCTCGAGGCGCGGCACGCCAAGGACGGTGAGCGCCCATCGGCTCGCGGCGCGCAATGCATGTGAGGCACACCCCTGACGTCGAGCCCGCGGAAGCATCCAGTACCCGGCCGAGACGCGCCCTTGGTCCATGTCTCGGAGCCACAGACCGAGTCCTCCGACGAGACGATCGTTTGCAGTCTCGGCGACGGCGAACGAGTAGCCAAATCCGTCGCTTCGGCACCGGCGCTGGCGGTCGACGAACTCGACCGCTTCAGCCTCCGAGGAATTCGAGGGGATGGAGGAGATGAGGGGAATGAGAGGGTCCGTGCTCGCATCGACGATCCCCGGTACGTCATCGAGCGCGAACTGCCGCAATCGCACCGGTCCGGCATCGAGCGTCGGGACGCCGTCCGGATCCTCCCAACGGTCGGTCGTCAACGGGGAGAGGGCGGAGGCTCGTCGTCCCGGACGACGTGCCACCCGGCCGACGAGACGGTGCGAGGCTCATAGAACACGCAGCCGTCGGGACACGCAAACGGCAGCGGCTCGTTGGCGCCGACTCGGCAGCGCTCGAGCTTCTCGCGCCTTGGCGTGGTCTGCATGATGTAGTGACGGCAATCCTCGTTGACGGGCACGTTACATTCTGCTCCATCGTGCGGCGCGTGCCCAGGCGGGAGGCAGAGGCCGGGAGACGGCCGGTTGTGCGGCAAGGTGGTGGTCGGCGGTTAGCGGGGCCGGACGCCCGGTGGGCACGCATCGGGGCTCGCGATGGGTCGAAGGCGCGGTAGCGTCGGGAAGTGACTTCGCCGACGGCTGGTGCTGCCAGTCCCTCCGGGGCGTTCTGATGGACCCGGCTGTCCCGACTCGGACGCTCCTGAGATGGAGCGAGAGCCTGGCGGCCATCGCTCGGACCGGGCTCGGGTTCACCGAGAGCCTCTACGAGAAGGAGCGCTTCGAGGAGATCCTCCACGTCGCCGCCGACATTCGCGCAGCCGCTGACGGGACCGAAGAGGCCCTCGACGACGCCGATGGTCTGGTCCAGGAGTGGCTCGACGACGTGGGCCGCGGCATCCCAGGGTACGTCACCCCGAAGGTGGCGGTGGGGGCGGCGGTCGGGAACGATCGTGGCGAGCTACTGCTGATCCAGCGAGCCGATTCGGGGGTGTGGCTGTACCCCACCGGCTGGTGTGACGTCGGGTACTCGGCCGCCGAAGTCGTGGTGAAGGAGGTCCGAGAGGAGACCGGGATCGATGTGGAGCCTGTCCGCCTCATCGCCGTCCTCGACGGTTTGCGCTTGGGGTTCACCAGGGTGCCGCTCTACTCGCTCGTCTTCTACTGCCGGGCGACCGGCGGCACGCTGCACCCCCATCCGCTCGAATGCCGCGATGTCGGGTGGTTCTCTCAAAACGCGTTGCCGACGCCGCTCGTCGGCGTCGAACGATGGGGTGAGCACGTCTTCGCGGCCATTGCCGGTGAGCACCGTGACGTGCTCTACGACCGGGTCCGCCAGCCGATGTGGAGAGGTGGAGGCCAGGACAGCGACCAGGAGAGCGACCAGGAGAGCGGTCAGGAGAGCGATCGCGGTGATTGACGGGGACACGGTGGGCGTCGAGGAGGTCCATGTGCTCGACGACGAGGTGCTGACCGCGATGAGGCAGCTCCTGCCCCAGCTCTCCTCGTCAGCCCCGGCAGTCACAACTGCTCATTTGGAAGAGCTGGTGAGCACACCGGCGACCCGCTTGCTTGTTGCTCGGGATGCCAGCGGGACCATCGTGGGCTCGTTGACGCTGGTCGTCTTCCGCATTCCAAGCGGCCTGCGCGTGTGGATCGAGGACGTGGTGGTGAGCGAGCTCGCCCGTGGCAGGGGAGTGGGATCGGCTCTCGTACGCGCGGCACTGGCCATGGCGGAGAAGGCCGGCGCGAGGACGGTCGACTTGACCTCTCGGCCCGATCGTCTCGAAGCGAACCGCCTGTATGCCCGGCTTGGCTTCGCCATCCGGACGACCAACGTCTACCGCTTCGAGCTCGGCTGAGCTGCGCGCGCGGAGCGTCGAGCGGACCGCGAGAAAGAAAAACCATGCATTTCGTGATCATCGGCGGCGGACCGGCTGGCTCCCAGGCGGCAACGCACGCTGCCCGGGCCGGTGCCGAAGTCACGCTGATCGAGCGGGACATCGTCGGAGGCGCAGCCAATCTCTGGGACTGCATCCCGTCCAAAGCGATGATAGCGACCGGCGGGGCAATAGCGTTCCTCGAGCGTTCGTCGGGAATGGGGTTAGAGCCAATCCATGCGCAGCTCGACCTGCCTGGGCTGCGGGATCGGATCGATGCCGTCACCGCGCGCCTCGAGCACAACCTCGTGACGATCTTGGAAAGCCAGGGAGTAGAGCTCGTTGCCGGCACCGGTCGACTGGAGGAGCCGGGAGTAGTGGTGGCGGAGACGCCGGGAGGTGTGCGCCGGCTGCATGCCGATGCCGTCCTGGTGGCCACTGGGAGCCGCCCACGCGTGCCGGAGTGGGCTCAACCCGATGGCGAGAGAGTCCTTACGACCCGGGACGCGTACCCGCCACAGGAGCTTCCCGAGCACTTGGTGGTGGTCGGCTCCGGCGTGACCGGGGTGGAATTCGTCCACATGTTCACTTCGCTCGGCTGCCAGGTCACGCTCATCGTCAGCCGACAGCAGGTCCTGCCCCGCAAAGATCCCGAAGTTGCAGCAGTGCTGGAGGAGGATTTTCTCCGTCGCGGCGTGCACCTTCTGAAAGGTGCCAGGGCGATTGCCGTGGACCGCGGGGCCCAAGATGTGCTCGTGCGTTGCGACGACGGACGGGCGGTGGCTGGGAGCCACCTCCTGTTGGCGGTGGGCTCGCTGCCGAACTCCGAGCAGCTCGGCCTGGAACGAGTGGGAGTTGCCGTCGACAGTTCGGGGTACATCCCGGTCAACCGGCACTGCCAGACCAACGTTGCCAGCATCTACGCAGCCGGAGACGTGTCGGGCAAGCTCCCCCTGTCTTCGGTCGCCTCCATGCAGGGTCGCAAGATCGCCGAGCACGTGATGGGCAACCATACCGCCGCTCACCGGCATCTGAACTACGACAAGGCGGCGTCTGCCATCTTCACCGAGCCAGAGATCGCCGACGTGGGCCTGGCCGAGGCTGACGCGTTCGCCGAGGGGCGCAAGATCCGCGTGACCAAGGTCCCCTTCGCAGCGAGCGCCAAGGCGCTCATCAACGACGATCCGCGCGGATTCGTGAAGATCATCTCCGATCCGGCGACCGGGGTGGTGTTGGGTGGATCGATCGTCGGCCAGAACGCGGCCGAGCTGATCTCGGTCCTTGCAGTGGCCGTCACGGCCGGGCTCAAGGTGTCGGACATCGCCGAGAGCATGCTGGTACATCCGACCCTGGCCGAAGCGCTGGCCGAAGCGGCCGAATAGTCGTACGCTGATCTCGGTTACGGGGGAGGGGAGGGTACGATGAGCGAGACCCCTCAAGGTCCGGGATGGTGGGTCGCGTCGGACGGACGCTGGTACCCCCCTGAGCTCCATCCGTCCGGCTTGGGCGCTCCACCGCCTCCCCAGCCCGCTTACAGGAGCCCCGACGAACCCGATCCCGATCCCGAGAAGGACGCTCGCACCGATGGGCTGCCGTCGTTCAACGAGATCGTCCCGCCCGAAGTGCGCTCCCAAGGACGGTCGGCGGCCGATGCACTTGTGGAGGTGCCGGTTGCCGGGAACAGGACCCTGGAAGTCCAAGTGAGCGGACCGGAATGGGGGACGCCGCTGGTGTTCCACCATGGGATTCCGTTCGCCGCCGCTCCGTGGCCGGCGGCAGCCGAGGCGGCAGCCCGGCACGGGTTGCGCTGGGTGCAGTGGTCGCGGCCGGGGTACGGCGCGTCCGATCGAATGGAGGGACGCGACGTCGCTGCTGCGGCCCACGACGCCGAAGCGGTCCTCGATGCGCTCGGCCACCAGTCGTTTCTCTCGCTCGGATGGTCGGCCGGAGGGCCGCATGCCCTGGCCTGTGCGTCGCTGCTGGCCGACCGCTGCCTCGCGGTGGCGACCCTCGGTTCGCCGACGCCCGTTGCGGCCGGCGTCTGGGAGCAGGCGGAGTCCGGATTCGGCAGTGCCATCGCCGCTGCCGTGCAGGGGATGGCCGGCGCACAGCAGGAGGTGCGGAACAGATCTTCCCAATTGCGCTGCCAGCCCGGATGGCTGGACGGGGAGAGCCGCGGTGATGCCGAGGTCCTCCCCGAAGTGGAGTTGGTGAGCGACCTGGCGTCGGTGTTCGGCTCCCCACTGGCCGCAGCCGATGTCGTCGCGGTAACCAGCTCGGCTTCCGTGCCTTTGGGGCACGCGCTCGCCAGGGGGGTCGGAGCCGGGGTCGGCGGGTGGTGCGACGATCTCGTGGCGCTCGGCAGTGAGTGGGGTTTCGATCTCTCGGCGGTGAGCGTGCCGGTGGCCGTCTGGCACGGGAGCGATGATCTGTGGGTCCCGGTCCCCCATGCCACCTGGCTGGCCGATCAACTGCAGCGGCCCCACCTGCGACCGGTAGCCGGGCAGGGTCATGTCTCGATGATCCTCAACCTGCTCGATGCTGTCGTCGAGGATCTCGTGGACCTCTCTCGCACGTCCACCAAGGATCTCGCCTGACGTGAGCGCGTCCCGGCGTTGTTCCCCAGCTCACGTCGGACCTCAGTGGCAGGTCGTGCCCGAGGCGGGCACCGTGTGATCGACGAGGTACGACGTCACCACCCGGTCCATGCATTGATCACTCGTGCCGTTCAAGAGCCACGTGTGCCGTTCCCCGAACTATCAGCGAATATCTCACTGACCTTGAGGCCCGTCTCCGGGCCTCTCGGGCGGCTGGTATTCCAGCCGTGCCACTGTCACGGACAGATGCCAGAGGCATCAGGCCACCGCCTTCTTGGGGCTGGATGAGGCTCCGCCAAGACTGATGACAGAGCCGGTGGCGACAGCAGCTTCCCGATCAAAGGAGCAGTCCCCGGCAGTAC
>DAHWPS010000129.1:0-2307 GCA_027342785.1 Acidimicrobiaceae bacterium
CCTGTGGGTGCCGAGAGCCCCGTCCGTCTAGCTCGGGCGGCTATGCGGTACTCGTGGATGAGGCCGCCTTGACGATCGGTTTTTCGTAGCGTGGCGGCGTCGACGTCGCCGACCAGTGCAGGAGCCGTGTGGAGAGTGGAGGGCGATTGTTGGCTGAGGGACCGGTGGGGCCCCTGCGTGTTGTAATGCTTGACGTACTGGGCGAGGACTGCTTCGAGGTGGCGGCGGCTGAGGATGAGGATCCGGTCGAGGCACTTGCGCCGGATCGTGCCGATGAGGCGCTCGCAGATTGCGTTCGTCTGGGGGGCATGGATGGGGGTCTTGATGATTCTGGTGCCGTCGGCGGCGATGACGGCGTCGACGGAGGCGGTGAACTTTGTGTCGCGGTCGCGGGTGAGGAACTTGACGGGGTTCGTCTGGGCGGCGAGCTCTGTTGAGAGGTTGCGGGTTTGCTGGGTGACCTTGCTGGTGAGCGGGTTTGAGGTGATGCGGGCGATCCGCACGAAGCGGTTGTCGTGGTGGATGAACACGAGGACGTGCAGCCTGCGGAGGAGGATGGTGTCGACGTCGCAAGTCGCGCGCCATCAGTCCTTTCGTCTGGGCGGCGAGGAGCTCCGCCCAGGTCGGTCCTGACTTTCGCGGGGATGGGTCGATGCGGTGGTGCTTGAGGATCGCCCAGACGCTCGAGGGGGCGATGACGATGCCCGTGGTGGCGAGTTCGCCGTGGATGCGGCGGTAGCCCCAGTTCGGGTTCTCCTTCGCGAAGCGGAGTACCAGGGCGGTGGTCCTTTTCGGGATAGCCGGTCGACCTGGCCTGGCGTGCGGGTAGGTCCAGTGCTTGGCGACGAGATCGCGCTGCCAACCCAGCAGGGTTGCCGCCTGGACGAAGAGGTGTCCGAGTCGACGACGGGTGAGCAGTCGTGCCAGTCCGGCCAGCACCGCTCGATCTGCCGGTGCGAGCGCCAATCGCTGGACCTGGCGTCGGAGGACCGCCACCTCATGGCGCAGCATGACGACCTCGACGGCGAGGTCCGTATCTCTGCGACCGATGAGGCGGATCAACTGAAGTACGCGGCAGAACGCCAGGTAGAGGAACGAGAGGGCCATCGGTCGATGCTCGCCGCGCCCTGCACCAGCTGTCAAAGTCCAGCTCACAGCCGATAGATGACATTCTCGGCACGCACACGTCCCTACTCGCCAAGCCAAGGAGTCCGAAGGTTCGATGGACAAGGCGGTAGAGGAAGAAGAGCACCACGGCGAGCAGCCTCCCCGACTCCATCCTGGCTGGTCAAGGCGGTGGCAGGGAGTTTCTGAACCCTTCAGGCAAGGAACGTAGGAAGTCCTCTCCGGGCCCCCAACGCGAACGCGCCGCCGAGTGGGAGTGATGGCTAGGACCGGCTGGGCAGAGGGCGTCGGGTCAGGCGCTACGCCTGGTGGGGGAGTCGGCAGCGGTGAGCGCGACGCGCTGACCGCCGACGACGGCGTTGATCTCAAGATGTCCGCCGAGGGCTTCGACGTAGGCGGCGAGCGTCGAGAGCAGCATGTCGCCCTGGCGTTCGATCCGCGAGATCGTCGACTGGGGCCGGCCCATGGTCCGGGACAGCTCCACCTGGGTGAGCTGGCGCACCCGGCGCAACTCACCGAGTGCGTCTCGGACCTGCTCGGCGATGACCTTGGTCCGCTCGCGCTCCACCCGCTCCCGACGAGCCGGGTCGGTCATCACCTCGGCCTCGAGCTCCTCGAAGTGCTTCATCGCTCATCCCTCCTCATCGTCTCGATGTGCCTGGCATACAGCTCTTCTGCTTGCGGGATCGCCTGTCGGTACCACGACTGCCACTGCCCGGCCTTGTTGCCTCCGACTAGCAGCACCGCCCTCCGGGCCGGATCGAAGACGAACAGCACACGCAGGTGCGCCCGGCCGACGGTGGCTCGCAGCTCCTTCAAGTTGGCGATCCGGCTTCCGGCGATGGTGTCGACCGTCGGACGACCGAGAGCGGGACCGTGGTCTCGAAGCATGGCGATGCGAGCCGTCAGCGCATCTTGGTGCTCTTCGGTGAGCGCGTACCACCACCGCTCGAACTCCTCGGTGACGAGAAGCTCCCAGGGCACCGCGTCAGTATAGCTTCAGAAGGATATATCGTCAACAAGATAGGCCACTCGGGCCGCCGAAAAGCGTGGTCCTCCTGACGCGCCGACAACCCCGTCCACCCAGCTTCAGGGGGCCAGCGGCACTCGCAGATGAGACCGCCACGACGGTCTATAGCGGCAGCCGGGCGATAGAGCAGTGGGAACGTTGCGCCTTGTGGC
>DAHWPS010000131.1:0-5889 GCA_027342785.1 Acidimicrobiaceae bacterium
CGCTCAACTCTACGCCGAACTCCCTCTCGGCTGTCGAGACGAGATCGCCGATGCGGAAGTGCTGGCGATCGAGTTCCCGAGTTCGCCGATCGGCACTGCGAACCGTAACCTCTATGGTGTAGCGCATCGTGCCCTTCGTCACCCTGAGGTCGGGGATCGTGCCGCGGTCAGTAGGGACGTCGACTTCGACGTTCCAGTCGGCCTTATGTGCGAGCCCGATCACTTCGAGTAGCAGATCGAGGTGATCGAACTCCGAGGAGTTGTCCGAGTCGCGAATCCCTCGGGGCCATCCGCCAACTGGTGGCGAAGCTGATCGCCGAGGATCGCGATCTGGGCAGCACGCTCGATGAGGCGGATGACAGCCGCGGGGGAGCTGAGGGGCCAGTCAGCGAGGGTCATGACCGGAACACAGCGAGCTGCGGCTTGGCGGCGGAGCCACTCGTCGCCGTAGAAGCCGGCCACCTGGTCGACTGCCCACTCGACAAGCGGGCGCCCCTCGGGGACGACGGCCGTACGCTCGATCGGTCCGGCCCAGTCAGCCCAGGAGGACAACTCCAGGCTGCCTGAGTCGCCAAAGGTCATGACCCAATATCGCACACGGGTGTCTCAGAATCGTCGCTTCTCTCGGCCGGCTGCTTGTCAACGGCCAGTTCGATCTTTTCGCGGGTGGCCAACTAAAAGTCCTCACCCCTCGCACTGCGATCAGGACGTTCGTGTCGTGTGACCACCCCCTCTCTGGCGGGCTTCGCGCATGCGGAAGGACTCGCCGTCGGTGAGCACCACGACGCTGTGGTGCAGGAGGCGGTCGAGGAGGCTGACAGCGGTGGTCTGCTCGGGCAGGAACCGACCCCACTGGTCGAAGGGCCAGTGGCTGGCGATCCCGAGCGACACCCGCTCGTAGGCGGCGGCGACAAGCCGGAAGAGGAGCTGGGCACCGGTGTCGTCGAGGGGTGCGAAGCCGATCTCGTCGACGATGACGAGGTCGGCCCGGAGCAGCTGGTCGATCACCTTGCCCACGGAGTTGTCGGCGAGTCCCCGGTAGAGGGTGTCCACGAGCTCGGGGGCAGTGAAGTAACGGACCCGCCGACCGGCGTCGACCGCAGCGTGGCCGAGTGCGACGAGGAGATGGCTCTTGCCGGTGCCGGCCGGGCCGACGAGGCAGACGTTCTCTCGCGCGGCGATCCACTCCAACGAGGCCAGGTAGTCGAACGTCGCCCTCGGCACCGAGGAGACAGCGACGTCGAAGTGCTCGATCGTCTTTGCGACCGGGAAGGCGGCCGCCTTCAGTCGGTTGCGGGCGTTCGACTCGTCCCGGGCGGTGATCTCGGCCTCGACGAGCGTGCGCAGGAAGTCCTCAGGGCTCCACCGCTGGGTCTTCGCCACCACCAGCAGCTCGGGCGCGAGCTTGCGGATAGCCGCGAGGCGGAGCCGCCTGAGCGCGGTCTCCAGGTCGGCCGGCAGCGCCGGGGCCGGGGCGCTCACGACAGCCCCTCGGGGGCGTAGTCGGCAAGGGAGCGAGTGACGGCCTTCGGCAAGGCAACGACGAGCGCCTCACCGGGCCGGGCCACACCGGGCACGCCCCTTCCTGCCTCCAGGATCGAGCGCACGTCGGCAACCCGCCACCGACCGAAGTAGACGGCCCGCTCGAGGGCAGCGACGAGGGTGTCACGACCGTGGGCCGCCTCCAGGCGGAGCAGCTCGGGGAGCTCTTGTCCAAGGGTGGTCGCCCCCGAGGCGGCCGCACCCTTCACGAAGGCCTCGGCCACCGGCCCGAGGGCGAGCACGGCCCGCTCGGTTGCGTTCTTCGGTCTCGGCGCCCGGCGGGGGTGGGGCCGGGGACCGCCGTAGTGGTCGTCGTTGATCGACGTCTCACCTGGAGCGACGAGGGGATGGTCGGCCATGACGCTCCCGAAGTGGACGAGACGGACCCGGTCGCCTGCCACGTGGACCTCGACCGTCCGGCCGATGAGGCTCGTCGGTGCCGAGTAGCGAGCGGAGCCGAAGCGGACGCAGGAGAGCTTGTCCACTTTGCGGGTCACCACCCTGCCGATCTCCGGCCGGAGCGAGGGCAGGGAGTGCAGGAGGGGCCGTTCCGTCTCCAAGCGGACGGCGGGCACCGCAGCGATCTCGGAGTGCTCCAGCCCGTTCACCTCCTCGCACCACCGGGCGGCCTCGGCGTTGGCGGCGCAAAGATCGGCGATCGACACTCCGGTCGGCGTGACGAGGTCACGCTTCGCGTAGCCGACCAGGTGCTCGACCATCCCCTTGTCGTCCACCGTCAACTGCTCGAGCCGGCAGCGTTCCGGAGCGGTTCCGTATCACCCACCCGTTCCATCCGCTGAAGGGCGAGGAGTACGAGCTGGTCGGCTTCGCCCATACCTGGGGGGAGCACCGGGTGTTCTTCCGCAAGCCCGGCGACCAGCGTGTGTGCTCGCTGCCCGCCGGTTGGACCGATGTCGAGGCCCCCGACGCCTTCGTGGTGGTGGCGGCCGGGCGATCACTGTTCCGCCCAGAGGATCTGCTCGCCTTGGCAGATCTGGTCGAAGGGCTGCGCCACACGAAGCGCCGCTGACGTGTAAGGACAACTACGCCGCATATGTAACGTCAATTACGCCGCCCGGTCCGAGACAGCCATACGCCATCTCCACGTATCTGGGGGCATGCACAGGAGTGTTCACAAGGGTGGATGGGCACAACTGTCTTGACAGGCTCCGCTAATGCGGCATAATGGGACTTACATCTATGTGATTCTCGGGAGGTGCGATGGCCAAGAAGGGGCTGGATCCCAAGGAGGATGCGCTGCGGGCGGCGCGGGCGCTCAATCCCCGACCGGAGGCGGTGGTGGCGCCGGAGTTTGCCGGCTCGGAGTTCTTCGACGCCCGGGACCTCGTCCAGGTCAAGTACGAGATGCTGCGCCGAGCGCGAGAGGATGGCTCGACGGTGAGCGATGCCGCCGCCATCTTCGGCTTCTCGAGACCGTCGTTCTATGAGGCCAAGGCGGCATACGAGGACGCAGGCATCCCTGGTCTGGTGCCCAAGCGGCCGGGACCGAGACGGGCCCACAAGCTGACCGACGCCGTTGTCAGGCGACTGGCGGAGGCAGAGGAGATGGACCCCTCGCTGTCGTCTGCAGACCTGGCCGAACTGGTCGATGCCGAGTTCGGGGTGCGCGTCCACCCGAGGAGCGTCGAGCGGGCCCTGGCGCGGCGCCCAAAAGGCCAGGAGGGGCCGACGCGATGAACGGACGTTCGGCCGACGAGCTCAGCGCCGGTTACGAGGCACTGCGAGCAGTCGCAACAGGTGTGGCGAGCGCAGATGGATCACGTGGCTTGGCCCTGTTGCTCGCCCAAGGCCTGCCCGCCTGGATACAGGCCTGCAAGCCGCTCCCACCGGTCGCACCTCGCGCCGCCGGCCAGGGACCGTTGCCTGGGCGACTTGGTGCCGAGGTGGTCCATCTGCTCACCGAGATGGCACTCGGTCGTCACGCCGCGTCGGTGGCGTCATGAGCGCCGAGGCCCGGGGGAAGATCAGCGCCTCCCACCTGTCCCGCCAGGCATACCTCTACGTTCGCCAGTCGACGCTGCGCCAGGTGTTGGAGAACACCGAGTCGACCAAGCGCCAGTACGCGTTGCGCGAACGGGCGGTGGCACTCGGATGGCAACCAGAACAGGTGGTGGTCATCGACTCCGACCTCGGCCAGTCCGGAGCCGATGCCGACCGGGTCGGCTTCCAACGTCTGGTGGCTGCCGTCGGTGTGGGCGAGGTCGGGGTGGTGCTGGGCCTCGAAGTCTCCCGACTGGCTCGCAACTCCTCGGACTGGCACCGCCTGCTCGAGATCTGCGCCCTGGCCAACACGTTGATCCTCGACGAGGACGGCCTCTATGACCCGTCGCACTTCAACGACCGGCTGCTCTTGGGCATGAAGGGCACCATGTCCGAGGCCGAGCTGCACGTGCTGCGGGCCCGGCTCATCGGCGGCCAGCTGGCCAAGGCGGCCCGCGGCGAGCTCGAGGTGCCGTTGCCCGTCGGTCTGGTCTATGACGCCGGTGGCAAGGTGGCGCTCGATCCCGACCGCTCCGTCCAGAAGGCCATCGGCCAGTTCTTCGACACCTTCGTTCGGACGGGTTCGGCAACAGCCACGGTTCGCAGCTTCCGCGAGCAGGGGTTGCTCTTCCCGCGCCGGGTGCAGTCGGGTCCGCACAAGGGCGAGCTGGTCTGGGGGTCATTGCTTCACTACCGCGCTCTCAACGTGTTGAAGAACCCCCGCTATGCCGGGGCGTTCGCCTATGGCCGTTCCCGGGCCACAAAGACGTTGCAGGGCACCGGGTCTCGCCACCGCCTTCCCCAAGACCAGTGGCACACGCTCATCCTCGATGCCCATCCCGGCTACATCACCTGGGCCGACTACGAGGAGAACCTGGCGAAGCTGCGGGCCAACGCGGCCGCCTATGGGGCGGACCGAAGAGCCGGCCCGCCCCGAGAGGGCCCGGCCCTCCTGCAGGGACTGGCCCTCTGCGGGCGGTGCGGAGGACGCATGACGGTCCGCTACTACACGCGGCGCGGCCAGTCCGTTCCCCAGTACAGCTGCCAGAGCGAAGGGATCAGGCGCGCGGAGCCACCCTGCCAACGGATCGTGGGAGGTGACATCGACCGCGCTGTCGGCGAACTGCTGGTGGAGTGCGTGAGCCCGCTCGCCCTGGACGTGGCACTGTCGGTGCAAGACGAGCTGGCAACCCGGGCGCAGGAGGCCGATCAGTTGCGCCACCAGCAAGTGGAGCGAGCGCGCTATGAAGTGGAGCTCGCTCAGCGGCGCTATCTGCGGGTTGATCCCGACAACCGGCTCGTGGCCGCCACGCTCGAAGCAGAGTGGAACAACAGGCTCCGTGCCCTCGAGGCCGCGCAGGAGAATTACGACCGCCAACGGGCAGCCGACACCCTCATGGACGATGAGAGCCGTCAGCGTGTGCTCGCGCTGGCCACCGACTTCCCTCGGCTCTGGAGCAATCCCGACACCCCGGCGCGTGAACGCAAACGCATGGCCCGCCTCTTGATCGAAGACGTCACCCTGCTGAAGGCAGACGATCTCCTCGTCCACGTCCGCTTCCGCGGCGGCGACACTCGAACCTTGCGTCTGGCGCGTCCGAAGTCTGCCGTCGACCTCCACAAGCTCGACCCAGCCGTCGTGGCCGAGGTCGACCGACTCCTCGATGACCACACCGATTCCGAGATCGTCGAGGCACTGAACACCGCCGGCCACCAACCCCCGGTCGGCGCCACGTTCAGCATCTTCATGGTCTGGAAGATCCGCAAGGCCCACCGGCTCGAGTCCCGTTTCGACCGCCTGCGCCGCAAGGGACTGCTGACCCGCGACGAGATGGCCGAGGCGCTGGGCGTGCATCCGGCCACCGTGAAAGCCCGCGCGGTGAGAGGCCAGCTCGCCTCGGTTGTCTACAACGACAAGGGCGAGCGCCTCTATGCACCACCCGAACCGGTGGCTGTGGTCCCCTGCGCCCGTTGCGGCAAGCCGATTCCTGAGCGGGCCGAGCAGGGCCAGCTGCGCAAGTACTGCGGGGTGACCTGCCGGACCGGTGCCTACGCGGCCCGTCGGCAGGCGGCAGGGTGGGTCCGCACCAGGACGCGGTCGTGACCGGCACTAGCACTACGTGTTCCCTATCAACCAACCAGGAGGTGCAGTCAGTTGCCCAAGCCTTCGACTCAGGGTCGTGCCCCTCGCAGAAGTCCGGGCGGAAGCCGTAGTGGGTGGCGAAACGGACGTAGTCGGGGGTGGGGACGACGACGTTCATCACCACGCCCCCTTTCAGGCACCCCATCCGGTCGGCGAGGACCACCTTCGGCACTCCGCCGATTGCCTCGAAGCACTCGGCCAAC
>DAHWPS010000141.1:0-9527 GCA_027342785.1 Acidimicrobiaceae bacterium
GCTCCCGGCACTCGTCGGGCGCGACCCGGCGGGCCTCGACGAGGCGGAAATCGCCCGGGCAGTGGTCGAGTCGGTGGCCGAGAACACCGTGGACGCCGCCGTGGCGCCGCTCTTGTGGGCAGCAGTGGGAGGACCAGTCGCTGCCGCGGCCTACCGCGCCGTGAACACGCTCGACGCCATGGTCGGCTACCGAAACGACCGCTACCGCCGCTTCGGCTGGGCGTCGGCACGCGCCGACGACGTCGCCAACTTCGTGCCGGCACGGGTCGCGGCGGTGATCGTCGCGCTGTGCTCGCCGGGCCGCGCCCAGGGCATCGTGCGGGCGGTGTGCCGACAGGCCCCAGGCCACCCCTCGCCCAACGCCGGGGTGATCGAAGCGGCGTTCGCCGCCGCGCTCGGTCTCCGCCTCGGCGGGACCAACCGCTACGGCGAGGTGATCGAGCACCGGGTCGAGCTCGGCAACGGACGTGCCGCCACGCCAGGCGACATCGTCCGCGCCCGGCTGTTGGCGCGTCGGGTCACCGTCGTCGCCGCCGCCGCCCTCGCGTGCCCCTTCCTGTGTGAACTGTGGCGCTGCTCGAGGACCAACCGGCCGAGTCGAGGTGTCCATTGATGGGCGCATCGGCCGATCGGCGAGCCCACGGCGGCAACGGCGCGCGCCTCGCCGCAGAGCTGGGGATCGATCCGGCATCCGTGCTGGACCTGTCGGCCAGCCTGTGTCCCGTGGCGCCCGACCCCTCGGCGACCGTGCAGCGCCACCTCGGCGCCCTCGGCCGCTACCCGGACCCGGCGCGGGCCACTGCGGCCCTCGCTGAAGCCATGGGAGTGGAGCCCGAGCACCTACTTCTCACCAACGGCGGGGCGGAGGCTATCGCGCTGACCGGAGCGGTCCTCGGCGGGACGGTCGGGGAGCCCGACTTCTCCCTGTACCCCCGCACCGGCGGGCCGCTGTGGAGGTCCAACCCCAACAACCCGCTGGGAACGCTCGCCCCGGCGGGTGCGAAGGCCGGGGTGTGGGACGAAGCCTTCTGGCCCCTCGCCACCGGCACGTGGACCCGAGGCGACCACCTGCAGGGGTCCGTCGTGATCGGGTCGCTGACGAAGCTCCTCGCCTGCCCAGGATTGCGCCTCGGCTACGTGCTCTGCGCGGACGAGGCGCTGATGCGGCGGATCCGCCGGAGCCAGCCCGAATGGTCCGTCAACGGGCTGGCGGCGGACGCCCTTGCGGATCTGATGCGCCCCGTCGACCTGCCCGCGTGGTCGAGCCAGACCGCCGCGCTTCGGGAGCAGTTGGCCGACGTTCTGCGTTCGTACGAGTTCGACGTGCATGCCGGCCACGGGCCGTGGGTCCTCGTCGACGGGTCTGGAGTGCTGCGGGCGAAGCTTCTGACCGAGGGGATCGTCGTGCGCGACTGCACCAGCTTCGGCCTGGATGGCACCGTCCGCATCGCCGTACCCCGACAGGACCAGTTCGGTCGCCTCGAACGCGCCCTTCGGTGCCACTGCGGGACCGAGAGCCAAGCTCGGCCCGCCACACCGGACGCCGACACGAGGCGGCCGGCGCCATGACCGTCTACCTGGTCGGCGCCGGACCCGGTGACCCCGGCCTGCTCACCCTCAGGGGAGCAGAACTGTTGCGCAGTGCCGACGTCGTCCTCTACGACCGACTGATCACCCCGGATGTCCTGAGCCTGGTTCGCAGCGATGCGCTGTGCATCGACGTCGGGAAGCGGCCAGGCTCCGACACCCCCGGCGCCGATCGCCGACAGCACGAGATCGGACACCTGCTCGTCGAGCACGGCCGCACGTCCGCGGTCGTCGTCCGGCTCAAGGGCGGGGACCCCTTCGTGTTCGGGCGCGGCGGCGAGGAGATCGAGATCCTCGAGGAGGCCGGGATCCGCTGGCAGATCGTCCCCGGAGTGACCTCGGCGCTCGGCGTGGCCGGTGCTGTCGGCATCCCGGTGACCCATCGGGGTCTCGCCTCGTCCGTCACGGTTGTCACCGGCCACACCCTCGACCGGGGTCGCGCCCCCACGCCTGGGCACGAACCCAATTGGGAGGCGCTGGCCCATACCGGAGGAACCCTCGTCATCCTCATGGGGATGACCTCGCGCGCGGCCATCGCCGCTGCCCTGATCGACGCCGGCCGCGCCGCCGACACCCCGGTCGCCGTTATCCAAGACGGCACCACTCCGGCGCAGCGCATGGTCCGCACCACGCTCGCCGGGCTCCCCGACGTCGACCTCGGCGCTCCCGCCGTCATCGTGGTCGGACCGGTCGTCGACCTCGCTACCGGAGCACGCGAGACACCGCGAGGATGAGCCACCGAGCAGACTCAGCCGGTCGGGGCCCGAGGCCACATGCACCCCTCCGCTGGCACAGTGGTACGCTGTCGAGCGGGGAGTGGGGCCGACTGGTCCTGATGTTCGTGTCCATCCTGGCCGTCAACGCACTCGGATGGATCATCTACGTCGCCGTGGTCCTGCCCCAGCACATCGACTACCGCGGCTACGGCGGCAGCAACGGCCTCGGCGTTGGTCTCGGCGTGGCCGTCACCGCCTGGTTCCTGGGTTTCCGGCACGCCTTCGACGCCGACCACATCTCCTGCATCGACAACACCACCCGCAAGCTGATGGCCGACGGCAAACGGCCCCTGGCCACTGGCTACTTCTTCTCCCTTGGGCACTCGACCGTCGTCGTCGGCGTGGGCGTCGGCCTCACGTTCGCGGCGCGGGCCGTATTCGGTGCCGTTGTCAACCCCTCGTCCGCATACGAGACGGCAGGAGGAGCAGCCGGCACCGTGGTGTCGGCCTCGTTCCTCTACCTGATCGCCGTGCTCAACCTTGTCGTGCTGTCGGGGATCGTCAAGGTCTTCCGGGAGATGCGCCGCGGCACCTACGACGAGGCCGAGCTCGAGGCCCAGCTCCAGTCCCGAGGGCTCATGTACCGGTTCTTCGGGCGCTTCATGAAGTCCATCAACCACACCTGGCAGCTGTACTTCGTGGGGATGGTCTTCGGCATCGGCTTCGACACCGCCACCGAAGTCGTGCTCCTGGCAGCCACTGCCTACGCCGCCATCCAGGGCCTTCCCTACTACGCCGTGCTGGCCCTGCCGTTCCTCTTCTCGGGCGGCATGATGCTCTTCGACACCCTCGACGGCTGCTTCATGAACTTCGCCTACGGCTGGGCGTTCGCCAAGCCGGTGCGCAAGGTGTACTACAACCTCGTCATCACGGGCCTGTCCATCGGAGCGGCGTTCATCATCGGCACCATCGAGATCCTCGGGGTCCTCACCAACGAAGCCCACCTCCACGGGGCCTTCTGGGACACGATGGCAAGCTTCAACATCAACGTCGCGGGATTCTGCATCGCTGGCCTGTTCGTCGTCGTCTGGGCTGTCGCCCTCGCCTACTGGCGCTGGGGAAACGTCGAAGCTCGGTGGGGCGCCGAGATCTCCCCATCGACCCCGCAGCCGTCCTCACTGGACTGATCGATGTTGCACATACCGCGCAGTCGACAGAAGAGGTTCCCCGGTTCGACCATGAGAGAAACGTTGAGACGCGCGGCGCGTGTCGCACATGTTTTCAGTCGCGCGAGTCGGCCTGCGAGGAGAATTGGCATCGTACTCTCGCCGTGAACTCGTGGACGGCATCGAGCAGTCCGCCCAAATCCACATCGACAAAGAACATGCCGGCAGCCGACGCCGCTTGCTGATCGATCGACCGATCGCCGACGTAGAGGGCCCTTCTGGGGTCGACCGCGAGCTGCTCACACGCGACGAGAAGCACTCGAGGATCAGGCTTCGAGGCGCCGACGTCGCTTGAGGTGACTATTGCCTGGAAGTAGTTGTCGATGGCGGCCCGACCGAGCATCGCACGCACCTCTGGCTCCCGCATGACCGCCGTGTTCGTTGCGGCACCGAGGCGATACGAATGCGAGAGAACATCGAGATCGCCAGCAACACCGGGGCGCAAGATTGGCACGAGATCATCCGTTGGAGTGCCGGGCGCTGCCTCGACGACGAGCGTGCCGCCGATGTCAAAGACGATCGCTTCCAAGCGTTCGTCCTGGATCAGCCGAGACGCGATGCTCTGCCTGACGTGGAGGCGTCCAGAACTCATTTGCTCAGGCGTGTGGGCAAGATCGTCGACAGGCCCTCCCGAGCTACGTCGGTGCCGTGTCTTCGTTGGGCCCCCTTTGTCATATCGGCAGCTATCCTGAACGCGTCTCGTCCCCGTCCGGTATCCCCCGCCTCGACGTACACTCTGGCACCGGACTGGCGGAACTCGCTCGCCTTCTCCTTCATCCCCTCGGACACCACGGCCATCACCGGGATCTTCCGTGACGCCGCGTAGTCCCGCACGTCCTGGCTGATCCGCATGGAACAGAACTTGGGCCCGCACATCGAGCAGAAGTGCGCCGTCTTGGCCGCGCCCGCCGGCAGCGTCTCGTCGTGGTAGCTCCGGGCCGTCTCGGGGTCCATGGCCAGGTTGAACTGGTCCTCCCAGCGGAACTCGAACCGGGCCTTGGAAAGCGCGTCGTCCCACGCCTGGGCGCCCGGATGCCCTTTGGCCAGGTCGGCGGCATGGGCGGCGATCTTGTAGGCGATCATGCCCTGCTTCACATCGTCGCGGTCGGGGAGCCCGAGGTGCTCCTTGGGGGTGACGTAGCAGAGCATCGCCGTGCCGTGCATGCCGATGACAGCCGCCCCGATGGCGGAAGTGAGGTGGTCGTAGCCGGGGGCGACGTCGATGGTGAGCGGGCCGAGCGTGTAGAAGGGCGCCTCGTGGCAAACCTCCTGCTGGAGCGTCACGTTCTCGGCGATCTTGTGCAGCGGCACGTGGCCCGGCCCTTCGATCATCACCTGGACGTCGTGGCGCCAGGCCACCTCGGTGAGCTCACCCAACGTCCGCAGCTCGGCGAACTGCGCCTCGTCGTTGGCGTCGGCGACCGAGCCCGGGCGCAGCCCGTCGCCAAGCGAGAAGGCCACGTCGTAAGCGACCATTATCTCGCACATCTCCTCGAAGTGGGTGTAGAGAAAGTTCTCCTCGTGGTGCGCCAGGCACCAGGCGGCCATGATCGACCCGCCCCGGCTGACGATGCCCGTCACCCGCTCGGCGGTCAGCGGCACGTAGCGCAGGAGCACGCCGGCGTGCACCGTGAAGTAGTCGACCCCCTGCTCGGCCTGCTCGACCAGCGTGTCACGGTAGAGCTGCCAGGAGAGGTCCTCGGGTCGGCCGTCCACCTTCTCGAGCGCCTGGTAGATGGGAACGGTGCCGATCGGCACCGGGGAGTTGCGGATGATCCACTCGCGCGTTCTGTGGATGTCGGGACCGGTCGAGAGGTCCATCACCGTGTCCGCCCCCCACCTCGTGGCCCAGGTGAGCTTGTCGACCTCCTCGGCGATCGACGAGGTGACCGAGGAGTTGCCGATGTTGGCGTTCACCTTCACGAGGAACCGCTTCCCGATGACCATCGGCTCAGACTCGGGGTGGTTGACGTTGGCCGGCAGGATCGCCCGGCCAGCGGCCAACTCCTGCCGCACGACCTCGGGGGCGACCCCTTCACGGAGCGCGGCGAACCGCATCTCGTCGGTGATCTGCCCGGCACGGGCGTAGTGGAGCTGGGTGACGGGGCGTCGTGAGCCGAGGCGGGACGTGCGTGCCCGCAGCGGGCGCCGTCCGGGCACCGGCCACCGGGGCACGACCGGCTCGACGAGGCCGGGGGTGGACGATGCGCCGTCACCGCCTCGGCGAGCAGCGGCGCGCCCGTCGTCGCGGACGGCGAACAGCCGGCCGTCGTACTCCTCGACGTCCCCGCGGCCGGTGATCCAGGGGCGGCGCAGTGGGGGAAGGCCCCTCTCCGGGTCGCTGCCGGGGCCCGAGGTGTCGTAGAGACGGATCGGTGGGTTGGCGGCCGGGCCGTCGGCACCGGGGGAGTCGCCGATCGTCACCTCGGTGAAGGGCACGCGGATCGCCGGCCGCTCGGGGTCGGTCATGTACTCCTTTCGGCGCAGCCCGGCGGTGCCTGCAGGCGGAACACGGCCAGTCATCGCATCCTCCCTTCGCCGGCATTACCCGGATCAGGTTCAACGGTCGACGCCCGACAGGCGTCCTCTCAGCCCGGTCCATCCGAGCTCCCGTGCGGCCAGTGTCGCGCAAGTGAGACCGCGGTTGCTACCTTCACGCGATGGAGGTGCGTCATGATCAGCCAGTAGCGGTCCTCGGTGCCCGTGCGTGCAGGATCGTCGAGGCCGTACTCGATCACGCACACGACGACGTCGCTCTTTTTGCGGTGGGTGCCGATAGCCTCGTGGAGGAAGGATGAGGTAGGAACCGTCAGACCCTGATATTGCAGACGCGCTGGTCGGCGGGGTGCGAGTGACGGGGAAAGTGCTCCTCTAGCTGGGATGATGTGAGTTGAGACAACGTATCAGTATCAGCACAAGGAGCACCAACCAAGTGAAGACTGCCGCTACCATGTTCGAGATCGAGGGTCCTGTCACTGCACGGCCCTGGCGACGTGTCGCACCGGTGGTCGTCGAGGCGACCGAAGACGATGTGACCCATGTCGCCGGCATCGCCCTCTTCGGCGAGCTGCTCGACTACTTGGGACTGGTTTAGGTCGTCGACCGCCGTGGACTGCGTCCGATCGGCCCGGGTGGTTACACCGGCGGTGAGTGCTACAGGGCGGTGGTGGAGCTGCAGCTCACCGGAGGCGACTTCATCTCCGGCGTGTCGCTGCTCCAAGACGAAGCGACCCAACGCCTGTGGGGCAGCCATGTGTTGCCGAGCCCACCCTCTAGCGGTTCTTGGCCGGTGCTGACCGCGACCGGGTCACCACGGCGGCGGCGGTGAACCGCGACCTGCTGAGGAGGGCCTGCGCGATGGGGGCAGCGCCATGACCAGGGATCTTGACCATCGACCCTTACGCCACCTACATCAACACGTTCGGGAAGTTGATGGAGGGCTCCAAGTTCTCCAACAAGGGCGAGGTGCAGATGAGCCCCCTCGTTGGCGTGGTCGGCGAGACCGGTGACGTGCTGGCGATCCGGGCACGGGGCAACGAGGCCTCTCCGAGGCGCAAGCTGGACCGCTTCATCGACGAGTGTGTGGCCGCAATCCCGACCGAGGCCAGGGCGAACTATGAACCGCCTGTAAGTGTGGTCCCCGGCTGGCCTGGGGTTGGCTGGCAGGATCAGTGCCGTCGTCCGGCGCCCGGTGTGACTCGTGAACCGACTGACCTCCTCGGAGTGTCATGCCCAGGATTTGTCCGTCGGGGGCTGGATGCCGACACCGATCCTGGCTCGCAACTCGCTGGACCGTTCCGTGTTCGGTGCCCAGCTCGGCCCGCAGCTTGCGAACCAGGCGGACCGCCTGCTCCTTCTCTGCCGGCGTGTAGCGGCGCGTCGACGCCTTCCCGGGGATTCTCTCGTGTGGCATGGCTCCACTTCCTTTCAAAGGTATGGAGTCTCCAAGGAAACCAGGGTGGTTCACGAAGTCCCAAGGTCTTGGCCATGGTGGCCACAGCTGCGACGTGTCCGTGGGGAAGCGCACGGGTGAGCTCAAAGTCCTCGCCGGCCACCACGAGGGTCCTGCCCGAAAGGCTGGCACGCAACGCCTCGAGTGCGGTAGCAGGCAGGGCCGAGACATTCCCGGCTCTACGCGACGAGGCGTGGGGAGCGTCCCCTGATTCGTGCAGTTGGGCGAGTCTCCCATTGAACCCCTGAGTGGAGCAACAGCCGGAGGCGATAGTTCTCGAAGTTCCGTAGCCCGTGACCGATTCGGCGGAGCTTTTCGGAGACGAGGTTCTGTGCCTCAACGGGGCCGGTCGATATGCCCGTCGTGTGGAAGCTCAGCACTTCGTCCTCCCACGCAGCGAGGGTCTTGGCGAGTCGGGTGAGCTCGGGAACGTCGGCCTCGGCGACATGGGCGTAGAAACGGACGAGACGCCAGTGGGCCTGGCGCAGTGTCGTGGCGGCGTAGCTTTCGCGCAACAGCTCCTTCCCCAAGATGCTGGCACCGACCTCCCCGTCGGGGTCCCCGGCATCCAAGGCGCAGAACAGCCGTTCTCGCTGGGGGTCCGAGAGCCGCTCCCATCCACGGGTCATGAGGCGCCGGGCGCCGTAAAGGGGGTCGACCTTGTGGCCCCGGTGACCGGTCGTCTCCCGCTGAACCCGCCGCCGTACATCGTCGATGGCGGCATTGGCCAGCTTGATCGCGTGGAAGTGGTCCACGGTGACCGTTGCGTGTGCCAGCAGGCGCAAGAGGCCGTTGGCGTAGCCGCGGTGGGGGTCGATGGCGACGGCCGAGACCTGCTGACGCCATGGCCCGCCCATCTGGGAGAGCCAGTAGGCGACGTCATCGCCCGATCGTCCCCGCACCACGTCCAAGAGTCGTCCCTCTGCCAGGTCGACCATGCTCGTCACGAACAGGGCGTAGCGGTCCTTCCTGGCGGCAAGCATCTTGTGCTCGTCGAGACCGAGGGCGACCACGCCGTCGAGGCGGTGCTCGTCGTCGACGAGCGGCTCTCCGTGGCGGCGCACGCAGCCCATGGCGGTTGACCAGGTGACCCCGAAGTCGCGGGCCACCTGGGCGACCGAGCCGCCGTCCTGGCCGACCCTGCGGCAGATCTCCATGGCCGCACGGCGGCTGAGCGAACCCTCGACGAGCGGCGTCTGCTCGGTGAAGGTCTTGACCGCGCAGTCCGGTTCACAGCACAGCCATCGCCGCTTGCGCCAGACGAGGCGCACCGGTCGTCCGCACATCGGCAGGTCTCGGACCTGGACCTCGCTCCTGCCATGCCCGGTCGCCCGCACCCCGCAGCGTGGGCAGCCCGCCACGCCTCTCGTCGTTCCGACGAGGATCCAGCACTCGCCTTCCTCTTCGGTCTGGGAGAGGACGACGAAGCCCTCCATCCCGAGCAGCGCGCTCGCGTCCCCACTACGGTCATCCATTGCCCTGTCGCCTCCGTTCTCGTTGGTGGTCAACCACAAGAATCGGAGGTGCAGGGCACCACGTGGTGGATGCCTATGGGCGGGTCACCTGTCTGGCATCGCCCCACGCCTCAACGCGAAGAGCCGCTTTCCGCCCCGTGGCGCAGACCCGATTGGGGCGCCGGACACCGGGTGGGCGAGCGCTCCGAGTATGAAGGTCAGGTGCTCTTCGCTGACGTGGTCTCCCTCGGCTACGTCAAGGTCGAAAAGACCGCCACCCACGAAGCGTCCGGGTGGCGTGCCACTCACGGCGTAGTACCGGGACAGATCGTTGCTGTGTTGCACGGCACTATTACCGACGGCAATGCTATCCAGCAGGTAGCGAAAGCCGCCTCCAAGAGAGATTGTCCTGATCGAAATCACAGCCCAATTCTACTCTCACGTAGTGTGAAATGACGCAGCTGTCCTACCTCGAATGCCAGACGTGTGCGGACCATCGTTGTAGGTGCCGGAAGTCGGTGATGTACTGACCGCGAACTACGAGAGAACTACGTGAGCGAACAATTACTCCTTCTTCCGGTCTGAGTGGGGA
>DAHWPS010000143.1:0-12362 GCA_027342785.1 Acidimicrobiaceae bacterium
CCTGTGGCCACCGTGCACACTGTGGGGGTCGAGGAGCTGACCGAGCGGGTCCCGTCCCCGTTGGTTGTCACCGTGGCCGTGAACTTGGCCCCGTAGATCGCTGGGTTCGGCACGTTGGTGATCGTGGGGGCAGACGGTGTCTGGCGAACGACTGTGTAGCTAATCGACGTCGAGCCAGTCTCGCCGTCATTGCTGTATGCCGTCACGGTGTACGTGTAATGCCCGGCACTGGACGTGTTCAGGGTGCCGGACCCTCCGTAGCTGTACCCGTATGTCGATACGGACTTGCCGTTGCTGTCGTCGCACGCAGCCAGCCCAGGCGAGTTGAACGCGGCTCCAGGTGTGTCGCATGAGAATGTCGTCGTCACGACTTGCCCTACGAAGTAGGTCCCACCGCTGCCTGGCGACGAGATCTTGGCCGTCGGTGGTGGGTAGGCATTGACGGTGTAGTTGATCGACGCGGTGCCGGATAGGCCATCCTTGCTCGTGGCCGTCACCTTGTAGGTGTAGTTGCCGGGAGTGGAGGTATTGAGGGTGCCGGACCCGTTCAGGCTGTACCCCGAGCTGGTCACGGCCGTGCCGTTGCTGTCGTCGCACGAAGCCAGCCCGGTGCCGGCTGTTGTGCACGAGAAACTCGTCTTCACGACTTGCCCTTGGGTGTAGGTCCCGCCGCTCGTCGGGGAGGAGATCTTCGCCGTCGGTGGTGTGTACATGTAGAAAATGACGTGGACGGAGCCGGTCTCGATCACTCCAGCGTTCGAGATTGTGCGTGTCGTGGCGTCGTTGCGGATCCAACTCGATCCCGCTCCTCCACCACCGGCACCCTCCCCGTCGGTGAGGCCATCACCACCCCCGCCGCCACCGACGAAGCCTCCACCTCCACCCCCGCCACCGGAGTGCCCTTGCGTCGCGTCATTGACTGATGTGTTGGCTTCACCGTTAGCACCGCTGGTGGCGGCTCCCGAGGTGGCGTTTGTCCCTCCGTTCCCGCCGGGAGCGCCGCCTGTACCAAGGCCGCCACCCGTGCCACCGGGACCTTTCCCCGTTGTCGTGGGATCGGCATGTGTGGAGCCAGCCGCTCCGGTGCCGCCACCGCCGGCGTGAATCCCCTTCTGGAACGCTTCACCGCCACCTCCGCCGCCGGCGGCCACTGCGAGCAGATTGGTAAGTCCGCTGGCTGTGGTGGGGGCAATGGCCGAAGACGTGCACGTTGTTCCGAGGCAGATGGCGCTCGACCCTCCGCCACCACCGCCGGAGCCGGCTGGGAAAGGACCCGGACTTGTGCCTAGATGTGTGAAGTAATATCCCTTCGCGCCCACACCACCAGTGCTCCATCCGGAGCCCCCAGGCGCTGTCTGTACGGAATTTGTGTACACAGGTTTCGTTGTGCCTGCACTTCCTGCACATCCAGCGATAGCCGTGATCTTGGTTCCAGGACTCACGGTGAAGTCAGCGTAGACTACGGCGCCAGGGCCGCCAGAGCCCTGGTATCCGCTCCCTGTGTTGCCATCCTTTGCCAGTGTTCGGGAGTAGTCACCCCAACCGCCCTCGCCCCCGCCTCCGCCGTAGAGTTGCACCTCCATGGCGTAGGTACCCTGGGGCGCAGTCGTCGTACTGACCGCCCCACATGTGGTGGGCCCTGACCAGAGTTGTGTGGACGTCGCGCCGGCGGGCGAAGCGCTCAGGACACTGACGGCAACGCCCGAGAGGAGGATCAGCGCACACAGCGACGACAACCGCGCCTTCAGAGATCGCTTCATCAGCTCCCTTCCTGGCAAGCTCAAGGGAGCTGGCCGCCGGTACACGTTTCGCGGACGAGGTGAACCCGCAGGTCCAGACATGCGGACTGTACACGAATCAGGGGACGCTCCGCACGCCTCGTCGCGTAGAGCGGGCAATGCGGGTGATTGTTTCGATTATCTTGGAAACCTACCAAGGGGTTGGCGCTCCATCACCTACGTTGTTTCCCTCAGCGCAATTGAAGCAGGAGTACATTACTTCGTCGACTCTGCACGTTTCGTCGAACCACTTCGGATTGCCAATGAAGTTGCAGGTGTGAAGTGGCTTCGCGCCAAAAGATGCCGCTCATCGCCCGGGAAGATGTGTGAGTCCCACCTGGTGGTGGGGTTTGGGGTAGCGGGAGGATCCACCACATAGGTGGGTCACCGGGGTGATCCTCGACGTGTTCCTATCCGAACGCACGAGGGAGAACACTCCGATGACCACCCTCGAACAGTCTGATCTGTCCGCGCTGTTCGTCGAGCCCAGCCGGCAATCCTCGCAACATTGGAGCGGAAGCCACACTTCGGTTCAACACCGATGGAAAGTGGGCACTGAGAAGTAGATCGAAGCCATACCTCATAACGACATGTAATTACTGTAAAATCGGCCTCCATACGAGGGGCCGGGACCGAGGCTGGATACCGGACAAGGCGCGGTCAGACCACCCTTGGGTCAGAACCCGATGTGAAGAGGCTGTTTCCGGTGCCTCCTGGCAGAGCCCGCCGGCGAATGGGTCTCCACCGTTCCAGCGGCTCCGTCGACGGAGCCGCTGGCCGTCGGGAGCCGGGCGACCCTTGAATGGCGAGAGCCGGTTCGTTCGGCCTCAGTCGTTCAGCGCCAGGCCGTCGAGAACTTCGGCGAATTTCTCCCGTGCCGCCTGGCGGCGGGTGGGGATGTGCTCGGTGGGGATCTCAGCCGGCGTGTAGCCACGAAGCGTCCTTCGGGCCACCGTGGCCCGGTGCACCTCGTCGGGACCGTCGTAGATGCGGGCCGCCCGGGCGGCACGGTACATGGCCTCCAACGGGAGGTCACAGGAGAAGCCGAGCGAGCCGTGCACCTGGATGGCTCGGTCGATCACGTCGTAGAGAACTTTGGCGCCGAAGTACTTGATCATGGCGATCTCGACCCGGGCCGCCGCCGCACCGTGGCGATCGATCGTCCAGGCCGCGTGCAGGGTCATGAGCCGTGCCGCTGACATCTCGGCCATGGAGTCCGCCACCCAGTTCTGCACCGTCTGCTTCTCGGCCAGCAGCGAGCCGTGGGCGTATCGCGAGACTGCCCGCTCGCACAGCATGTCCAGTGCCCGCTTGGACTGCCCGAGCCAGCGCATGCAGTGGTGGATTCGCCCCGGGCCCAGTCGGGCCTGGGCCAGCTGGAATCCCTCACCCTCGAGCCCTATGAGGTTCTCCACTGGCACCCGGACGTCGTCGTAGCGGATCTCGGCGTGGTTCCCGAACCTGCCGAAGGGAGCGTCGGGATCCTCCATGCTGGCCACGTCCCTCACGATCTCGACACCGGGCGTGTCGGCGGGCACCAGGATCATCGACGATCCCTGGTAGGGGTGCACGTCAGGATTGGTGACGGCCATCACGATGAGGAAGTCGGCGACGGACCCGTTGGTGGTGAACCACTTGTGGCCGTTGATCACGTACTCGTCACCGTCGCGCGTAGCCCTCGTGGACAGGAGGGTCGGATCGGAGCCCGCCGTGTTCGGCTCGGTCATCGAGAACCCGCTCCTGAGCTTCCCGTCGAGCAGCGGCTGGAGCCACCTCGCCCGCTGGTCCTCGCGCCCGCTGGCCTTGATCCCCACGGCCAGCATCTCGGCATTTCCCGAATCCGGGGCATTGTTCCCGAACACCACCGGTGCATACGGCGACTGTCCGAGGATCTCGTGCATGAGGCCGAGGCGCACCTGCCCGAAGCCCATTCCCCCGAGCTCATGCGGGAGATGGGCAGCCCACAGCCCCCTCTCACGAACCTGTTCCTGGAGCGGAGCGACGACTTTGAGCACCTGGTCGTACGTCAAGTCGAGGGTCTCGAACGGGAACACCTCGTCACGCACGAAACCTCTCATCCACTCCAGTTCCACCTCGAACTCGGGCTCGGTGGAGAAATCCCAGGCCATGATCTTCCCTTCCCTCTCGAACCAGTGCACAACGCCGCGGTTGGCGCCGTTCCCCCGTCTTCCCACTACCGTAGGCCCGTGGCCGACACGCAGGAGAACCCGACCAAGCGCCGCCCGATCGCCCTCCGCGCCGGAGCAGCAAGGCGGCCCGCGACGTCCGATGCCCCACTTGAGCCACTGAGCGCCGCTCAGCGAGCCGTCCTTGCGGCAGCCGAGACGGCGCTGCTCGACGAGGGCCGTCTGCTCGAAACCGAAGAGCTCAGCCGTCTCTCCACCCTCCCTGACGGCGCGGTCCCGAGCCTGGCAGCACTTGCCCACCAGGTGCGCCTGGCGCGTTGCGGTCCGGCCGTCGAGATCGAGGGCATTCTGTCGGCAAAGACCGGGGGATGCCCTGAGGACTGCCATTTCTGCTCGCAGTCGTCCCGCTTCGAGACCACGGTGAAAGCCACGCCGTTCCTCGACACCGGAGAAGTCCTGCGCGCCGCTCGCGAGACGGCCGATCTCGGCGCCTCCGAATTCTGTATCGTCCTGGCCGTTCGCGGTCCCGACGAGCGCCTTCTCTCGAGGATTCTCGAGCTGGTCCCGCTCGTGCGCCAGGAAACGGGTTTGCAGGTTGCAGTCAGCGCGGGTGTGCTCGAAGAAGAGCAAGCCCGCAGGTTGGCCGAGGGTGGGGTGCATCGCTACAACCACAATGTCGAGACGGCCCGCTCGTTCTTTCCGTCGGTCGTGACGACGCACCGGTGGGAGGAGCGAGCAGAGACCTGTCGGCTCGTACGCCGGTACGGGATGGAGCTCTGTTGTGGTGCCCTGCTCGGCATGGGAGAGACGGATGCGCAACGCGTCGAGCTCCTCACCCAGCTCCAAGAGCTCGACCCGACCGAGGTGCCGGTGAATTTCCTGAACCCGCGCCCGGGAACCCCGCTCGGAGATCGCCCCGTCATGGACGCCTGGGAAGCGCTCAAGTGGATCGCTCTGTTCCGGCTCGCTCTCCCCGACGTGATCCTTCGCTACGCCGGAGGTCGGGAGGTGACCTTGAGGGACCTCCAGGCGATGGGGATGACGGCCGGTATCAACGCGCTGATCGTGGGGAACTACCTGACGACGCTCGGGCGCTCAGCCAGTGAAGACCTCCAGATGCTCAATGACCTTCGCATGCCAATCTCGGCGCTCACCGGCGCACTTTGAGCGTGCGCGTAGAGCACTCCGAACCGACACGCTTCTGCACGGGATGCGGGAGCCCCAGTGGCCGGTGTGGAGGTTGTGGCCGCCCCCTCGATCCACCCCGGTACTGCCCGCGATGCGGGACGTGGATGGCCGTCACCGTCACTCCTCGGGGGTGGTCGGCTCGATGCCGGTCGCACGGAGAGATCCGCTCCTCCCGACCCGGTCCCCGGTCCGATCCTCGGTCCGGTCCCCGGTCCGATCCTCCTTCTGGTCCTCAGCCAGCTCCGCGGTGAGGTGGAAGCGGTTCCTGCCCAGCTCCTTGGCCCGGTACATCGCCATGTCGGCCCGCCGCAGGATCTCGTGAGGCCGTTCTCCGGGCTTGCCAATGGAGATCCCAATACTCGCCGACACGGCGGCTTGGACATCGTCACCCAGGTCGACGGGAAGCTGGCACATGTCGATCAGCCGACGCGACACTGATATCGCACGGTCAGCGGTGAGGACGTTCCCCTGGGTCCCGCCGATGGCCTCGAGCACGACGCAGAACTCGTCTCCCCCGATCCGAGCGACGAAATCCTCGGGTCGCACGCACTTTCGGAGCCGGTCCACGATGGTCAAGAGGAGGCGATCGCCGGCCTGGTGACCATGAGTGTCGTTCACCTCCTTGAACCGGTCCAGGTCGAGGTACAAGACGGCAAAGGAGTCACACGTCCGCTGTGCGCGCTTGACCGACATCTCCAGGTGCTCGAGGAGGAAACCGCGATTGGCCAGACCGGTCAGGGGATCATGGGTGGCCTGCTGGAGCAGCTCGAGCTCGTGCTCCTTGCGGTCGGTGATGTCACGGCCATTGACCACCACTCCGTGGATTCCCGGAGTGATCAGCTGGTTCGTCGCGATGTACTCCATCCAGTGCCAGCGTCCGTCGGTGAAGCGCACTCGCATCTGACCGCTGGCCGACCCCCCTTCAGCCTCGAGCATCTTCGCGAAAGCGTCCAGCGACGCGTCGAGATCGTCGGGGTGGACTGCCTCGGCAACCGTGCGTCCGACGACAAGACCGATGCCTGTCTGCTCACCTACATCGATCACCTGCGCCGATGGACTGGCGTACGTGACGATCCCATCGGCATCCACTACCACGATCAAGTCGCTGGAATGCTGGACCAGCGCGGCAAACCTGTGCTGCTGGGCTTCGAGTGCCTGCTGTACCTGCTCTTTGCGCATGGTGGCTGTGCGCATGTACATGCCCATCGCCACCAGGCCGGCAGCGGCCAAGGTGGCGAGTCCATACACGGCAGGCGGATGGACCTCGGATGGCACGACCCCGAAGGCGACGCCCGTGGTGCCGACGGCAATCGCCACCATCGCCCAGGCGATGGCCCAGAGACCGGCGGTACCACCGAAGTTCGTGAGAGTGTCCCCAATGGTGTAAAAGAGCCCGATCGCCAGCATCGGTCCCCATCCGGTGATGTAGATGCACAGTGCGACGACTCCCGTCTTGGACGCGATGCGAGCGTGGAGCTGCCACGTCGCGCAACCCTGCTGCCAGACATCGGCAGCAAAGCTCACGACGGCGGCGCCGACGACCGCCGTTGCGACGACCCACAGTGGTTGGCGAGTCGCCCACCCCAGGCGCCCAACACCCCAGATCAACACCGAAGCCACGACGACAGCGACAACGCCGAACGGAGCATCGCGACGCCACCGCCGCCCCATGGGACCCCTCGACAACGGAGCCTCTTCGGCTGCTACCTCCGCCATTCGCCGCGCTACCCCCTCGCGCCAAACCGCCGACGCCCATTCCACACTATGCCCATCTGCGACACGGTTCGCAGGGGCGCGGCGACGCCGGCGGACCCCCGATCAGCCAGCGGTGATCTCGAGGGCCGAAGTGAAGTGCCGGTAGGGCGCCCCGGGAAGGAAGTCGGCCGGTACGGCGCCGGCGTCGCTGTACCGGGTCACGTCGAACACGTTGGACGACAGGACGCCCTCTTCACGAGCGACGCCGCACAAGGTGAGCTCAGCGGCTCCTTCAAAGGCCCGGCTCGGAGCGGTCCTTCCAGCCTGCAACGACTCGTACAGAGCGATGGGCTGCCTGCCCACCAGGCAGTACTCACACTCCCCCTCCACACCTCCGACCCGGCGTCCCACCATGACGTGGTGGTGCCCGTCGTCGATGATGTAGACGGTCTCGTCCCCGTCGCCGATCGCGTCGCGGATGGGTGGGTGGCGCTCACCGGCGGGCAGCAGGTGCCATTGGATGTGGCGACGGTCCTTCATCGCCCACAGGGGTGAGGGTGGAATGGTCCCCTGGGGCTCGTCGTCGTCCAGCGGGGTGGAATGGTCCGGACCGACCAGCGGCTCGGTCTGCACCCGCAGCTCAGGTGCGGCAATGATGTCTCCCGGGCGAGGACGGACACCCGACCCTTCCTTCACCTCCTCGCCCCACCGTTGGTCGGCGGGGCCGACTGCCTCGTCTGGTCGTCCTTGCGTACCGTCCGCGACGCTACCGTCGTCCACAGGGGTCACCTCCAGTCCCGACCGCCGCCGGTCGGCTCATCTGCACCACTGTAGAGGCCAGTACGGTGGGGTCATGGGTCTCGAGACCACGATGACACGCGGCGCCGTCTTTCGGCAAAGCTCCGCTCGGGGTCAGGCGGCTTTTCGGAGGGCTCGTGCCTGATCGAGCGGAGATCTCCCGGGTCCGGCCCGGCACCGATGTCGTGCTACGCAACCAACGTGTCGTCACCCTCCGCCCGCTCGAAGCTGACGACTCCAGCAGGGTCGCCGAGCTCTGGCGCCGCCTGGACGCGAACGACCGCCGCCGGTTCTTGGACCTGGCCCACCTTCCGGTGGACACTCCGGAAGCCGTGGCGTCGCCCCGTCCCGGCCGCATTGCAGGAGTGACGGCCATCGTTCGCGACGGCACGCGAACCCGTGTGGTCGGGATCGCCCGTTACGAACGGTCATCGGGGGAGTCGACGGGGATCGACGACGCTGCCCAGTTCATGGTGTTCGTCGATCCCTCCTGGCGCCGTACCGGGCTCGGGACGGTTCTCGTGCGCCAACTGGCGGAGTCGGCCCGCCACGCCGGCATCGGGTGCCTCCTCAGCGACGTGCCGGCGGGAGACACGGCACTGTCCAGGCTGCTGGGGGATCTCGGGCTGGACTACCAAGAGCAAGCTGCAGGAACCTGGGTCCACGCCCGGGTGATGGTCCACGAGACGGATGCCTACTTGGAGGCCGTTCTCGCCGACCAGCGCGCAGCGGCCCGCAGAGCCCTCGAACCGTTCCTCCGTCCCCAGAGCATCGCGTTGGTCGGAGCGAGCGATGATCCCACCAGCATCGGAAATCTGCTCATGGTCAACGTCCGAGCCAGCGGGTACGCCGGCGCGCTCTACCCGGTCAACCCCAACCACACGTCCGTTGGGGCGCTCGAGGCATACCCCGACCTCCGCTCGTGCCCGACGTCGCCCGATCTGGCGGTCGTCGCCGTGCCGGCGCCAGCGGTGGCCGGTGTGCTCGACGACGCGGCCGCCTCGGGCATCCGAGCCGTCTGCGTGATCTCGGCTGGCTACGCGGAGAGCGGGCCGGCCGGGAAAGCGCTCCAAGACGAGCTCGTCCAGCGTGCCCGCACTGGCGGGATACGCCTCATCGGTCCCAACTGCATGGGCCTCGCCAACGGCGGACCCGAGCCGCGTTTCAACGCCACCTTCAGCCCCACCTTCCCTCCCGCGGGACGCCTCGCTTTCATCTCCCAATCGGGTGGGCTGGGGCTCGCGGCTCTCGCCCTTCTCACCGGCCCGGGAGTGGGGATGAGTGGCTTCGTGTCGGTCGGCAACACGGCCGACCTCGGCCCCAACGATCTCCTGCTCTACTTCGACGACGACCCGACAACTGATTTCGTCCTCGCGTACCTCGAATCAGTCCCTGAACCTCGGCGCTTCGCCCGGATCACCCGCGGCGTGTCTCGGCGTACCCCGATCGTGGTCATCAAGTCGGGCCGTACCAGCGCTGGGAAGCGGGCAGCTTCCTCCCACACTGCGGCGATGGCTGCCGGTGAGCGAGCGGTCGATGCCCTCTTCCGCCAAGCCGGCATCATCCGTGCCGACACCCTCCAAGCGATGTTCGACATCGGGACGGTGCTTTCGACCAAGGCAGTTCCCGGAGGACGGAGGGTCGCGGTCGTGACCAACGGCGGCGGGCCCGGGATCTTGGTGGCCGATGCCTGCGAAGCAGCGGGGCTCCTCGTCCCTGTGCTCTCCGAGACCACCCAGGCGACGTTGCGCTCGGGGCTCCCCGCGGAAGCGGCAGTGGGGAACCCCGTGGACATGGTGGCCACCGCATCGGCCGGGGACTATGCGCGCGCACTGCGAACGTTGGGGAACACCGGTGAAATCGACGCTGTCATCGCGGTATTCATCCCTCCGTTTCTCACCAAAGCCGAGGACGTCGCGGCCGAGATCGCCCGGGTGAGCCGAGAGCTGCCTCCGCCGATCTCGGTGGCGGCAGTGTTCATGACAGACGAAACACCACCGACGATCCTGGCTCAGTCCGGCGTTCCGACGTTTCGCTATCCCGAGCAGGCGGCGATCGCCCTGGGCCGTATCGCCCAGTGGGTCGAGTGGCGAAATCGCCCGGTGGGCCGGGTCATCGTCCCCTCGGACATCGACCAAGTCCAAGGACGTTCGGCAGTCGACGCATTCCTGGCCACCTCACCGGGAGGCGGATGGCTCGGTCCCCGGGATGCCGAGCAGCTCCTCGCCGCCTACCGGATCCCGATCGTCAGGACGCGTCATGTGACGACGCCCGAAGAAGCGGCGACGGCCCAGGCCGAGATAGGCGGGACCGTGGTGGTCAAAGTTGCTGCCGCCATCCACAAGAGCGACGTCGGCGGAGTACTGGTGGGGCTGGACACACCGAATGGCGCGTCCGACGCCGTCACGGCGATCCGAGAGTCCCTCGCCCGAGCCGGAATGGCCGAGCATGGTCATGAGTTCCTCGTCCAAGAGCAGGTGCTGGACGGGGTGGAGATGATCGTGGGCGTCAACCATGATCCAGCCTTCGGCCCACTGGTGCTGATCGGCCTGGGTGGGAGCAATGTCGAGCTCCTCGGCGACGTGGCACTCCGCCTTACGCCCCTATCCGACGTGGACATCGACGAGATGCTTCGCTCCCTTCGAAGCTACCCACTGCTCACGGGCTACCGGAACTCTCCACCCATGGATGTTGCTGCTCTGGCCGAGCTCCTCCATCGCGTGAGTGCACTGGTGGAGGACATTCCCGAAATTGCCGAGCTCGATTTGAACCCGGTTTTCGTGCGGCGGCACGGTGTGGTGGTGGCTGACATCAGGATCCGACTGCAGCCCGGCTGACGCTCTCGGCTTCGCCATACCGAGAGGAACGGACGACAGGCTTGGAATCGCTCAGCGCCGCTCGAGGACCCAGTCGGCCAGCAGGCGCTCGTCGCCCGGAGTGACCAGGACGAGGACGCCCTCGTGCTGCTCGAGCCACTTCCGGTTGGCAACGTGGAGCTCGTCGGCTGGATCGAACTGGTTCAGCACGACCACCAGGTCGTCATGCACCTGGCTGTTCGGCCCTTCCAAAGGAGTGAGCGAGAGCCGCCCGGCCGCAATCCCTGGGGCATCCACGGATCTCGTGGCGAATGCCCACAAGCACAGACGCACGTCGTGGATAATCCCCAAACCCGCACCCGCAACGATCACCACCGAGTCGGGCCGGAGCAGCCCGAGGAGGTCCAGGCCGTCACCGTCGTCGGCTTGAGGTGAGCCCACTCCACCGGCCGTCTCCACCAGTCCGACCGATCGCTGCCCGTCTGAGGGGGTGAGCGGTCCGCTGGCATCGATCGGCCAGACGATCTCTTGCAGCAACTCGCTCAGCAACAGGGGTGCTTGACCGAGGGCGTGGGCCGCCATCGGGGGTGCCATCGCAACCGGGTACCACCGGTGCTCGGGACACACCTCGAAGGGATGCTCGCCGGTGGCGGCAGCCAGGAGCGCGGCGTCGGTCGACCCAGGATCGTCATCGGGAGCGAATGATTGCGCGGGTTTGCGGGCCCACACCTGGTGCCCGCCGCTCGCCAGCACCTTGAGCAGCCGTACCGACACCCAGGTCTTCCCGACGTCAGTCCCGGTCCCGACAACTGCGACCAACCGATCCGGCCGTCCTCCCACTAGCACCGGCGTCCACCTTCGAGATGTTCGAGGGCGCGCACCAACTGGTCGACGTGCTCGACCTGGTGGGCGGCCGACACGGTCACGCGCAGCCGGCTCGTGCCATGAGGCACGGTCGGGGGGCGGATCGCCGGCACCCAGAGCCCGCGTTCGAGCAGTGATGCCGAAGCAGCCAGCGCTTTCTCCTCCGTTCCGAGGACGACGGGAATGATCGGGCTCATATGACCCGGGCAGATCGCTTCGACATACCCGGTCAAGCGGTCGCGCAACAGACTGCCTTCGCCGCTGCGTACCACTTCCAGCGCCGCCCTGGCCGCCGCAGCATCGGCCGGTGGCAGCGCGGTCGTGAAGATATAGGGCCGGGCGGTGTTCACGAGGAGGTCGACCACGGATCGCGGTCCGGCTACGAACCCTCCGAGCGATCCCAGCATCTTGGACAGCGTGCCGACCCGCACGACCATGATCCCCTCGGTCACCTCAGGACCGAGCTCAGGACCCAGGACGGCGTGTGCTTCGTCCAGGACGAGGAGTGCCCGATTGCGCCGGCACACTTCCGCAAGCTCCCCCACCGGCGCGACATCTCCTTCCATGGAGAACACCGTGTCGGTGACCACCAGGGCCGGAGACGTCCCTTCCTCGAGGAGCGAGGCGAGGTGCTCGGGGTCGGCGTGGCGGTAGACCCGCACGTGGGCTCGGGCCAGTCGGCACCCGTCCACGATGGAGGCATGGTTGAGCTCGTCGGAGTAGATCGTGGTCCCGGAGTCGCCCAAGACTCCGAGAATCCCGAGGTTGGCAGCGAAACCCGACGAAAAGCACACAGCCGCTTCCGTCCCCTTCCATGCGGCCAGTTCATGCTCGAGCTCACGGTGAACGGGCCTGGAACCAGTGACCAGGCGAGATGCTCCCGCACCAGACCCCCATCGCTCGAGTGCCTGAGCCGCAGCGGCGATGACCTCGGGATGAGAAGCCAGCCCGAGATAGTCGTTGGACGCGAACGACACCACCGACCGCCGTTCACCGTCCTCCAGCTCGAGGACGCCTTCGGGCCCAAGGGCATCGAACACCCTGGGGGACCGCCAGCGGCCTTGCGCGACCACCCC
>DAHWPS010000144.1:0-2997 GCA_027342785.1 Acidimicrobiaceae bacterium
GTGAGGCCGTAAAGCCGCTCCACCTCGCGGGCGCTCATGCCGTACTTGCTTGAGGCCATCTGCGCCACGACGAGCACCCAGGTCCGTACCGGCACCTTGGAGCCGTGAAAGATCGTGCCAGTGAGCACGCTGAACTGCTTGCGGCAGTCTCGGCAGCGCCAGAGTCGGCGGTAGGTGGTCGCACCCGTGCGCGTCTTGCGCTCACCCGAGCGAGCGGCGATGAAGTAGTGGGCGGCGTCGATCACTCCACAGTGGGGGCACACGACCTTGCCCTCCGGCCAGCGCAGGCGCTCAAGCAGCTCCCACGCCGACGCCTCGTTGGAGAGGTACTTGGGGAGGGTTGCGAGGTGCAGCGGCTCCATGCAGCCAGTCTAGATGAAGCAACATGGTGCGTCAAGTAGATACTCCCCGAAATTTCGGGTGTCTCTGCGTCCGCCCCTCCATCGCGGGCTATTTCCCGCGATTTGGTGTCGGAGGACCAACTTGGACCCGAGGTCCACGCCCCCTCGCCGGGGAAAATCCCTGGTCAGACCCTGATCGGGCAGCCTGACACCCTCTTACCTACGGCCTGACCGCTAGCCGGAGAACGTTCACTCCTGGAGGAAACGTCGGGGCCTCGGCAAGTCGGTCGTCGTCGGTGAGGAAATCGGCGCCAAGGTCTTCGGCCAACGTCACGTAGAGGGCGTCGGCTGCAGTCATGTTGTGCCGGTAACGCCAGGCAGCAGGAACCAGCGGTGCCACCGAGGCGTGGTGCAGGTGCCAGCTCCCAAGCCGGCTGACCGCGGCGGTGGCCTGCGACTCGGTGAGCTTGGCTTCGATGAGGAACCGTCGTCTCAGCACCCCGAGGACTTCGGCGTAGAAATGCTCGGGAACCCACCCCTCGGACCCGGCTGGCACGAGCCGGGCCAGGGCTCGCCCTCGGCGGGTCTCAGCGACAATCTCGACGCCCGCCGATGCGTCGATGACGACGGTGCTCACGCCCCGGCGTCAACTCGCAGTTCCCGCAGGGCCTCAGCGGCATCGAGGCTGTCAAGCTCGGGCTCAGGACCCGCCAGCAGCTCATCGAGGAAAGCGTGGAAGGCTTCCGGGGAGCAGTCCTCGTCGGGGTTGGTGACCACAACGACCGAGCCGGGAGGCACGTCGGCAGGGTGACGGGGCATGACCAGATGATACCGCCCCTCGTTCAGACGGGCGGGCCGCTCGACGGGAGCGCCGTCCCCCCCAACCGTGGCGAGATCGCGATCTCGGGTAGCGCACAATGGGACCCGTGCCAATCCCCGCGGTCTTCGTCGCAGTCGATCCGGACCGGCTCGCACGCCTCACCCGCTTCCTGCACAACGCTGCACGGGTCGAACTGGTTATACCGAATTGGGCTGGGATCCGAGGAGACTCCATACCTTGGAAGCGAGGCTGGAGTCATGGACAAGGCAGCGGGCAAGAGCCCGTCACAGAAGCGCTGTCCAACTGCGGCACGATGAGCCGGGCCGAGCGGAACCGGACCTGGCTACGCGTCGCCAGCGCAGTCCGAGCCCACGCCCAGGCGGGCCGGTGGCTCGGCGGTCGGCCGCCCTACGGCTACCGGATCGGGGACCTCGGCCCCCACCCGAATCCCTTTAAGGCGGCGTCGGGAGCCCGGCTCCACCAGCTCGAAGTGGACCCCGAGACGGCGCGGGTCGTCCAGCGCATCTGCGCCATGTTCCTCGCCGGGGCCGGCTACAAGCACATTGCGACCGTGCTGACCAACGAGGGCGTACCGAGCCCGTCCGCACACGACCGGGCTCGGAACGCGCACCGGCCGGGTCATGCCTGGGCCAAGACGGCAGTGGGGAGCATCCTCGCGAATCCTCGCTATCTCGGCTACCACGTCTCGGGTCGTACCAAGAAAGCGGATTTCCTACTCGACCCGGACATTCCTGCCCTGGGCCATGTGACTCGACAGCAGTGGCAGCACCGCTCCGAGTGGGTTACCGCCTCGGTCCAGACCTACGACGCCATCGTGGACGAGCCGACCTGGCACCGGGTCCAGGCCCTCATCGTCGCCAGCACCCGGACCAAGGCTGTCACGCCGGGGCGGGATCGAGCCCACCGTGGCTCGCGGCGGTCCGAACCCTCCCGCTACCCGCTTGCTGTGGCCTCGTGCTCTGCGACTGCTGCGGCAAGAAGCTCCAGGGCAACATGGTCCGCGGCAATGCCCTGTACCGCTGCCGGGTGAGTCCTGATTATCCGGTGCCGATCAACAACCACCCGCCGAGCCTGTCGGTGCGAGAGGACCGGCTGCTCCCACATATCGACTCATGGCTGTGCGAGATGTTCGCCCCCGAGCGCATAGCGGCCACCGCTAGGGAGGTCGCAGGCCGACGCCGAGGGCCATCGCGAGGACCCCGCCGTCGTCCGGGTTCGGGCTGCGCTCGTGGAGAGCGAACGCAAGCTCGCCAAGCACCTCGACAGGCTGGAAGCGGGCATCCCCGCCGAAATCGTCGCCACCCGGATCGCCGCCGCCCAGCGCGAGAAGGCCGCTGCCCAAGCAGTGCTGGCGACGGTGCTGCCGGCCCCCGAGCCCCTCACTCTGGACGAGGTGGTCGAAACGCTCTCGACGCTGCGCAACCTGCCCGAACTGCTCGAAGTCATCGAGCAGGCGGACCGGGCCGCGCTCTACCAGGCCCTCGGACTGACCGTCTTCTACCGACGGGTTGACACCTGTGAGCAGGTCAAACTCCGGTTCACCTTCAGCACCGTGGACCTGGAACGTGTCGGAGACCCGACACGGACCCGAGGTCCACTTCGTCCAGGATCACAGGGCGTGGGCCTGGACCGTGTCGGAGGACCGATCCGTACTCGCTGTGCCAGGTAGTCGCGAAAGCGGACTTGGCCGGGCAGTGTCCCGGTCGCCCCAAGGGCGACGAGCTCCTCGGGCGAGATGCCCGCAGCGCGCAGCTGGTCGAGGAGCATCTGGGCCTTGACCCGTCGCATCTGCTCTGGGTCGGCGAATGGTGTCGT
>DAHWPS010000148.1:0-5164 GCA_027342785.1 Acidimicrobiaceae bacterium
GAAAGTCTCCTCCTCGGACTGGAGATCTTCGCGATGCTTCAGCCGACCGAGCACCTGCACTCCGCTTTCGGTGAACCGGCTGCCGCATGGCTGGAGGTAGCAAAACTCGTCAAGCCGTGATTGACGGAGCTCCATGGTGACGAGTATCGCGCCGAGCAACCGCCCGGCGTGACCCAAGCGTGACCTAACGAACGGATTTTCGTGGACTCGAGCGGGCATGAGCAGTCAGTCGACATGGCCGCTGAGCTGGGGAGGCACGATTCGGCGCTGGTCAGCAAAGTGCCTCGGTCAGCCTTCCAAACTGAGGACGCGAGTTCGATCATCGTCGCCTGTTCCTAGGCACTCGCTCAGTAGGCACCAAGATCCCCCTCACCCGGTACCGGCCGGGTCCGCCCGGCCTCGGCATTACGGGTCAGCGCAATGGCGTGGTGCCTGTCCCAACAGCACGGCCGCTGGTTGCGACCTGACGCCAAGGATCTTCTCCCCGTCGTCGACGAGACCGACGGGGTAGAGGATGAATGCCCTTGAGATTGAGCTAGTGGCACGCACCACTCCGCCCCGACCCACCTGGAAGCAGGCCAACAGCCCGCCACCGGCTTGCGTCTCAAGAAGAAGGTGGCCAGCGACGCGGAGGTAGAAATTGCCAATGCCTCCGGCGGAGTAGGTGAGGCGCAGATCTCGCTCGGTGTAGAAGCGCAACCAGATACCGTTTCCTCCCGCTCCGGCGGCCAGCCACACTCCGCCGGCGACAGCCGTGAGCTCATAGCGGCCGTAGAAGGTTGTCCCGTAGTACTGATGGGCGATCACACGACCTGTAGAGGGATCGATCTCGGCGAGTTCGGCACGAGGCAGTGAGCCGGTCCGGCCGCAGTAGGTGGCGTACACAGCTCCGTCCGCCTGGGCCATCGCGAGAGCAGTCACCACCCCGGCGGGTCGCGGCGTGATTCGCAGGCGCGACACAATCGTGCCGTCGGCGAGGTCGACTCGCAGCAGTTCACCTCGGTCGGCGACCAGCACCTCGTCGCTGCCGGGGACGATCGTGGCTCAGACGGCGGCGTCAGTTGCTGGGTTCCCTGAGCTTCGGGTGTTCATTAACAGTGGCAGCTGGCAACCACCAAGGGGTCGCAAACGATCTTTGCTTGACAGTCCGCCAGTCGGACGTCCACCCCGCGGCTTGTTGTCGGCCAGTGGTTCCGGTGGTGGGTCATCGAGCGGGATCCGCAGGCGGATGCTTACCTGCCAGCCGCTTACGGAGACCTCCTCGATAAGCAGGCGCATGAGCCGCTGTCGACCCTCAAAGTCGAGTGCGTCGATCCCGCTCGCGGCGCGCTGTGCGAAGCCAGCAACTTGTCGGCGGAGCCGGTTGTCGATCGCGAGATCGCGCCGCTCGGCGACGAGCGCAGCGCGTTGGTCTGTGAGGCGCTCGCTGCGAGCATCGATCTCCCGGGCACGTCGTTGCAGATCCGGGAGTTCCACGAGACCAGCCTGGTACAGATCGGCGAGACGCCGCCGCTCTGCCTGCGTGGCCTCGAGCTTGCGCCCGAGCCGGGCGAGCTCAGCGTCGAGCAGCTCGTCGTCGGGTGCCGGTCGGTGTGCGGCGAGGGCGCCCTCGCCGGCAAGGAGGACGTCGGGTCGCAGCAGTGCAGCTCGCACCTGGTCGAAGACGAAGGCGTCGAGTTCGTCGGCTCGGATATTGCGCTCCGGGCATCGGCGGTGCTCACCGCGAGCCCGGATGGGATCGTGATTGTTGCACCAGTAGTAGCGGTGGACGGTCCCGTTGCGACCCCGCATCTGATGACAGCTGACGCCGACGGCGCAGTGCCCACACTTCAACAGGCCGCGCAGTAGCCAGGCTTCTTGGCGGGTGTTGCGAGGACTCCACCTGGAGTTGTCCCGGCTGATCGCCTGGGCTGCGTCGAAGGTCGCCTCGGCGATGGTCGGCGGCACCGGGATGCAGATCCACTCGCTCTTGTCACGGGGTCGCTGCAGGTTCGACTGACGCCCGCTTTTCGAGGTCGTCGGCACTGACTCGGTTCGGTTGTAGTACACGCGTCCTACATATGCCTCATTCCGCAGCAGCCGTAGCACCGTCGAGTGGCCCCAGACCGGGTTGCCAGTCGGGGACGGGACCTTGTCCAAGTTAAGGAGCCGGCAGATCTGGCGGACCGAGTGGCCACCGGCCAGGTAGTCATCGAAGATACGACGCACGACGACGGCCTCCGGTTCGAAGATCTCGAGGTGCGCCGCGATCTCTCCGACCCGTGGGACCCGCCGGTAGCCGTACGGCGTCTTCCAGGCGATGACTTCACCCCGACGAGATCGCCACAGCTTGCCGCGGCGGTAGCGCTCAGCGATCTTCGCCTTCTCGTACTCGGCGACCACCCCTTGGATCTGCGTGAGGAGGCGGGCCTGCGGATCGTCGTCGAGCGTCGGCGCGTCGGTGAACAGCATGCGTACGTGAAACCGCTCGAGCTCGTCGAGCACGAGCATCTGATAAGCGTAGGCGCGGGCGAGCCGGTCTGGTGAGAGACACCACACCGCCTCGAACAGTCCGGCTTCGGCAGCGTCCCGCAGGGCATCGAGGCCTGGCCGGTCGAGGCGAGCGCCCGAGTGCCCGTCGTCACAGAACTCGGCGACGAGCTCATGGCCTTCGCGGACGATGCGTTCCTTGAGCACCTCAAGCTGCGAGCCGATCGTCCCCCGCGCCTCCTGTGACTCAGTCGAGACTCGGGCGTAGAGCGCTACCCTCATTTCAGCAACTCCCTTATCTCACATGGGGCTTGGACAGACAGCAGGAGCTCGAAGCTCTCGGCCAACGCGCCGAGGCGAGGGTCCCCGTGTGGCGTCCACGGCGGCCGCAGTCCTCCGCGAATCTCGGCGACGAAGACGGGCTCGGTCGCCGGCCAGGTGATCAGGCCGGCCAGCCCTCTCCGCAGGAGCCGGGCAGCGGCCAAGGTGTCAGGTGTCGTCCCAGAGGACAACACCATCTCGCGCAGCGTTTCGTACTCGCCCTGGGCACCACCGGTCGGTGGCGGCCAGAACCGGGTCACGACCGGGCTCGCTCCACCGTTCGCCGGTGGAGCCGAACGCCGAAGCGCTCCTCCACCTCGACGGCGAGCGCGGCCCCGGATCCTTCTGCAGACTGGAGAAAGGCGACGATCTCCGGAGTGAGCCTGAGCGGTCCACGTCGCCCACGCCGCTCGTCCAGCAGCCCGAGCATGCCCGAGGTCTCGAAAGCGTCGGCGACGAGATAGAACGAAGCCCGCGAGTACCCGTGCTCGGCGGCGGCTCTCGACACCGGGACACCGTCGGCCACGTGAGCTCGCAGCATCTCGTACTTCACCTGCACCTTGTCCGCCGGCAGGAAGAAGCCGCTCTTGTGAGCGAACACGCTCGCTGTCACGGCGATCGGTCGGGAGTGCAGTAGTCCGGCCTTCTCGAGGGCTCGGATTCTGCTCGCAGTGCTCACCAAAGCTAATCCTACTCGCCACGACCGCGAACGTCGAGCATTGTGCACCGCTAACTCGCACACTGCTGCAGACATGGCTCTTTGCTCCCGTATCCAACCGACTATCCATGAACATCAACGGCGGACACGACTTGACAGTGCGGCACTCTAGCCTAGACATATTCGCCTCCATCGACCGGAGGTCGCCGGAGACGCCGACGGTGGTCAGGGTGAATGTAGAGGCCGGGAACCGGGTCCAGAGGTGCGAGCGTCACGCTCAGAGCGAGCCTTGCGACCCCTTGGTGACCAGACGCGGCGTGAGGTCTCGGTGGAGGTGCCAGACCTGGGGCCGTCCGCTTCTCGCCCCGGCGAGGGAAACAAGGAAGACGCGGCCCTGCGGCCCGAGCAAGAGCTGCGACAGCCCTGGGACGACCGACCCGATGACGTAGCGGCACGCCTTGATATCCATGCGGAGAAGATGCAGTGGAACGGTCGGAGGGCAGTTGGGGCTCAGCGTGCGTTCTACGAGATCCACGACGACGTCACCATGAGCCGCCGGTGGTGTCGCACAGGGATCGACGCCCCAGTCGCTCGGTAGTGACACCAACACGCTGCTGTTGGGGCGGCGGTGCTCGGCGATCGCCGAGACCGTGGACGTGGTGGAAGATGAACGGCTGGCCCGACCTTGGGTACTGGCGGCGTTCTCCGTGGCCGATTGGCACCCTGAAAGCACGAGCATGGCAGTGGCGACGCCGACAGCCCCGACTCGTACCCGGCTCCAGTCGGCGAGCGTCCGGCGAGTCCTCACGCGTGTGAGACGCTGGCCGGGGCGGGAGTCTTGCGCTAGGCCCGGCCTGCCCCGGCGCCGGAGGTACGTGGGCATCCGTCGTGCGCGATCCGTGCGCGATCGATCGGTCAGCGGGGGTACTCAGCGGGCTTGAAGGGTCAAGCCACACACCTCTTGACCAGGACCTTCTTTCGGAGTAGCACGTCCGGGAACTGCCGGATCTGCATTCGCAACGTAGAGTTCGCCGGCTCACCGAGGCTAAGCGGTCCCTTCTCGGGCGAGCTTTCGAGCACCCAATAGACCGCTAAGCAGTGCCGCGGCCTCTCGATCTCGTTGCTCCAAGGCGTGTGCGTAGACCTTGAGAGTCATGCTCGGTTCTGCGTGTCCGAGCCGTCCAGCTGCGGTACGTACATCTACGCCGCCGGACAGCATCATTGTGGCGGCGAAGTGACGCAGATGATGCAGCCGGACGTTCGGAAGCCCGGAGAGACGGCGGATGGTCTCGAAGGAGTGAGAGACTCGCCCCGGACGCCATGGAGACGAGTGATCGATGTCCTGGGACCATACATAGCCGGTCGGATCCAGCTCCGTACCCACCCGCCCGGCGAGTCTTTGAGCCGCGTCCTTCTGGTCCAGCAGGACCTCTCTGGTGACCTCGTCGATCGCGATTCTCCGGACACGCCGTGTCTTCGTCGAGCGAGCCTCCACCTGACCAGGCATGTCCGAGATGGAGCGGCGGACGGTGAGGACCGAGTCCTGGAAGTCGACATCACTCCAGCGAAGTGCACATATCTCGCCTCGGCGCATGCCTGTGGTCACCGCCACCCAAAGAAACGTTGCCAGTTCGGGATTGTGATGCTGTGCGGTCGACAGGAGTTTTCGAACCTCTTGCACCGTCGGGACCGCTGGTTCGAGTGCTTCGCTCCGAG
>DAHWPS010000162.1:0-3683 GCA_027342785.1 Acidimicrobiaceae bacterium
GGCCAGACAATGAGGTCGCTTTCGCGAGGTCGGAGCGAAATGGCGGGGTCGCCTGGGCAGCTCCGAGCCAGGTCGCCATCGACTGCTTGGCTGGCACCGGCCGGATGCCGTCCGAGGGAGACGCGCTCATCGCCTGGATGCAAGACAACGAGGACCGCTGGCGGTACCCGACGATCCAAGAAATACTCGCCAAACAGTCTCGAGCGGGGGGCCTGAGCTCGTGACGGACGCGGCCCCTGAGTACGTCGCTGCTCGGACGGTCTTGCTCGACGTCCTTGAAGCACTCGGCTCGCAGCGTGAGGCAATCATCGTCGTCGGTGCTCAGGCGATTTACATGCACACGGAGGACGGCGGCATCACGGGGTTCGCCCCATACACCACCGACGCAGACCTGGCTCTGGCTCCGTCCCGGCTCGCCGACAAGCCTCACATCGAAAAGCTTCTGGAAGACGCCAACTTCGAACAGAAGGGAGACCCCGGCATCTGGTGGAAGACCATCGTCATCGATGGCACGCCGACGGACGTCGACGTCGACATCATGGTGCCAGAGCATTTCGCCCCCGCAGGTGGGAGGCGCAGCGTCAGGCTCCCACCTCACGACAAGATGATCGCCCGCAAGGCGATCGGGTTGGAAGGCTCGATCCTTGACCACGACCTCATGGAAGTCGCCGCCCTCGATGGCACCGACTCCCGCCAGTTCACTATCCGCGTGGCAGGACCGGCGGCGCTGATCGTCGCCAAGGTCTACAAGCTCCGTGACCGGCTCGCCGACGGCAAGCTGGGCCGAATCGCCGACAAGGATGCTGCCGACGTGTATCGGCTCATGATCGCCGTCCCGCTTCGCGAGTTTCTGCGCCGGCTAGGACCGGTCATGAACGATGAGACCGCAGGCCCAGTCTGTCGCGAGGCGATCGAGTTGATGGAGCGGCTCTTCGGTTCGCGGGGCGCAGAAGGCGTCCGCATGGCACGCGACGCCCTTCGTATTGCCGTGCCATCGGAACGGGTGATCGACGTGTGTACCCGCTTCACCCGCCAACTGCGCGAGGCGACGGTGGACGGCTGAGTACGCCACCCGCCTCCTCGGCCGGATCGACCACGGCGCTATCGCCAAGCACGCTGTCAAGATCGACGCACCGCGCCGTTACCTCGAGGAGATCACCGTCCGTCAGGACCGCCTCATCCGAGCCCTCGAGTCCCATGACGACCACATCGGCACGATCTTCAGTCGCGTCCGCTACCGCCCCGGCGAGCTCGAAGCAGAACGGCATGCCAAACTCGACGCGCTGGCTGAACTCGATGCGGCGGACGTCACTCGAGTAGTTCCGGTGGAACTGCTCGACAAGCTTCCCGTTCTGGCGCGTCGGCCAGCGCGTGGCCGAGCTGGAGGACGCCGTCGCCGAGTGGCGCGAGCGGCTCGTGGCACTCGCCCGAGCCTCGGCAACAGAGGCGCCCACGTTGGCCGACGTCGCCCCATTGCTCGACCGCCTGCCGATCCTCGCCAGCTCGCTCGACACGGCGCCCCAGGGCGAACTGCGGGCGCTGTTCGACTCGCTACAGCTCGACGTCGTGTACCAGCTGGCCGACAGCGCCCTCGATGTCGCAGCCACCCTCTACGATCTCGGCAGCGAGACTGCCCAGCCCGCCGCGCGCGAAGGTGCGGAGGACTGGTCGGCGCCCCCGGCAGGAGCCGGGCCAGTCCTCCGACGGGTGGTGCGGCTGAGCCGGCAGCTGGACCTGGCATGACGCGTTGACCAGCAACATCGCGTGTGGTCAGGTAACACCTGCAGGTCGCCATCGGACGATGCGCGTTCCCTCGGGGGCTGCGTGCCTCACGTAGACTTATGCCTGGAGGTGGTGACATGTCTCACCTTTCAACGAAGCCGGAAACACCCCAACTGCGGGGATAACCACGGCCCTCCGGCTCGGACCACGGGCAGGTGTGAGAATGGGCATGACGCGAGAGATCGCTGACGTGGGTGCGCGCCAAACCATCGAAGGGACCGGTCGGCCTGCCACAACCGGTCCCGCCCTCTGGCCGCGCTTGCCGCGTCGCTGCCCGCCGGTTCAACGGGCGCGGGCGCGCCAGATCGACGTCCTTCGGACGGAGGCGCTACGCACCATTGCCCGTGCCGGTCCCGCCTTCTCCGGGACTATTGACTACCAGGTACATCAGCCCGGCAAGGGCGGCCACGACGAGTAGGCCGACCAGGACCTGGCTGGCGCTCAGTTGGAGCTGAGCGCTGAGTTGGAGCTGAAAGGCGGGCTGAGCGTTGACGACCAGGACTGGCGACGTCGGAAGACCCCGCCGCTCGCTGAGCCTCCTGAGGGCCGAGATGAGGTCCGCGCTGCTCGTGGCGACGTCCTCGTGGTCGAAGGGGATGTGCTCAATCCCGTCGAGCATGGCCAGGGACGTCGGGTCCAGCCGGCAGTCGAATAGGACCAGGACTGGCTTTCCGGCTTGTCGCGCCGCGCCGATCTCTTGGTGGACGTACCGGGAGGAGTCACCCTGGGGAGTGAGCAGCGCGAGCAGCGCGTCGCTTCTGGCGATGGCGTCACGTACCTTGTCCGCCAGCACCGTACCGGGCTGCACATCGTGGTCGGCACGGTAGGCGTCGATCCCCATGGCCTCGATCTGAGCGGCAACCCAGTCGACAACCGGGCGGTCGGCGCTGGAGTGGCTGAGGAAGACCTGGGCGCGAGCCTCCGCAGGCTGGCTCACGAGCGGTCGCATCGAACCTGCGGTCATGACTCCACCTCCCGGGCGGATAGGGGTTACACCTAAGCTATACTAGTTGCTTGCTGTTTAGGTTACACTCTGACTCAGGAAAGGGAGGTCGGTGGCCGATACGCATGAGGTGTACCCGAACGCGCCGTTGGCGCTGGTCGCCGTCGAGGTGCGGTTCCCGAACAGCGCGGGTACCCGTCCCCTGCCCATGAACCTGCAACGTTCGTTCCGGGACCTGCTCGGTGAGGGCTGGGTCATCGAGTCGCAGAAGATCCAACAGCTGACGCTCGCAGTCAGCGCTGCCGGTGCCGTGCCGCAAGCGATGCCGATGCTGACCATCCCGAGGTTCACGTTGCGCGACCGCACGCTGGCAGTGGCGATCACCGAAGAGAGCCTGACGATCGAGGCCACCCGCTATCGCCATTACCCCGAGTTCCGTAAGACCGTGGCAAGTGCTGTGGCCGCTGCAGCCGAGGTCCTCCTGCCCGATGGGATTGCTCGCGTAGGTATGCGCTACATCGACGAGATCCGCGCGCCCAGCATTGCGGAGGAGGCTCTCTCAGACTGGCAGAACTGGGTCGATGCCTCGCTCCTGGCCCCCCAACTCGGCGGGATGAACGACGCCGGTTTCGTCTCAACCGGATGGGAAGGCGCGGCACAGTACAGTACCGGACCGGACCAGAAGCTGGTACTTCGCTACGGACCCCGGGCTGGTTACGTCGTCAACCCGGTCGGCCCGCTCAAGCGGCCCGCTCCGCCCGGACCAGGGCCTCTGTTCGCCCTGGACTTCGACTGTTTCTGGGAGCCACCAGACATTCCCGAGTTCGACCCGGAGATCATCATGGACACCTGCGACCAACTCAGAAGGCCGATTCGGGCGTTGTTCGACATGCTGGTGACCGACAAGCTCCTCGCCGAGTTCACGAAGGAGGGCCCCGTTGGCTGACCTCATCACAGC
>DAHWPS010000172.1:0-35225 GCA_027342785.1 Acidimicrobiaceae bacterium
CTCGGACAGGGCAGAATCGGATAGAGCCATCGGTGTGACCTCCTCGCTGTGCACTTGTGATGTACACACCGAGCATCACGCCGATGGCTCACCTGGTGGTGGACCTGCCCCGAATTCCCACCACGTGAGGGGACTCATACCCGCTTGGCTGCGGCCACGGCCCCCTTCACGAGCGTGATGCCGCCGGTGTAGCCGTGCTCGCCGCGCAGGCGCTCGAAGATCCGCCGGGCGGTGTGGCTCTGCGTGGGAGGGGCTGACTTGCCGGCTTCCAAGATCTCGTCGATGACCGGGAAGAAGCGCCCGAGGACGGGCTTCGCCCGGGGCTCGCTCGGGCGATAGCCGAGCGGTTCTGGGCTGGCCAGGATCTTGTCCAGCGCCTCGTGGCCGATCCGGTCGTCCCGCATGATCGAGCGCTCCGAAGCCTTCTCCAAGAGAACCTTGCGACGGATCTCGGCCACTGCTCCATGTCGGTCCACACCCTTTCCCCCCAACTGGACGCCCTCACGGCCTCCTCGAAGGAAGCTTCAAGGGCCAGTCAGGCAGAGCGGGGGATCCTCAGGTGCGGCTGTTTTCGACCAACCAAACCCAAGGGGCAGGTGCGGCTGTTTTCGACCGGCGTTTACATATCGGCACGGCCGCTAGCTGCCGCCCTTGGGCTCAGGCACGCCGGCGGGCACCGGCAAACCCGCATCGGTGAACGCCTGGCGGATGTCACCCGCAGCGCTCGCTAGCGACGCCGCGGGGGGGTGCTCCGAGAGGAGCGCTTGGTACTCGTGCACTGCCGCAGACGGGTCGTCTGCGCCCAAGAGCTCGATCGTCCCGAGGTACAGATGCCCGGCATAGAAGCCTGGGTCGACAACCGTCGCCCGTGTGACCATGGCCTGTCCCGCCGACTCGAGCGCTGCGTCGTGCGTCTGGGAGCCGGTCTGCCACTCGAGCCACCCACCCTCTGCCAGCGCTTCGGGCTGTTTCGGGTTCTCCGACAGCACCTTCTCGTAGAGCTCGAGGGCGGTGACGACGTGACCTTCGCTCACCAGGGTCGCGGCTTGGGCCACCTGCTGGGTAATGAGGGCTTTGCCACGCAGTGTGATGCTGCCGGTTGCCGACTGCCCGGGCAGCCGCGGTGCAGTGACGTCCACGAGGAGAAGGACCATAGCCGCCACCAGTGCTGCCACGCCGGCGACGAGCATCCATTTCCGCCGCCGCAACAGGAGCCGGCGCAGCAACGACCGGGGCCGGTGCTCACGCTCGGGGCCTTCGGTGGCAGTCGGCTCGTCGGTACGCTCGGCATCCCCGCTCGATGGAGCGGCGAGCTCGGCCAAGCGAGCTTCCACGTCGGCCAGGAGCTCTTGGTCACGCCGGCACAGCACCCGGTAGTCGTCGTCGCCGAGATCGCCGGCATCGTGCTCGCGATCGGCGTCATCGAGAGAGCGCAGGAGGAACTCTCTGCGATCCTCGAGGTGCCAGCGCTCGTCGGTCACGCTGGGACCACCGTCATGATCCCGGCGCTGGCGCGGACGTCGAGCGCGTGCCGGCGAAGGGGTGTCGGCAACGCTCATCGTGCTTGCCGGCGGAGTCGGGCCATCTCACGCGACCGGCGCCAGAAGAACACCCCGAGCGCGGCGACCCCAACTGCTGCACCTGCCGCCGGCAGGAACCAGACGAGCGAGACCAGACCGGTCGTGGGAGGCCGGAGCAGGATCGTGCCGCCATATTGGCTCACCAGGGTCGCTTCGATCTGGCGGTTCGTCCGGCCCTCTTTCACCAGATGGAGCACCTCGTCTCGAACTGCGACCGCGGCCGACGCCGAGGACTGCGCCGCCGACAAGTCGGCGCAGCTCGGGCAGCGCACCTGGGAGTCGATCACAGCAGCCCGTTCGGCGGCGGTCTGCTTGCCCGCAGCTCCCAAGCCGCTCCCGATGGCCAAGGCAACCCCGAGCACGATCAAGAGCAACCCGGCCGACAGCGCGGAGCGCCGGTGACGGCGGTGTACGCGGCGCCCGGGGTCCTTCGCTCCCGTGTCAGGCGTCGCTCCCGTGTCAGGCATCGCTCCCGTGTCAGGCATCGGAGTGCCGGTCCGCCGCCAGCATGCTGTCCAACTGGGCTGCCGTCACCGGTCCGGCCCAGTCCCCGACCACGATCCCTTCGGGGTTCACCAAGAACGTCATCGGCGGCGACTCGACTCCATAGGCATTGGCAATCGCGCCGTCGTGGTCGGGCACGGCCGGCCAACGCTGCCCTGATTGGCGCACGAATGCCGATGCCGCGGCGTCCGAGTCGTTGAACACCACGCTGATGAGTGCGGCTCCGGAGGGCTCGTGCTGCTGCTGGCGATCGAACGTGACGAGGTTCGGCTCCTCGCTCTGGCACGGGGGGCACCAGCTCGCAAAGAAATTCACGTAGACGAACCGCCCCCGGTACGCCGACAGGGCGACCGTGTGGCCTTGGAAGTCCCGACCGCTGAACTCGGGGGCAGCCCGCCCCAGGAGCGGGCTGCCGACTTGGGTTGCCTGGTAGGAGGGCCGAGTGGCGGCAACCACCGCGACCACGGCGAGGACGACGACCACCGCACCGGCTACCCACCGGGTGAAGTGCCTCGGACGCCGGGGGAGAGTGGCAACCGATCCATCGGTCATACGAGCTGATCCCGCTCTCCGCTGCCCGCCGGTACCTGCTCCGAAGGAGCTGGGCCCACCTGCGCGTGGTCGCGCGGCACCACCCCCACCCGCGCGTGATCGCGCGGCACCACCCCCACCTGCGCGTGATCGCGCGGCACTGCGCCCACCGGTGCCCGCTCCTGTTCGCGTTCTGGGGGTGACGATGTCCGGCGAGCGTCCGCCTCCCTCGGCGAGGAGCGCCGTGGGGCCGACGCCACTGCGGGCGACTGGAGCACCACCCGAGCGGGTGCCGACACCGGGTCGGTCGAGCGCCGCCTGCTCCCGGGAAGCAGCGCCATCAGGCCCCCGAGCCCGACGATGAGCCCACCGGCCCACATCCATGCCAAGAGCGGCTCGATCACGACGCCTACAGCGATGGACCCGGATGGCAAATTCGGAAAAGCAGTCGCCCCGGTCGTCGGGCCGGTACCCCCGATCGCGTCGAAGGTCAGGTACACGTCGCCGAGGAAGCTCGAGTCGATGGCAGGCGTCCCCACCGCTTCGGACTGGGGACCGCCGTACTTGCTCACGGCCGGGTAGAACAACCCGCCCCCGTCGATCTTGATGACCGCTTCGGTGGCCAGGCGCTGCGGGGTGTCGACTGTGCGGATCCCCTCGAAGACGAACGTGTGGCCGTCGTAGTGCACAACCTGCCCCTCTCGCAGCGCCAGCTCGGTCTGGGAGCGGAACGACGTGGCAGCCACGAGGCCGACGGCCAGCACCACGACGCCCAAGTGGACGATCATGCCGCCGTTCGCCCTGCCCACCAGTCCCCGCAACCAGCCGGCACCGTGCCGCAGGCTCGTTCGGACGGACAGCACGAGCGAGCGTATGGCCGAAGCTCCGGCAAACGCACCGAGCCCGAACCCGAGCAACGGCTCGAGCCCACGTACCCCTCCGATGACGCAGCCCACGACGACGAGCACCCCGCACCACGCCGGGACCGCCAGGCGGTGCCACAGGACCCCGGCATCCACTTTTCTCCAGCTCAGTGCAGGCGCGACCGACATCAAGAAGAGCAGCGAGAGGCCGAAGGGAACCGCGACGGTGTCGAAATAGGGGGCGCCCACGGTGACTTCCTGGTTCGTGAGTGCTTGGTAGAGGATCGGGAAGAGCGTCCCCAAGAGCACGATGAGCGCGAACCCGACGAACAGGACGTTGTTCAGCAAGAACGCGCCCTCCCGGCCGAGGGGCGCGTCGATCCCGCCCGGCGAGCGCAAGCGGTCACCCCTCCAGGCGATCAGCCCGAAGCCCACGAAGGCGACCAGGAAGAAGAACGCAATCAGGACCGGCCCGAGATCGGACTCCGAGAATGCGTGGACGGACTGGACCACCCCCGAGCGAGTGAGGAACGTCCCGAGGATGGTGAGGGCGAACGTGGCGACGGCCAAGGACAGGTTCCACACCCGCAGGAGACCTCGCCGCTCCTGGACCATCACCGAGTGCAGGTACGCGGTCCCGCAGAGCCACGGCATGAGCGCGGCGTTCTCGACCGGGTCCCATCCCCAGAAGCCCCCCCATCCGAGGACTTGGTACGACCACCAGGCGCCCAGCACGATCCCGACGGTCAGGCAGGTCCACGCGAGCAGCGTCCAGCGCCGGGTCTCGACCTGCCAGCGCTCCCCCACCCGCCCGGTGGCGAGCATCCCCACGGCGAATGCGAAGGGCACGGTGAAGCCCACGAACCCGAGGTACAGGAGGGGGGGATGCGCGGCCACGAGTGGATTGTCCTGGAGCAGTGCGTTGGGACCGGCTCCGTGAAGGGGCGCATGGCCGGGCACCATGAGGAAGGGGTTCGCCGGGAAGGCCATCAGCCCGAAGAAGAAGGCCGAGACGGCGTACATGACCAGGGTGGCCCACCGGATCACCGGATCAGCCGCCTGCCTGCGGTACCGCCAGACGACCGCCGCGGTGAACAGCGCCAGGATGAGGCCCCATAGAAGGATCGATCCGGCGAGCGCCGACCACAGGCCGGTGATCGAGTAGATGAGCGGGGTTGCGCGGGCGTTGTTGTCCGCCACGTACACCAGGGAGAAGTCGTGGGTGACGAGCGCGTGCTCCATGGCCGCCGTCGCCAGCACGGCCCCGAGCAGGAGGACGCCTGCGCACAGCCGGGCGTCCAGCCGGTGCGCCGGGGGCCGCCCGAGCGGCTGCCGGCGCAGCGTCCACGCCATCGCAAGGACCCCGATGCCCGCGCCGCCCAGCCCGAGCCAGACGCCGATCTGCCCGAGGACGGCGTTCAGCACCTGGGACAGCCTCCCGGCATGCTCAGCGCGCCGTCCCGCTCTTTGCCCGGGCCGGCGCGCTCGCCGTGTGCACCGGGCTGTAGTACTGGGAGTGCTTCTCCATGATCTGGTTGGACATGAAGACATCCGACGACGGCGACGCGAAATGGCCGATGACGATCACCGGGATGTCCTTGTCGAACAGCTCGGGCGGCGAGCCGACACTTTGCACGGCGACCCTCGCAGACCCCTGGGAGACGACGAAGTCGGTGCCGTCGGCAGTGGGATGGATGGTGCCCGGCGCCACTGTGCCTTCGAGCCGGAAGACCGTCGTGCCCAGAGCGGCCTTCCTCGAGAGCGCCTGGTGGACCGTCTCGTAGTAGTTGAGCGAGCTGCCGAGCCCCTCGACGAGGAGGTACACGACCGCGGCAGCCAGCGCGCAGAACATCACCGCCAGGCGGAGCCGGTGCCGCCGGACGGGCCGGCGCGGCGGGGTCGGGGCCTCGGGGCCCGAGGGAGGGGGCTCGGGGCCCGAGGGAGGGGGCTCGAGCGCGGTGTCGTCCGTTCCGGTCACCCCTCGCGCTCCCGATCGCGGCCGCGCTCGGAGCTCACATCAGACGTGGCGACTGCGCGCGCGAGCCGGCGCCGGCGCCACCACAGGCTCACGCTGTAGACGAACAGCACGCTGAGGCAGATGACGTAGCCGGCGTCGACGTACTTCACCGTCCACCCCCCGTCGGCTCCGGCGCCGCCAAACGCACCGGTGTGGAGTGACCTGGACCGCCCACTGGAGGCTCAGCCGAGCCGGCCTCCCCCGACGCGATCCCATCCGAGCTGCTCTCAGGCGTGTTCACGGCACCGGTGCTTCCCTCGGCCCGCCGCTCGGCCAGCGACACCTCGAGCTCCTGGTTGCCGATGCGATCCCGCATGACCTCGACGTCGTAGCGGACGGTCACCATCCACACGAACACGAGCGTCAGGGCCACGAAGCCGAGGAGCAGGGTCCACGCCATCGAGCCATGAATGGTGGGCGAGAGTGTCGCGTTGAGCACACTGGCCTTCTGGTGGAGCGTCTGCCACCAGTCCACCGAGAAGTGCACGATCGGTACGTCCACGAAGGCCACCAGCGCGGCGACGGCACAGCGCTTGGCGCGCACCTCAGGGTCTGCGGGGACCCTCCGAAGGGCGAGGTACCCGACGAAGAGCACGAGCAGCAGGGCGGTGCTCGTGAGCCGGGCTGTCCAGGTCCACCACACGCCCCAGGTCGGGCGGCCCCAGAGCGAACCGCTCACCAGGGTCAGTGCGTTGAACACCACACCGACCTCGACCGAGGCAGCGGCCAGGCGGTCCCAGAAGAGCGAGCGGGTGCGGCGCCAAAGGTACAGGAGGCTGGCCAGTGCCGAGAGCCCGAACGCCAGGTACAGCGCCACCCAGGCGATCGGAGGATGCAGGTACAACAACCGCACCAGTGTCCCTTGCACCTGGTCCGGCGGGGTCACCCATAGCCCTAGCCAGACGGTGGCCGCCGTCGCCACGATCGCGGCGACCCCCACACTTCGGAGCACGATGGTTCTCATCCGGCCTCCTGCAACGGGCCGTAGAGGACGATGCCCACCACGACGTAGACGACAGCGAACGGTGCGAGGATCCGGAGCCAGGACTCACCGGCGGCTGCATGCCCGAAGAGCGCGGCCGACCAGACTTCGGATCCCGACAAGAGCACGGGTGCGAGCACCGGCAGCACGAGCAGGGGAAGAAGGGTCTCTCGCACACGGAGCCCAGCCGACAGCGCTCCGTAGATCACCCCGGCAGCCGCGAGGCCGACGGTGGCCAGCAGCGAGGCGACGACGGCCAGCCAGATCACATGGAGGCGCACACCGAAAAAGAGCGTGATCCCCGCCCAGAGGGCCACTTGGAGCAGAGCGAGCTGGACCGCCACCGCTGCGGTCTTGCCGAGGAACACGCCGGCAGGATCGACTCCCGACAGCCGCAAGCCGTCCCTCGTGCCTTCACCGGACTCGATGGCGAAACTTCGCTGGGTCGCGAGAACGGTGGAGAACAGGACTGCCAGCCAGAACAGCCCCGGCGCCGCGTCGTGCAAGGTGGACGGTCCGGGCCCCAAGGCGAACGCGGAGAGGATCAGGACCAGCAAGGAGAAGGGCAGGACCTGCCAGAGCGCCACGCGCGAGCGGGCTTCGATCCGCAGGTCCTTCCCGGCGATCAGGAGGGCGTCACGCCACATGGGCCGTCTCCTCTGATGGGGGGACCGCCTCGAGCACCGGTCGCCGTCCACCGCGCTGCTCGTCGACCACCCTGCCGCCGGTCATCGTCACCGCTCGATCGGCCAATGGCACTGCCAGATCGGGCTCGTGCGAGGAGAGCAGGACCGCCGCTCCACCACCTGCGGCCTCGGCGATGAGGTCGGCCAGGAGCCGGCGGGTGGCTCCGTCGAGGCCGGCGTGAGGCTCGTCGAGGAGCCAGAGCTCGGGCGTGCGCGCGACCAGTGCAGCCAGCGCGACCCGGCGGCGCTGACCGGCCGAGAGCCGCGCCACCGGCGTGCGCCGGAGCCTCCCGACGATACCCAGCCGCTCGAGCGCCGGATCGACCCGCGACGTGGGAAGCCCCGCCGCCCGAACGGCGAACCGCACGTTCTCTGCCGCCGTGAGCTCGTCGTAGAGCGGCGCAGCATGGCCCAGCAGACCCACCCGGAGCCGGACGTGAGTGGGGTCCTGCCGGAGATCCTCGCCCAGCACTTCGGCAGCGCCCGACGTCACGGGCAGCAGGCCTGCGCACGTACGCAGCAAGCTGGTCTTCCCTGCCCCGTTGGGACCCAGCACCACCACCACCTCGCCTGCGGAGACGGTCAGGTCCACCCCCGAGAGGGCGGGGAACCGGCCGGCGAGGGCGACGGCGGAGCGGAGGTGGACTGCTGCAGGCATGGACGTCTCGGACATGCTACGGGCGTCGGGCACCCCGGGGCCAAGCAGGCAGAATCCGCCTGGACGACGCTGGTCAGCTCGTCGTGAGGCGGTGCAGACCCAGCGCGTTCAGCAAGTCAGAGAACTCGGCCGACAGCCAGCCGAGCTGCCCCGCGAGGAGGAGGGCCCCGAAGGCGACGAGGATCCCGCCGGTGACGAGGTGCACCACCCAGAGCCGTTGGCGGGCTCTGGCCAGTACCCCGGTCAGGCGGCCGAACGCCAGCCCGGTGACGAGGAACGGCACGCCGAGCCCCAAGGAGTAGGCGAACAGGAGCACGACGCCCCCGCCCAAGGTGGCCCTGGTGGACGCCAGGCCGAGGACAGCGGCCAGGACGGGGCCGATGCACGGCGTCCACGCGAACGCGAACGCCATCCCCATGACCGGTGCGGCCCACGCACCGAGCGCCGACGGACGGACGTGGAAACGGTGCTCGCCGACCAGCCAGCCCACCAGCCAGCCCACCGGTCCGGCAGTACCCGCGCCGAGGCGCTTCCACGCGGACGAGGGCAGGCTCCCGATCAGGAGCACTGCGCCCAAGGCGACGATCACGGCACCACTCAGCGAAGTGAGGGCAGCCTTGTGCGCTCCGAGGAGGTGCCCGAGCCCCGATGCGCCGGCCCCGAGCGCGACGAACACCACCGTGAACCCGGCAATGAAGAGCAGCACGCCGCGAACGAGCGGTGCGGGAGGGCGACCCGGCGCTCGTGCTCGCAGGGCGGATCGCAGCGCGTGGTCGGCCGGCGCGTGGCGCTCGCCCCCTTCTCCGGCTCCCCCACCGCGCAGGGCGCCGACGAGTGCCACCGCTGGCTGCTCAGAAGCGTGAGAGACGGAGGCTCGCCCGACCGATTCGAGCTCTGCTGCCGACAGGCCCGACACCATCGAGAGATACCCCGGGACCAGCGGCAGCACACACGGCGAGAGGAACGACAGGATGCCGGCGCCGAACGAGACGAGGATCCCCAGCGGGTCGGCGGTGATCGCCCCTACCGAGACCGAAGGTGCGATCACGGCGAGAGCCGGGGCCTCGTGAGCAGAAGACCGGACAATCCACTCAACGCGTTTGTTCCCGAACCGTCTCCAAGTCGGCCCGCACCATCATCTCGACCAACGCCCCGAAATCCACCTCGCGGCGCCATCCGAGCACACGCTCCGCCTTGGAGGGGTCCCCGACCAGAAGGTCGACTTCGGCGGGACGGAGGAACTTCTCGTCGACAACCACGTGCTGTTCCCAGTCGAGATCGGCGGCAGCGAACGCCAGCTCACACAGCTCACGCACCGAATGCGTCGAACCGGTTGCGACCACGAAGTCGTCCGGGGCATCCTGCTGGAGCATGAGCCACATCGCCCGCACGTAGTCGGCGGCGAAACCCCAGTCGCGCTGGGCGTCGAGGTTCCCCAGTGGAAGTTTGTCATCGAGCCCGCACGCGATGCGTGCGACCCCATTGGTCACCTTGCGCGTGACGAACTCGAGGCCGCGCCTTGGGGACTCGTGGTTGAAAAGGATCCCCGACGATGCGTGCAGCCCGTAGCTCTCCCGGTAATTCACGGTGATCCAGTGCCCGTAGACCTTTGCAACGCCGTAGGGGCTCCGGGGATAGAAAGGGGTGGTCTCGCGTTGGGGAACCTCGAGCACCTTGCCGAACATCTCTGACGAGCTCGCCTGGTAGTAGCGGATCTCGGGGTCGACGGTGCGCACTGCGTCGAGAAGGCGCGTCACTCCGAGCGCGGTCGTCTCGCCGGTGAGGACGGGTTGGCTCCAGCTCGTCTGCACGAACGACTGGGCAGCCAGGTTGTACACCTCGTCGGGACGGTGGTCGCGCAGCACCGAGATCAGCGATGCCTCGTCCAAGAGGTCACCCGCCACCAGTGACACCCGGTCTTGGATATGGGCGATCCGCTCGAACGTGACCGTGCTGGACCGCCGCACCATGCCGACGACTTCGTACCCCTGGTCGAGGAGGAACTCCGCCAGGTACGACCCGTCTTGGCCGGTCACCCCGGTGATCAGTGCCCTCTTTGCCATGCCGTCGCACTCCCTCGCTCTCGCGCACCGGTCGTGCCCTGCCGAGACAGGACGCCCTGCGCCCCTCTTACGGTACTCGAACGAACTGACGCGGCAACGATGCTCCTCAGAGGCCCGAGCACCCGCCGAGCTGCGCTCGGGTCGTCGGCCTCGCCGGACGCGCGCTCCCCCACCGCCCGATCACGCGAGGTGGTGGCCGGTCCGGTACTCCTCGATGGCTCGGCGATATGCCCCCGGGGCATCGGCCCCGGCCGCATCGGTGTCGAGCCACCGCACACCGCGCCGCCCGCGGGTGCGGTCCATGCCGTAGAGGCCGAAACGCGGCTCGTAGGAGCCCCACTCGTAGTTGTCCACCAGCGACCAGTGGAGGTACATCGTCACCGGAGCGCCGCGCTCGACGGCGTCGGAGACTGCGGCGACGTGGCGAGCCACGTAGCGCTCCCGGTCCCAGCCATCCGCACGCGGGTAGGCCCGAGCCCGCCGCACCCGGGTGGCCATGCCGTTCTCCACGATCCACAACGGGAGGCCCGGGGTGAGCTGGTGCTGCTCGACGCACCACGACGCCATTGCCTCCGGGTCGGCCGCGGTGTCCCACAGGGCGGTGTCCGCCTGCCAGCGTCTCCCTCCCGACGACTGGCGCCCGGGCAGGCGCAGCCAGTGGCTGGCCACGGGGTCGTACCAGTCGAACCCCACGGCGTCGATCGCTGCACCTGTACCTGCGCCAGCGCCAGCGCCTGCGGCGAAGACCTCGTCGACCACCCTGCGCGGCGAGGGCCGCCGCATCCGGGCCCGCAGGGCGCTCGTCCCCACGCCCCTCACACCTGCGAAGGCCTCCGACGCCCCCCCACCCGGCGGTCCGTACGGAGAGATGCCGGCGCTCAGAGAGCGCAAGCCCCGCTCGACCACCCCTGCAGCCAAAGCCCCCCACCGGTCCCCGGCGACCCGCCGGGCACTCCCCGCGCCGGAGATGGGCGCGCTCACGCCGTCGTGATAGGCCCGGCGCTGGCCGATCCACGAGTCCAGCTCGCCACGGCTCACCCCGTGGGCCGGTGCCACCAGCAGGTCGAGCAGCAGGCGGTCGAAGTCGTAGAGGGTCGACGCGCTCGTGTTGGTCGTGACGAGAGCATCCGGCTGGACCCCGCGGATCGCCCGCCGGGCGAGGACGTGGGCGGTCAAGAGGTTGTCCAGCACCGCCCACGCGTCGCTGAACGCGCCCCGTCGCCCCGGCGGGGTGGCGCCGGCCACCCAGCCTGCGAGGGCGACGATGTTGGGCTCGTTCACCGTGATCCAGTGCCGGCAGTGCTCGGCCAGGCGGGGCACGATCCGGCCGACATGGGCGGCGAAACGGTCGGGCGACCCCGGCGTCAGCCAGAACTCCTCGCCGAGCCACCACGGATGCGTGAAGTGGTGGAGGGTGACCACCGGCGCCATCCCCCGCGACCCGCACATCTCGAGGATCTCGACGTAGCGTTCGAGCGCGGCGTCGTCGACGACGTCTCGCTCGGGCTCGAGGCGGGCCCACTCCACCGAGAGCCGGAAGGCGTCGCACCCGAGCGCGGCGGCCCGATCGAGCGCCTCTTCGGGCTGCCGCCAGAAGTCGCACGCGATCCCCGAGGGCTCCACCCACCCGCTGCGCTCCCAACGGATCCAGTTGTTGGCCGGCTCCCCCGGGCCGTTGTAGCCACCCTCGACCTGGTACCCGGCGGTGGCGACCCCGAAGAGGACGCCGGGCTCGGCCAGATCCGGTCGCGGGCGTTGCGGCATGCCGACCAGCATGGCACGCGGAAATTCGGGGTGGCCGCGCCGGGTGCGCCCAGGTCCCGGCGGCGGCATACGCAGTGGCGTGCCGACCCGCGCCGGCGCGGTAGCGTCGCTCCCTGCGGGCGGCCGGGGTGGACCCGGCGGCGCGGCGGTCCGGCGGATGCGGTCCGTCGGCCTCCACGGCATGAGACCCGGAGCACCCGAGACTGGAAGAAGGGAGCGATCCACGATGGCTGACGAGGTATTGAGGGAACGCCGGGGGCACGTCGAGATCCTCACGATCAACCGGCCCGACGCGCGCAACGCCATCAACGGCGCGGTGAGCCAGGCCATGTCGGCGGCGTTCGACGAGCTGACCGACGACGACGACGCGTGGGTCGTGGTGCTCACCGGCAGCGGAGAGAAAGCCTTCTCGGCCGGGATGGACTTGAAAGCGTTCTCGTCGGGCGAGGGCGCGTCGATCATCGGGGCGACGGGGGGCTTCGCCGGGATCGCGAAACGCGACTTCCCCAAACCCCTCATCGCCGCGGTGAACGGTTCGGCGTTGGCCGGCGGCTGCGAGATCGTGCTCTCGTGCGACCTGGTGGTGGCCGCGGAACATGCGACCTTTGGCATTCCCGAGGTCAAGCGCGGCCTCATCGCAGGAGCGGGCGGTCTGATCCGTCTCCCCAAGCGCCTGCCGATGGCCGTGGCCCTGGAGCTGGCGCTGACCGGCGACCCCATCGACTCGGCCCGGGCCCTCGCGCTCGGCCTGGTCAACCGGGTGGTCCCGGCCGAGCGCCTGATGGACGAGGCACTGGCGTTGGCCGAGACGATCGCCCAAAACGCGCCGCTGGCCGTGCGGCACTCCAAGGCGGTCATGCGCCACTCGGCCGACGTGAGCGAAGCCGAAGGCTGGAAGCTCAACGACGCGTCGGTCGGCGTGGTCTTCTCGTCGGCCGACGCGATGGAGGGACCGATCGCCTTCGCCGAGAAGCGGGCGCCCAACTGGCAGGGCCGGTAGGTCTGGCCGCTCGCGAGGACCGCTGGCCGCAAGTGCACGGAGCTCGGCAGTGCTGACCACGCCGGTCGGCGTCCCGGGTCTCCTCGCCTCGTCGGCAGGGCTCGCGCCGGCCCTCACCACGGTCCGCCTGGGGCTCCACGTCCTGGCGGCCACGGTGTGGGTCGGCGGGCAGATCGTCATGCTCGGCATGGTCCCCACGGCGCGGCGGATGAGTGCCGAAGCTCCCCGGGCACTGGCGAACGCCTTCGCCCGGCTGAGCTGGCCGGCATATGCCGTGCTCGTCGTCACCGGGTTGTGGAACGTCGCGACGTTCCACCTGGCTGCCCAGTCCACCGTCTGGAAGGTCGTGCTCGGTGCCAAGATCGCCGTCGTCGCCCTGGCCGGCATTGCCGCCTTGCTCCACAGCCGGGCGACCACTCGGGCGGGGGTGGCGACGTGGGGCTCGATCGCCGGCGTGGCGTCGATCGCTGCCCTGTTCATGGGGATCCTCCTGGCCGGCCCCTGACGGTTCCTCCTGCGCCGATGCGGCCCCTGGCCGAGCACACCGGCCGAGAGGGGCGAGCGGAGGGATCCCGGATGCCGCCATCCAGATCGCCGGCGACGACGGAGAACTGCTGCAGGAGCTTGAGATCCCGCGGCCACCATCCAGCGGCGCGGGGTCTAACCTTTCAAACAGAGGCGGTCGCCACCGGGCGGCCGCCCGGTGAGGAGAGTGTGATGCTGGGAGAGATCTTTGGCGTAGACGGGATCATCGTGCTCATCGTGGTGCTGGTCGTGCTGTTCGGCGGGACCGCCATCCCGAAGTTCGCCCGCAGCCTGGGCTCGGCCAAGACCGAGTTCGAAAAGGGGCTGCGGGAAGCTTCGCAACCGACCGGATCCGGCGATCCGACTGCCGGGCCTGCGGCCAACGGCACGGCCAACGGTGCGGCTGGTGGCACTGCCGGCGGCACGACGGCCTCGGCCACCGTCGACGACCCGACCAAGCCCGCGTCGTCCTGACACCCGGCCGGCTTTGCCGGCTGAAAGCCCCGAGGACGGCCGGCCGGCGGTAGCGTTGGCTGCACGACCGCACTCGCTGTCGAGATGTGCGGAGCCCGACGAGACCCGGAGGTGGTGCCGTGCCCGATGACGTGCTGGAGCTCGCCGACAAGCTGTGGCGCGGCGAAGCGGACGTCGGGCACTACCACCCGGTTGGCCACGTCGGGCACATGGCCGAGATCTGCGACGGCGTAGCGTTCGTACCCTCCTTCGCCAACGTCTCGGCGTTCGACACCGACGACGGCCTGGTCCTCGTGGACACGGGGAGCGCGCCCCTTGCTGCACAAGTCCACGGAGAGCTCCGCCGCTGGAGCACCCAGCGCCTGCACACGGCCGTCTACTCGCACGGTCACATCGACCACGTCTTCGGCGTGCCGATCTGGGAGGAGGAGGCCGCCGAGCAGGGGTGGCCGGGCCCCGAGGTCGTCGCCCACGAAGCCCTGCCCCACCGCTTCGATCGTTACGTCCTCACCGCCGGGTACAACCAAGTGGTCAACCGCCGCCAGTTCGGGCTGAAGGACCTCGTCTGGCCGACCGAGTACCGCTACCCGGACCGGACGTACGCCCACGACCTCACGCTCTCGGTTGGCGGCGTCGAGCTCCGGCTCCGTCACGAGCGGGGGGAGACCGACGACCACACCGTCACCTGGCAGCCCGACAGACGTGTCCTGTGCTGCGGTGACCTGTTCATCTGGGCCTCGCCAAACGCCGGCAACCCCCAGAAGGTCCAGCGGTACCCGAAAGAGTGGGCCGAGGCGCTCCGGCGCATGATCGAGCTCGAGCCGGAGTTCCTCCTCCCGGGCCACGGCTTCCCGGTGATCGGCGCCGACCGGGTCCGCCAGGCCCTCGGCAACACGGCCGGCCTCTTGGAGTCCCTGGTCGACCAGACCCTCGCGCTCATGAACGCAGGTGCCCGGCTGGACGAGGTGCTCCACAGCGTGCAGCCCCCGTCCGAGCTGGCCCAGCTCCCCTATCTCCGGCCGGTCTACGACGAACCCGAGTTCATCGTCCGGAACATCTGGCGCCTCTACGGCGGGTGGTGGGACGGGAACCCCTCCTCGCTCCAGCCGGCTCCGGAGCGGGCGCTGGCCTCCGAGCTGGCCGAGCTGGCCGGCGGGCCTTCGGCGCTGGCCGACCGGGCGCTGGCCCTGCTCGGCGAAGCAGTCGCCGGGGACGGGAGTGCCGATGGCGGGGGCGGAGGTGCCGGTGCCGGTGCCGGGGACGAAAACGCCGACCGGGCTCTCCGCCTGGCCGGCCACTTGGCCGAGCTGGCCTGGCTGGCCTCCCCCGGCGACGCGGGCATCCAGCGAGCACGCCAGCAGGTGTACGCCGCCCGGGCTGACCGAGCCACGTCCACCATGGCACACGGCGTCTTTCGCTGGGCGTCCAACGAGTCGCTCGGGGAGTGACCGGGCGGGCTGTACAGCCCCGAGCAGGGACTTCGAATTCTCGGCCGCCGTTCGCTAGTGTCAGCACCGTGGAATCGCCGTCCGGCCCTCCTCCGGCCCCCACAGGCGCTCGCGGCCCCGAGCACGGGACGTCGCGACGCGTCCGCCGGCGCTGGGTCGCCTTGGGCGCGGTCGTGGGGGGCCTCCTCCTCGGCGGCTGCCAGCTCCCGGCCTTCGGCGCTTACCGGGGGGTGACCACTCAGGGCCAGGACGCGTTCAAGCTGTGGCAGGGCTTCTTCATCACCGGGCTCGTGGTCTTCGCCATCGTGTTCTTCCTCATCGTCTGGGCGGTGTTCCGCTACCGGCGCAAGTCCGACGAGATGCCCAAGCAGACCCAGTACCACACCTTGTTCGAGATCGTGTACACCGTGGTGCCGATCATCACCGTGCTCGTCATGTTCGCCTTCATCTTCGTCACCGAGAACGAAGTGGACGCATTGAACACCCAGTCGGTCACCGTGAACGTCACCGCCTTCCAGTGGGGATGGCAGTTCCAGTACCCCGGGTACGACGTTCGGGTCCTCGGCGTGGAGCTCCAAGACCCCACCATGGTGATCCCGGCCCACGAGACGACGCGGATCTACCTCCGGTCAGCCGACGTGGTCCACGGCTTCTACGTGCCGACATTCAATTTCAGCCGCTACGCCCTCCCCGGGGTGACGAACCAGTTCGACTTGAGCCCGGTCACCACCGGCACCTTCCGCGGCCAGTGCACCAACCTGTGCGGCCTGTACCACTCCCTTATGATCTTCCAGGTGAAAGTGGTCACGCCGGCGCAGTTCCAGGCTTGGGTCCACCAGCAGCAGCACGCGCCCAACAACTCTGACTCGATCGCGGCTGCCAAGCGCCAGATCGCCCAGGGAAACCTCAAGTGACCGACCTGATCGACCCGCCGGTCATCGCCGCTCCCGGCGCGCCTGCCATCCCGGTGGTCCACGAGCGCGAGGAGCACCACGGGCACGAAGAGCACGGACCCTCCGGGATCCTGAAGTGGCTCACCACCACCGACCACAAGATCATCGGTCTCAGCTACATGATCACCTCGATCGTGATCTTCTACCTGGCTGGGGTCATGGCCCTGCTCATCCGGGTGCAGTTGGCCACGCCGGCCAGCTCGTTTGTCACGTTCCAGCAGTACAACGAGCTGTTCACGATGCATGGCAGCCTCATGCTGTACCTGTTTGCCGGACCGTTCGCGTTTGGTGGCCTGGCCAACTACATCGTCCCCCTCCAAGTCGGCGCCCCCGACATGGCCTTCCCCCGGCTGAACGCCCTTTCCTACTGGCTGTACCTGGGCGGATCGATCACCATGCTCATGGGGTTCTTCGTGGCCGGCGGCGCGGCCGACTTCGGGTGGGTGGCCTACGCACCGCTGTCGTCTGCAACCAACACGCCGGGTGCAGGTGCCGACGCGTGGATCATGGCCCTCGCTCTCACCGGGTTCTCTGCGATCTTCACCGGGGTGAACCTGGTCGCCACCATCTTCTACCTGCGCGCTCCGGGGATGACCATGTGGCGGATGCCCATCTTCACCTGGAACATGCTGGTCACCGGGATCCTCATCCTGATCGCTTTCCCCGTCCTCACCGCCGCCCTCGTGATGCTCTTTGCCGACCGGCACTTCGGCACGCACATCTACACAGTGGTCGGCTGTCATACCACGGCCTTTGCCGGGCATCCATCGGTCCCCGACCCGAATGCCTGCGGCTCGGCCGTGCTCTGGCAGAACCTGTTCTGGTTCTTCGGGCACCCCGAGGTCTACATCCTGGCCCTGCCGTACTTCGGCATCGTGACCGAGATCATCCCGGTGTTCTCCCGCAAGCCGGTCTTCGGCTACAAGGGCATGGTGTTCGCCACCATGTCGATCGCCGCACTGTCGACCGGGGTGTGGGCCCACCACATGTTCACCACCGGAGTGGTGCTGCTCCCCTTCTTCTCGCTGCTCAGCCTGCTCATCGCCGTGCCGACCGGCATCAAGTTCTTCAACTGGATCGGCACCATGTGGCGGGGGCAGATCCGCTTCACCGCGCCCATGCTGTTCTGCATCGGCTTCTTGCTCGCTTTCCTCATGGGCGGGGTGACCGGCGTGATGCTGGCTGCACCGCCGATCGACTTCTTCACGCACACAACGTATTTCGTCGTGGCCCACTTCCATCAGGTGCTGTTCGCAACCGCGGTGTTCGCGGGCTTCGGCGGGGTCTACTACTGGTACCCGAAGATGTTCGGGCGGATGCTCCGGGACAACCTCGGCAAGTGGCACTTCTGGATCATGTTCGTGGGCTTCTGGCTCACCTTCATCCCCCAGTACATCCTCGGCCTGAAGGGCATGCCCCGCCGGGTCGCCGTCTACCCTTCTGACCTGGGCTGGCAGATGTACAACGACCTGTCGACCATCGGTGCGTTCCTCATCGCCGCGTCGTTCGCCATCATGCTCTGGAACTTCTGGATCTCCTGGCGCCGGCCCATCCCGGCCGGCAACAACCCGTGGGACGGCCACACCCTGGAGTGGTTCACCACCTCGCCGCCTCCGCACCACAACTACACCCACCTCCCTCCGATCCGCTCCGAGCGCCCGACCTGGGACTACAACCACCCTGACGCCCTGGTCATCGCCCACGGTCGGGCCGCGGGCGGGAACGGCCACGGGGGGAACGGCCACGGCGGGAACGGCTCCGGCGGGAACGGCTCCGGCGGCGGTGGCGCTCGGGGCACCGGCTCGGCGGCACCCTCGGGAGCGGCACCGGCATGAAGACCGAGTCCCTCTTCCTCATCGGCATCGGGGTGTTCTTCGCCGCCATTTGCGCCATCTACTGGTTCATCAGCTACGAGGACGGCGGGGGGATGATGCTCCTCGGGAGCTGCCTCCTCGGGTTCCTGCCGGGCTTCTACTACTTCTACTGGCACCGGCGCTTCCACGGGTACAAGTACTTCTTCTGGGGGAAGCTCGAGCGCGTTGTCGGCGAGCGTCCCGAAGACCATCCCGATGCGACGCTGTCGGAGGGAGCGGGCATCATCAGCGCGTTCCCCGGTTCGAGCATCTGGCCTTTCACCCTGGGGATGGGGGCGTTCCTCCTGGTCCTCACCTTCGTCTTCGGCACGTGGTTCCTCCCGCTCGGCGTCAGCCTGATCCTGATCGCCCTGGTCGGGGTGACGGCCGAGAGCCGCCGAGGCGGGCACGTCTAGACCTGATCCGGACGGACACCCGGCCGGCACAGCGTCCGACGTGGCTGCCCACGTGTCGCCGCTTCCCACGACGGGCCCCGCAGCGCAGCCCCCGGCGGCGGCGTCCCTCACCAACCGCCTCGTGGTGGTCATGGCAGTCGCCACCGGGGCGATCGTCGCCAACCTGTACTACGCACAGCCGCTCCTCCACGAGGTTGCCACCGCCTTCCACGCCGGCTCGGCTGCCACGTCGTTGGTCATCACGGCCACCCAGATCGGCTACGCGGCGGGTCTCGTCCTCCTGGTGCCCCTCGGGGACATCCACGCCCGCCGGCCGCTGGTGGCGCTCGTCTTCGGGATTGCCGCCCTGGCGCTCGTGGTGTGTGCCGAGGCCCCCAGCCTGTGGCTCTTCGAGCTGGGCTCGGTGGCCGCCGGGTGTGCCTCGGTGGGGGGCCAGATCATGGTGCCGTTCGCCGCCGACCTGGCCAGCCCGGCGCGACGGGGCCGGGTCGTCGCTCGGATCATGACCGGGCTCCTACTCGGGATCCTCCTGGCCCGTACCGTCGCTGGCGCCGTCGCCCAGGTCGCGGGCTGGCGGGCCATCTACTGGGTATCGGCCGGCCTCATGGTCGCGTTCGCCGCCCTGCTCCTCAAAGTCCTCCCCACCGAGCCACCCCGCCCCCACGTGCCCTACCGGCGCCTGGTGGGCTCGTCTCTCCACCTCCTCCTCACGTTGCCGACCCTCCGCCGGCGGGCATGGCACGGAGCGTCGGTCTTCGCTGCGTTCAGCGTGCTGTGGACGACGTTGGCGTTCCTGTTGTCCGGACCTCCCTACCACTACTCCAACATCGTCATCGGGCTGTTCGGGCTCGCAGGGGTCGCAGGGGTGCTGGCGGCCAACCTGGCCGGCCGGCTGGCCGACACGCACCACACCACGTTCACCACCCTCGCCGCCGGGATCCTGACGGCGGGCTCCTTCGCGCTGCTGGCCGCCGGGAAGACGTCGCTCGGCCTTCTCCTCGCAGGGGTGATCGTGCTGGACCTGGGCACCCAGTCCATGCAGATCACCAACCAGGCCATCATCTACACGCTGCTGCCCGAAGGGCGTAGCCGCATCAACAGTGCCTATATGTTCTGCTACTTCGTCGGCGGCGCGGTCGGCTCGGTGACCGCCGGGGTGGTGCTCGCGTCGGCCGGGTGGGACTGGGCATGCCTGCTGGGCGCTGGCTTCGGCGCCCTGTCACTGGTGATGGTGGCAGTCGACCGCATCTGGCCGGCGCGGGTGGGTCCACCGGCTGCGGTGTGGCGCACGGCAGCCGGTTCAGCCCTGGTGGCCAGGCCGGAGTAACGTCGTCGTGGGTCGCTCGCCGGTCTTCACCGGCTGCTGGGCCACATCTCGGATCGTTCGGAAGCTGCGCTCGCGCCCCTTCGAGGATCGACCCTCTACCTCAGCGATTCACCCGGCGCACCCCGGATGTGTCGGCATCGGGCACCGTGCCCACGGCGGCGCCCACGGCCGCCGGCTCCAGCTCGATCTGGACCGGGACCGGCACGGGCTCCAGCTCGTGGTGGCCGTCACCGGGCCGGGGCGCAGACTGCTCGGCCACGTACTCTCCTGTCTCGGTCCGCGAGATCACCATCGCCCTCTTGCGCTTGCCCACTCCGGTCACTCCCTGCATCTCCAGGCAGATCCTCCAGGCGGCGAACCCGGCGACGATCGGGATCACGAAGACCGCGACCCGGAAGAAGACCAGGACCTCGTTGAGCGAGATGTGGAAGAAATTGGCCAGCACGTCGGTCGAGCTGGCGGCAAAGAGGGTAAACAGCAGGGCGATCATGGCCACGCCCACCCCGGTGCGCTTGGGACGGTCCCGCGGGCGGTCCAAGAGATTGTGGAGAGCGTTGTCCTTCGTGTAGCGCCGCTCGATGGCCGGCCATGCGAAGCAGATGTTGAAGATGATCCCTGGGAAGAGGACCGCCGGGAAGAACACCTCCCAAGGGAGCGTGTGCCCCCATGCCGTCCACTGCCAGCTCGGCATGATGCGGAGCGCTCCGTCCAGCCACCCCATGTACCAGTCGGGCTGGACCGCGTAGGAGATCTTCGACGCCTCATAGGGGCCGAACTGCCAGATGGGGTTGATCTGTGCAAGTCCCCCCAGGAGCGCGAGACCACCACCGACCATGAGGAGGAAACCGGTGGTCTTGGCCATGAACGTCGGGAACATGGGTGACCCCACGACGTTGTGCTCGGTCCTCCCCTTGCCGGGGAACTGCGTGTGCTTCTGGCGCACCAGGAGGCCCAGGTGGGCCGAGAGCAGCCCGATGATGATGAGCGGGATGATGAGCACGTGAATGATGTAGAGCCGGTCGATGATGACGTGGCCCGGGAACGTCCCGCCGAACACGAAGAACGCCAGGTAGCTCCCGACGAAGGGGATCGACAGGATGATCGAGTACCCGATCCGCAGCCCGGTGCCCGAGATGAGGTCGTCGGGGAGCGAGTAGCCGATGAAGCCGTTCAAGATGGCCAGGATCAGCAAGGTGACCCCGATGGTCCAGTTGAGCTCGCGAGGCTTGCGGAACGCACCGGTGAAGAAGATCCGGGCCATGTGCACGACGATGGCGCCGATGAACACGTCTGCCGCCCAGTGGTGCATCTGGCGCATGAGCAGCCCGGCCCGCACGGCGAAGGAGATGTTGACGGTGGACTCGTACGCCTCGGACATCCGTACACCATCGAGCGGCTTGTAGACGCCGTGGTAGACGACGGTCGCCTGCGAGGGCACGAAGTACAAGGTGAGGAAGACGCCGGTGACGAGCAGGACGACGAAGGAGTAGAGCGCGATCTCCCCGAGCATGAACGACCAGTGGTCGGGGAAGATCTTGTCGAGGAAGGTCCGCCCGCCCCTCGCCAGGCCGAGGCGGTCGTCCAGCTCGTCGACGACCTGCTGGACCCTCCCGTAGGGACCGCGGGACCGCTTCGCCTCCCGGCGGGTCCGGGGCTTCGTCGTCTCGGTGGTCTCGGTGGTGCTCATGCTGTGCCATTCCCCTGGTTCGTGCGCTCCCAGAAGCCCGGGCCGATCGCCTGGTCGTAGCCGGCCTGAGCCCGCAAGTAGCCGTCAGCGTCCACGTAGAGCGGGAGCTGGGGGAGCGGGCGCGGCGCGGGACCGAACTGGGGCACCGCTCCGTCGCGGACGTCGAACATGGACTGGTGGCACGGGCACACCAGCAGCTCCAGCTCACGCTCGTACAGGCCGACCGGGCACCCGAGGTGGGTGCAGACTTTTGAGTAGGCCACGTAGCCGAGGGGTGCCCACGTCTCCCGGCCTTTCAACGTGGTGAAGTCCGTTCGCTGCACCCGGATGAGCACGGTCTCGTCGATCGCCTGGCCGGCGTTGGTGTTCTCCAGGCCGGCGGGGTAGACGGTCATGATCCCGCCCACCTCCAGCTCGTCGCTGCGGACGCGGCGGCCGTTGGAGTCCACGAGGTAGGTGCCCTTCTTCCAGTTGGTCTCGTCCAGGGCGTCGCCCGGCACCGGGCCGAGGGAGCGCAGCAGCGGGAACATGGCCACGATCCCGAAGATCCCGAGACCACCGCCGAGGAGCCCGCCGAGGAGCCGGCGGCGCTTCACCACCACCCCGGTCCGCTCCACCAGCGCCGCCGCCATGGCCACCCGCTCGGGCTCGGTCGAGGCCAACGGATGGCGCTCCTCGACGAACGGACCCTGGGGCATGAGGTACTTGCCCCACGCCGTCAGCCCGAAGCCCAGGAAGAACAGCCCGCCGCCCAGGGTCACCGCGAGAATCCACGGCGTGGAGTTCTGCCAGTACGCGGCGCCGAAGCCGATGACCCCGGCAATCCCGACGAGCATGATCACGGCGATGATCCGCTCGGTCTGCCGAGGGTTCCGGGCAGCCTCCATGAGGTGGGGGTCGTCGAAGCGGGCCACCGGCAGCGGTACCGGCGTCCGGGTCTCTCCGTCGTGGGCGCTCACTGCAGCCTCCTGGGCACTCTGTGCGTGCGTCTCGTCGGTCACGCCCGGTCCCCGATCCAGTAGCAGACCAGCATGAACCCGCCGACTCCGAACAAGAGGGCCACGAAGCCCTCGGCCACCGGGCCGATACCGCCCAGACCGGCCCCGCCGGGGTCGGTCGGGTGCTGGATCTTCTCGGTGACGTAGGCCACGATGTCGCGGACCTGGGAGTCCGAGAGGTTCCCCGAGAACACCGGCATGTTGCCCGGGCCGGTGCGGATCGCTTCGGCGACCTGGGTCGGCGACTGCGTGTGCAGCGACAGGGCGTTGGTCCCGTAGGCGAGCTCGTCGCCCGCGCCGGTGATCGTGTGGCATGCAGCGCAATTGAGCGCGAACAGGCTGGCCCCCTCGGCCAAGTTGGCAGCTTTCACGTTCACCGAGGGGATGAACGGCGCCGCTGGCGAGAGCGATGTGATGAACGCTGCGATCTCCTGGGCCTGGTGGTGCGTCAGCCTCGGCGGCTTGGGCTCGGCCTGGGTCGTGAGCGGGGTGGCTGCCGGCATGAGGCCGGTGGAGACCCACAGTGTCACCGTGGCCGGACCGACGCCGATGAGCGACGGGGCCGCCGGCCCGCCCTGGGCATCGGCCAGGTGGCAGCTCGAGCAGTTCTGCTCGAAGAGCGACTCGCCCACCGAGATGTACGAGCTCGGCAGGGCCTTGTAGGTGATTGCCGAGTCCCCGTAGGAGGCGATCCTGCCGTTCACGCATGTCACACGGCTCGAGCCGACCGGGGAGCCGGTGTTCGGGGGGCCTGGATGGCTCACCTTGGCCGCTTCGGCGCGGCACGCGCGGGCGTCGTTGATGAGCGTGCGCAGTGTGGAGCCCAAGGAGATCGGCAGCGTCGTCGAGTGATAGGCCGTGTGTGCGCCCGGCTCGCCCGCAGCGCTCAAAGCGCTCTGGGCACTGGGCGTGGACGTGCCCGATGCAGCGGCTGCGCCGGCTGCACCCGCAGCGCTCGGGATGCCGAGCACGAAACCGAGCCCCACGGCCGCCATCACGAGGGCCGGGAGCAGGTGCCGATTGGTGAGGAGTCGCCGCACGCCCGATGACCTACTTGAGGAGGAAGAGGCAGCTGTAGAGGCCGACCCACACGATGTCGACGAAGTGCCAGTAGTAGCTGATCCCCTGGAAGACCGAGAGCTCCCCGGGATCACCGGCCGGTCCTTTCAACCGCCCCAAGAGGAAGACCATGGCCACCAGGCCCAAGAACACATGGAGCCCGTGGAGGCCGGTCATGATGAAGAACAGCGAGCCGTAGGCGTTCGTCCCCGGACGGGTGGCCTGGGTGGCCCACTCGTAGGCCTGGTTCCCGAGGAACATGAGACCGAGGATGAGGGTGGCCACGATCCAGGCTTTGGCCTGGCGGCGGTTGTAGCGCTCCTCGCAGAACACTGCCTTCTGCATGGTGAAGCTGGAGGAGACGAGGATCGCGGTGAACACCCCGGCTTGGATCGTGTCGAGGTGGGTACCGACGGGAGGCCAGGGGTGGTCGTTGGCCCGGATGGTGAAGAACGCGGCGAACAGCCCACTGAAGAACATCAACTCCGAGCCCAGCCAGATCATCACCCCGATGGCCAGCATCGGTGGGCGGTCGTGGACGATCCGGCCCGGCTTGCCGGGATGCTCCACCGAAATGGCCTGGCTCACGGCGTATTTCCTAGTCGACGCTCACCCTCCGACGCCAACATCCTGGTGACGGGGCTGGACGCTGGAGGTTCGAGGACCAGGCCGGCGGGGAGCGGTCTCGACGACACCACGGCGAGGCGCTGGGTCGGCCGGGTGAGGGCCACGTAGAGCGTCCGCAGACCCCTGCGGGTGGCGACCGGCGGTCCGTCACCTCCGGACCCGTCGCGTCCCTCGGACCCGTCTCGACCGGCGGACCCGTCGCGTCCCTTGGACCAGCCGCGCTGGACGAGCAGCGCGGGCTCGACCACCACCACCGAGTCGAACTCCAGGCCGTTCGCCTCTCCCGCGTCGAGGACGACCAGAGGCGCGTCGAGGCCCCGGCCCGAAGGTTCGCGCGGGTCGACGGGGTCGAGCCCCCGACTGGTCAGCGCATCGACAACCGACCCCCGCAGCTCGGGCGGGACGAGCACGGCAGTGCGCCCCGGCGCCACCGCCGCCAGCTCCTCGCTCACCTGGTCGGCCACGCGCCGTGCGAGCATGTCCGGTCTCGTGTGCACGAGGACCGGCCGGTACCCCGAGCGGCGGACCGGCACCGGCGGCGAGAGCCCTGGGGCGGAGACCGCCAGCACCCCGGCGGCCACGTCGACAACCTCTGCCGGCGTCCGGTAGCTCACCGTGAGCTCGACCAGGCGAGACGCCGTCCCCGGCGCCAAGTGCTGGGCCACGCTGCTCCAGTCGCGAGGCGCCCAGGGCCCGGTCGCCTGGGCGATGTCGCCCACGACGGTCATCGACCCCGCGAGAGACCGCCGGGCCAGCATCCGGAGCTGGAGCGCCGAGAGGTCCTGCACCTCGTCGACCACGATGTGCCCGTAGGCGCGTACCGGGCCACTCTCGGTCACCGACGGCGCGCTGGACCGCGATCGCGGTCCTGACCGCAGGGCTGCACCTGGGTCGGCGCCGAGCTCGATCGCGACCCCGCTCGTGTCGTCCCACGCGCTGGCCACACCACGGCGGCGCTCCCGCCGGGCACGATGGGGTGGCCGGCGGCGGGGGCCGAGGAGCGCGCCGGCCTCGTCGACCAACGCGGCGTCGGCCTCGGTCCAGGGGATCTCCTCGAACGAGCGGCTCCTGGGGCGCGAGAGCTGTGCCTGCTCACGATCGGTGAGCACACCCCGACCGGCGGCGGCGATGAGGGCGGAGGCGCCGAAGAGGTCGTGGAGCAGTTCGTGGGGAGCCAGGCGGGGCCACATTCGATCCAGTGCTTCGGCCAGAGCAGGGTGGCGCCGGACCTCACGGCCGAACGCGTCGAGGTCGAGCTCTTCGCCGCTTGTACCGGCCGGGTCGCCACCCGAGCCTCCCTCCACGCGCCCCGCGTCGAGCTCTTCGGGGCCGGTGAGGGCGGGTCCGGTCCGGTGGCTCGTGCGGTACCGCCGGTACTGGCCTGCCAGGATCCGGGCCACCTGCTGCTCGACGAAGCGGCGACGGGCGTTGTGGGTCCCAGACCGCCGGCGCGCCCTGGCCACGACGTCGGCCGACGCGCCCGCGGTGAGTAGGAGCGTGGTCCCCCCATAGGGCACAGCCACGTCACGGCGCAGCGCCCGCTCGCGTGAGCGCACCGCCCGGGCGATCACCCGGACCATGCGGATGTCGCCTTTGAGCCGGGCCGTCTCGGCATCGTCGGTACCTCGGACCCGCAGGCCGGGGACCAGGCCGGCGACCGTCGACAAGGTGACACCCGTCTCCCCCAACGAGGGCAGGACCTGCTCGATGTAGCGGAGGAAGAGCGGGTTCGGCCCGACGACGAGCACGCCTTGCATCTCGAGGGGGAAGCGGTGGGTGTAGAGCAGGTACGCGGCTCGGTGGAGCGCGACGGCGGTCTTGCCGGTCCCCGGCCCGCCCTGGACCATCAGCAGCCCTCCGAGGGGCGAGCGGATGATCTCGTCCTGCTCGCGCTGGATCGTGGCCACGATGTCGCCCATCCGGCCGGTCCGGACCTGGCCGATAGCCGCCAAGAGCGCGCCGGGTCCCCCGAATGCCAACCCATCCACGGCACCGGCCTGGGCGGAGCCCGAGTCGGCAACGCCCGGGTCGGTGGCGCTCGCCTGTGCGCTGGCGGGGTCGGCGAAGTGCTCGTCCTCCACCCCCACGACCGTCCGGTGGCGCACCGCCAGGTGACGGCGGCGGACCAGTCCCTGGGGATCGAGCCCGGTGGCACGGTAGAACGGCTCGGCCACCGGCGCCCGCCAGTCCACCACGAGGGGCTCGTGGGACTCCCCGGACACCGCCAGGCGGCCGATGTGGAACGACTCGATCTCCCCGTCGGCGCCGGCATCGCGGGCGCCCGCATCGCGGTCCTCGGCGACGCGGTCCTCGGCGACGCGGCGGTCGATCCGCCCGAAGCACAGCGCCTGGTCGCCGATGTCGAGCTGGGCAAGCCGCGCCAAGCTGGTGCGCACCACGATGTCTCGCTCAGTGCGGGATTGGAAGGTGCCGCCGCGGCCCAGGTCGAGAACGGAGTGGAGCATCTCGTCGGCATCGCGGCGCATTGCGTCGAGCCCCCGGTAGGCCTCGTCCAAGAACGCCTGCTCCTCGTCGATCTCCGGGCGTGCGGCCACCGCGTCCCCTCTCCCAAGGATTGCCGGCGAACGTTTGATTCTACGGGACGCCAGCCGCCGTGCTCGCAGGACCCGCCGTGCCCGCAGGACCCGCGCGTGCCCGTGGCACGGCCGTTCGCCCAAGCAGCTCTCGACCTGCGATGATCGCGAGGGAGCACCCTCGGCCGGGATGGTGGCGACTGCCCGGTGACATCTCGCAGGAACCCATCGTGACGCCGAGACGCCGAGACGCAAGACCCAAACACCACGACTACCAAGGAGGAGAACGGCATGTTGATCTCGACCATGAACGATGTCCCGGGCTACCGGGTCACCCGGGTGCTCGGTGAGTGCTTCGGCCTCACCGTCCGCTCGCGCAACGTCTTCTCGCAGACCGGAGCCGGGCTGAAGTCCATGCTCGGCGGAGAGCTGAAGGGCATGACGAAGAACCTCCAAGCCAGCCGCGAGGAGGTCATCGCCCGCCTGGTGGCCGAAGTGGAGGCCCGCGGCGGCAACGCCGTGCTCGCCATGCGCTTCGACACCTCGGAGATGGGCGGCAACTGGACCGAGATCTGCGCGTACGGCACGGCAGTGGTGATCGAACCGGCGGGGTGAGCGACCACCCGTTCCTCCGGGCGTGCCGCCGCCTCCGGGTCCCCCACACGCCGGTGTGGTTCATGCGCCAGGCCGGCCGCGCCCTCCCCGAGTACCGGGCGGCCCGGGGCACGGGCAGCATCCTCGACGCGATCGCCGACCCGGCGCTCGCCGCCGAGCTCACCTTGCAGCCGGTGCGCCGCTACGGCGTCGACGCGGCCATCTTGTTCTCCGACATCGTGGTGCCCGTCCACGCCATCGGGTTCGGTGTCGACGTGGTGGCGGGACGAGGGCCGGTGGTGGCCGAACCGTTCCGCTCCCCCGCGGACCTTCGACGCCTCCGGCCGCTCACACCAGAGGCCGACGTGCCCTACGTCGCCGAGGCGGTCCGTCTGGCCACCGCCGAGCTGGACCGCCGAGGCGTGCCACTCATCGGGTTCGCCGGTGCCCCGTTCACCGTCGCCAGCTACCTGGTCGAAGGCGGGCCGTCGCGCGACTTCGCCAGGGTGAAAGCGCTCATGCACACCGACCCGCCAACCTGGCGACGCCTCCTCGACCGCCTGGCCGACCTGTCGGTGGCGTTCCTCGGTGCCCAAGTGGACGCCGGTGCGTCGGCCGTGCAGCTCTTCGACAGCTGGGCCGGCTGCCTGTCTGCGGCCGAGTACCGCCGCGACGTGCAGGCGGTGACGCGCCGGGTGATCGAGGAGACGGCCGGGCGCGGCGTGCCGATCATCCTGTTCGGCGTGGGTACCGGTGAGCTCCTTTGCGACATGGGCGCGTCGGGGGCCGACGTGATCGGCATCGACTGGCGGGTGCCGATCGACGAAGCCCGGCGCCGGGTGGGGCCCGGCTGTGCCGTCCAGGGGAACCTGGACCCTGCGGTGTGCCTGGCGCCCTGGCCGGTGGTGGAGACCGAGGCCCGCCGGGTGCTCGACGAGGCCGGGACCGAGCCCGGGTACATCTTCAACCTGGGCCACGGCGTGCTGCCCGACACCGATCCGGACACCCTCACCCGTCTCGTGGAGCTGGTCCACGCACAAGGGCGCGCCGGGGTCGAGCAGTGACAGGGGATCGGCCGGCGTCGCCGGGCACCGGTCGGGTCGGGGTCCTCGTGATGGCGCACGGCACGCCGGCGGCGCCCGAGGAGATCGAGCTGTTCTACACGAGGATCCGGCGAGGCCGGCCGCCCTCGGCCGAGCAGCTCGCCGAGCTGGTGCACCGCTACGAGGCCATCGGGGGGACCTCCCCCCTCGCCGCGCGGACCGCAGCCCAGGTGGCCGGCATCGCTGCCGCGCTCGAACGCGTCGACCCGGGGCGCTTTCAGGTCGCCTACGGCGCAAAGCACGTCGATCCCAGCATCGAGTCGGCCGCGGCGACCTTGGCCGCGACCGGGGTCGAGCGGGTGGTGGGCCTGGTGCTGGCCCCCCACCGGGCCAGCCTCGGGTCGGCTGAGTACCTGGACCGGGCGGCCGCTGCACTGGCCGGCTCGCCCGGATCCCCCGAGCTGGTGGCCGTCGCCCAGTGGTACGACGCGCCGGGGTTCGCCGACCTCCTGGCCGAACGGGTGCTTGCCGCCCTCGCAGCGCTCGGGGTACCCGGGAGCGAGCGGCGGGCGGTGGTGGTTTTTACCGCGCACTCGCTCCCCCAACGGGTGGTCGACGAGGGGGACCCGTACCCCGAGCAGCTGGCCGAGTCGGCGGCGCTCGTGGCCCGCGCCGGCGCGTTGGACGAGGCCGGGGTGCCCTGGCTGGTGGGATGGCAGAGCGCTGGGCGGACTGCCGAGCCGTGGATCGGCCCGGACATCGCCGACGTCCTGCGGCGCCTCGGGTCCGAGGGAACGGACGCGGTCGTGGTCTGCCCCATCGGGTTCGTCGCCGACCACCTCGAGGTGCTCTTCGACCTCGACATCGAAGCCCGGGGGGTTGCCGAGGCGAGCGGCATGCTCTTCGCCCGCACGACGTCGCTCGACGACGACCCCCGCTTCGTCGAGATCCTTGCCGGCGTGGTCCGCCGCGCTGCAGACCGCGCTGCAGACCGAGCCGGGGAGGCGGGTTGACCGCTCGCGTGGCAGTCGTGGGCGGCGGGATCGCCGGGCTGGCCGCTGCCTGGGAGCTGACCGGCGGCGCAGCCGGACCGCACGCCGCGAGCCCCGAGGTCGTGGTCCTCGAGGCCGGGGAGCGCTTCGGCGGCAAGCTCCGCACCGAGCCTTTCGAGGGCGAGCCGGTCGACGTCGGGCCCGACGGGTTCTTGGGCCGGCGCCCCGAAGCGGCCGAGCTCTGCCGGGAGCTGGGCCTCGAAGACGAGCTGGTCCCCATCGGCGCGTCGGGGGCCGCGGTGTGGGCTCGCGGGCAGCGGCGTGCGTTGCCCGCAGGGCTGTACATGGGGATCCCGACCCGCTTCCTCCCCGTCGCCCGGTCGGGGTTGTTGGGGGCACGGGGCACCCTCCGCCTCCTCGCCGACGTCGTGCTCCCCCGGGCCAACCGCCGGCCGCCGCCAGGTGACCTCGCGCTCGGACCGCTCGTCGGCGCCCGCCTCGGACCTGAGGTAGTGGCGCGGCTGGTCGATCCACTCGTCGGCGGCATTCACGCCGGTGGGGTGGAAGCCATGTCCAGCGCGGCCGTCCTCCCCCTCCTGCTGGCCGCGGCCTCGCAGCCGACCGGGTTGATGCGTGCCCTCCGCCAGGCCTCGGCGATGCCGGTCCCGAGCAGTGCCCGTGGTGCCCGGGGGGGCGAGGGCGAGCAGGAGCCGGCGTTTTGGGCGCTGCGCCATGGGATGGGGTCACTGACCGACCGGCTCGTCACCGGGCTGGGCCGACGGGGGGTGACCCTGCGGACGGCCAGCCCGGTCGAGCTCGTGGACCGCCGGCGCGGGCCCGCAGCGCCGTGGGTCCTCCACGCCCCCGAAGGCCCGGTCGTCGCCGACGGCATGGTCCTGGCCGTGCCGGCCGGCGCCGCCGCCACCCTGCTCTCACCGCACGACGAGGACGCCACCAGGCTGCTGCTGGGCATCGAGTACGCCTCGGTGGCCGTGGTCACGATGGCCTACCCGACGGCCGCCTGGCCGGCAGACCTCTCCGGCACCGGCCTGCTCGTCCCCGCCGGCAGCCCCGCGCCCACTTCCCGAGGGCTCGACGGTAGCTTCCTCGTCACGGCCTGCACCTACCTGTCCACCAAATGGCCCCATCTGGCTCGTCCCGACACGTTCCTCGTACGAGCCTCGGTCGGACGCGACGGCGACACGCGGCCCGACACCCTGGACGACGCTGCGCTGGTCTCACGGGTCGCCGCCGAGCTGCGGGTCCTGCTCGGGGTGGCCGGGAGCCCTGCCGCGTCGAGCGTCACCCGCTGGCCCGATGCCTTCCCCCAGTACCGGGTCCACCACCTCCTGCGGGTCGCGGGGATCGAGTCGGCCGTCTCCCGGCTGCCGGCGGTGGCCGTAGCCGGGAGCGCCTACCGGGGAGTCGGCATCCCTGCGTGCATCGGTGGAGGCCGGGCGGCGGCCCGGACGGTCCTCGAAGCGCTCGGCACCCGGTGAGAACGCCAGAGCGCGGGACCCAGGGGACCCCCAGGACCGCTAGGAGCGCTAGGAGCGCTAGGAGCGCGCAGGCTCATCGGGCGCCCCGGCGCGGCGGCGTGCTCCTCCCATCGTTGGCGGCCGGGGTGCTCCTGGCCCTCTCGCTCCCTCCCTGGGGGCTCTGGCCGCTCGCGTTCGTCGGCGCCGGGCTGCTCTACTGGCGCCTCGGCGGACTGCGCCTCCGGGCACGGCTGTGGTCAGGGTGGACGGCCGGGCTCGGGTGCTACGTCGTGGGACTGTGGTGGACCGGCTCGTTCAACTGGTACGGCGCCGCCGTCCTCATGGCGGTCGAGGCGCTCTCCATGGGTGTGGCTGCCGCGCTCGTGCCGCCGCGCCGGGGCCGGATCCTGGCATTCGCCGGCGCGTTCACCCTCCTCGAGTACCTCCGGATGACCTGGCCTTTCGGTGGGCTGCCGATCGGCGGGGTGTTCCTCGGCCAAGCCGGTGGACCGCTGCTCGGGACCGCTCGTCTGGGGGGGCCGTTGCTGCTCACCGCGGTGGTGTGGACCGGCGGCGCCGCGCTGGGGGCACTGGCCGAGGCGCTCGTGCAGGCACCCATGCAGGCGTTCACGAGGGCGCCCGTGCCCGTGGCGAGTGCAAAGGGTGCGCGGCGACGGCTGGCACCCGGGATCGCGGCCGTGGGCGTCGTGATCGCCCTGGGGGTGGGCGGGGCGCTGGCCCCGGACGGCGGCGGCGCGGTCGGCCATGTCCGGGTCGCCACGGTCCAAGGCGGCGGGCGGCGCGGTGTCTCAGACGCCCAGGTGAACCCAGCCACAGTCTTCCAAGCGCAGCTCGACGCCACCGCCCTCATCCCCGGACGCGACCACGGCGATCCCCCCTCGCTCGTGCTGTGGCCCGAGGACGTCATCGCCCTCGACGGCTACCTCACAGGCTCGCCGGAGGAGGCGACGATGGCGACACTGGCCCGAAGCCTCCACGCGACCGTGGTCGCCGGGGTGACCGAGACGGTCTCGTCGACGGCCTTCCGCAACGAAGCGGTGGCTTGGGGGCCGGGGGGACGGATCGTCGGCACCTACGAGAAGGTCCACCGCGTCCCCTTCGGCGAGTACGTGCCCTACCGGAGCTTCTTCGCCCACCTGGCGAACCTCTCACGCGTCCCGCTCACAGCCATTCCGGGCCACGGCAGCGGCTTCCTGCGCACCCCGGCCGCGCCGCTCGGGATCATGATCTCCTACGAGGTGTTCTTCTCCAATCGCAGCCGCCCGGCGGTCGACGCCGGCGCCCAGCTCCTCGTCGTCCCCACCAACACCTCGTCGTACGCCACGTCCCAAGTGCCCACTCAGGAGGTGGCCGCCGATCGGGTCCAAGCGGTCGAGGAGGGTCGCGACCTGGTGCAGGCGGCACCCACCGGCTACTCGACCGTCGTCACCCACCAAGGTGCCGTGCTCCAGCGCACCGTGCTCGGCCACCGCCAGGTCCTCGTGGCCACGGTGGCGCTGCGCACCGGCCGCACCGTGTTCTCCTACGTGGGCGACTTGCCGATGCTGGTGCTGGGCGGGCTGGCACTCGTGGCCGGATGGCTACTGGCTGCAGGGTGGTTCGGGGCGGGCGCGGTGCTCGGGGCGGGCGACGCGCCGGATCCGGACGACCCCTTGGATGCGGGCGACCCCGCCGGCCGGAAAGGGCAGGTGGGCGGTCAGTCGTAGTAGCCCGAGTGGATGTAGACACAGGGGACCCCCTCGGCCACGAACATCGCATGGTTGGACGGATCGTCCTCCATGGCCAAGCGCAAGTCGAACCCGTACCTGCGGAGGTCGTGGACGACACCGCGCTTGAACACGGTGACCTGTGAGTAGTCACCCCGGTCGCGCATGACGAGGAGATCCCAACGCAGGCCGTAGCGGTCCAGCCAGGCGAGGGTCTGAGGCCTCACCCGCAGCGGTCGTCCCGTCAGGAGCACCACGACCAACGTGGGATCCAGCAGCTCCACCAGGCGGGCCACCTCCTCGATCACAGGGTCGTCCCCGCATGCCTCGAAGAACGCCGACCAGTCCCGGCGCCCTCGCTCGATGAAGTGCTGACGGCCGGCGGCGTCCGACAGCACGCCGTCGATGTCGAAGACGACGGCTCGGCCCCTCGGCATCGGTCCGTCGCGCCAGCACCAGTTGGCCGGCACGCGGCGATCGCTCTGCCCGGGTACGGGGTGGTCCACGTCCACCAGCTTGGCTCACCGGCCTTCACCCTGCCTACCGGCTGATATCACGCCGGAAGCACGGGTCGACCCGGTCCCGCCCACGAGGAGGTCGCGACGCCTGCCGGCTCCGGGCGAGCCGAGCAGCGAGCGGCGAGCGGCGAGGCCGTGGAGCGACTTCGGGGCGTGGCAGCATTGAGGGGCCGTGACCACGCCGACGCCGACCCCGGCCCCGATACCGACTGGACCGAGTGCGCCCGATCGCCCGGCCACCCCCGCCGAGCTTGGCGCCGATGCCACCGTGCTGCGCGTTCCCCTGGGGCAGCGGGTGATGGTGCTCGGGGACCTGCTGCTGCCCGCCGCGGCGACGGCCTCGTCCAAAGCACTGGCGACCGACATCGCGCTCACCCTCGACCAGTGGGAGGGACCCGGCACGGTGATCGTGTGCGGGAACCTCTTCAGCTCTCGTGCGCAGCCTTGCGGGCACGAGCTCCAAGACGGCGCTTCAGCACCTGATGCTGGTACGGGCGGGCTCGACGCACTTGCAGCGCTCGACGCCCACGGCGTGCTGACCGCGGCGATCAAGGAGTTCTGCCGGCGCGCCGACTGCCGGCTACTCGTCCTGCCGGGCTGGCGGGACATCGGGGCGGTCACCGATCCGGCGGTGCTGGTTGCCCTGGGCGAGCTCGGCATCGAGGTGGTCAACGGGGTCGACTTGGAGATGCTGACTGCGGCCGGCACCCGCCGGGTTCAGGTGCGCTCGGCCTACCCCGACCACCATGTCGCCACGGTTGTCGAGGGCGGTGACAGTGCAGTCCAACCCTGGCTCGATGGGATCGATCGGCTCGAGGACCCGTCCTCGTCCAATCGTTTCGTGACGTCGCGCACCTTGTACCGGAGGTTCGGTCGCTACGTCTGGATCCCGCCGATCGTGGCGCTGCTGGTCGCAGTCGTCATCCGGATGGCCGTGGTGTTCCACGGCGTGGAGCGGCTCGTGCGCCGAGAGGCGGGAGTACGCAAGGTCCTGCTCCACGCGTACAGCGCGCCGTGGAGCACTCGTCTTCTGTTCCTCCTGGGAGTCGTCGTCGTGCTCGAGCTGGCGGTCGCACTGGCCGTCGCCTGGGCCTCCAGACGATTCTGGCGCTCCCATGGCGGGGGGGAGCTCGCGTCCCCCTGGGATACCGTGCCGCGGTACGGTCCCGAAGTCTCGCCCGCCTCCAGCGGCCTCGATGTCGACGGCGACGACGCGCTCGATCACGCCCGGGCCGCGGTGGCCGGCGGAGCCGCCGGCCTCGTCGTCGGCGGAAGGCTCCGAGCCGAGCTCACCCACCTCGGGCCTGGCTTCTTCGCCTGTCCTGGGGGCACCAGCGAGCTGGTGCGCGAGCACCGTGGGCGCCTCGGTCTCCCCCCGGTGTTCCTCCATCACCGCCAGGCCAGTGCCATCGAGCTCGAGAGCGGCGCCGATCTCCACGTGCGTCTCCTGCTCGCCGATGTGGACTTGCCGTCCTCGACCACGCTCGAGCGCCTGGCCACCGGCTACCGGGTGGTGAAGGGGTACAAAGCGGCAGCGGACCTCCACCCAGGGGTGAAGGCGTCATGGCCCCACGGAGACTCGTGGCCCCCCGCGCCCGGCGTCGCCGCCGATCGGGTCCGAGTCCGGCGAGTGCGGCGACTTGCCTCCGCCGCGATCTTCGCCGCCGGTTTGGTCGATCTCATCGTCGCCGTCAACCGGCCGCTGGCCAGCCACCTCCACGTCGTGCGCGAGTACCTTCCCCTCGGCATCGTCCAGGCAGCCGGGGCCCTCGTCGCGCTCGCAGGCATTGCCCTCATGATGCTTGCCCGAGGCATCCTGCGGGGCCAGCGGCGGGCGTGGGTGGTGGCGGTGGCGCTCCTCGCAGCGACCACCGTGCTCCACGTCCTCCACGGTGCCAGCCCGGCCGGACTGATCCTGACGGTCGGGGTGCTCCTCCTGCTTCTCACCGAACGCGAGCTCTTCAGGAGCGCCGGCGACCGCTCGTCGTGGCTCACGGCCGCGGTGACCCTCGTCGGCGGCGCCGTGCTGGCCGTCGGGCTCGCGAGCTCGGCCATCGAGGTCAACGGAAGCTTCCGACGCCACACCCTGCCTTCGTGGCCGCTGGTGCTCCTCGCCGTGGTCGAGCGCATGGTCGGCCTCCAGACGGTTGCGCTCGTCGACCCGGTCAACGACTGGGTTGCCCCCAGCATGCTGGCCGTAGGGATCGGCCTGGCCGTGGTCACGCTGTACCTTCTCACCCGTCCAGTGGTGGACCGGACCCTGTCGTCCCGGCGACCCGGGAGCGACGGCGAGCACAACGCCAGCCGCCGGGCGGCCGAGCTGC
>DAHWPS010000184.1:0-32927 GCA_027342785.1 Acidimicrobiaceae bacterium
GTCTTCCATGCTGAGTCGGACGACTCCACGTCGGATGTTGAGCCAGTGCTCGTAGTCCACCTGGTGGTAACTGCACCAGCGCGTGAGAGGCATGGACCCAGCTCGGAAGTAGGCCCTGAGCCCTCGTGCGAACTCGTGCTGGAACAGTGCGGCGAGCACCAGCGCGTAATTTTCCTTGAATATCCAGTCGGCGGCACTCACTCCATCGTGCCCAAAGCGGCTCGGCTGTTTGAGCATATCCCTCGGTCGCATGGCAGGAGGCTACGAGCTCGTCGAGGTGAGTGCTGGCATCCCATGTCTTCGACCTGGCACGACCCTGCTGCAGCCAAGCGGTTACGGAACCTCTCCTTATCGTGTCGTACGACAAATGCGGGTGATTTCCGTATCGCTGATCGGGGCCAATTCGTACATCACAGTTGTGTCGGTCGAATTGCACACTGGTGGCGTGATCTCGAACTCTTCAACGGCTCCGACGATGGCCATGACGGCCAAAGCATGCCTGCCATACACGGCGGCTCTCGCCAGCACGCGGCTCCAACCGATGCGAAACAGGCATCAATCGGTCGAGGACCGGAGCGATGACCCCATGGGGTCCGCCGGGATGGCTGGGCTCTCTTGGGCCGCAGTGGGTGGAGCCGGGGCCCATGGTTGAGCTGCCCGACGACTATCTCCGCTACAAGCCACAGGCGAACACTTGTCCCCCTGAGGTTTGGGACGTCATCGGCTCCTTGGTGTTCTGGATTGCCTCCAAGGCCGAGTTCCCGAAGTCTGCGTACGGGAAAAGGTCTTTGACCTACACCACCGCCTTCGTAGCCTGGTGCTACCTGCGCTACACCACGTTGGACATCGAGCAGATATTCGACCCCCAACGAGTCGAGTACTACTGCGAGCACGTCCTCGACCCGAGGACGGCCAAGACTGCCCGGTCAGCGCTGCGAGGTATTGGCAAGGCAGTCACCGTCAGCGCTCCGTGGGAGAAGCGTCCCCGCCAGTACCCCTACGTCGCTGTGCCGCCCCCCTACGAATTGGAGCAGCTCCCGGCGCTCAAGAAGATTCACAAGGAGCAGACGACCCCCCAGCGACGTCGAGCTGGCCGGACGATGCTTGCCTTCGGGCTCGGTGCCGGTCTCGACGGCCGGTGGGCCCACAAAGTGGCCCCCAACGACGTTTACGACGATGACGATGGAGTCCTCGTTCGAGTTGGCTACCCAGTTCCCCGCGTCATCCCCGTGCTCTTGGAATGGGAGGACGAGATACGAGACCTCCGCGACACTGCCGAGGACGAGTTCATCATCGGGGGCCGTAGGGGCAACCGTCGCAAGGCGTCTGAGCGCGCCAAGCAAATGGAGATACCACCTGGCAGCCCGGAATTCTCCATCAAGCGATTCCGCTCGACGTGGATTGTCCACCACCTGACCATTGCCACGCCCTTGCCGGAACTGTACGAGGCGGCGGGTGTCCTCACTCACCGGACGGTCTCTGACCTCGTCCGTTTCGTGAAACCGCGCAGCCCGCAGGAGGGCCGCCAACTTCTGCGGGGTGTTCCCCGATGAACAACATGGGAAAGCGCCTGCGCGTGCCGTGGAGTCCTCCTGACGCGGCCGTCGAGTGGGCTGTTGATGTCGTCGAGAGGTCAGGCGTCGTCGAACTCTTGTCCCCCTGGGTCGACGAAGGTGCAGGGAGGAACTCGACCGTCACCTTGTCCTCGTTCCTCGACATCTGCATCATCAACAGCACCCGCGACTACCACGTCTCCCACGTCAAGCAGTTTGCACAGACGGCCGTGGGTCTGAGTGAATCGCAGCGGAGAATGCTTGGTATTGGCAACCTGACTTCGACCTCCGCCTACGACCGGATTTGGCGGCGCTGGTGCCGCCTCTACGCAGCCCTGGCCCGAGAGGTGGTCCCGGGTCTCGATTTCGAGCAGTTCGGAAACCTCCTCACGCTATCGTCGTGTGCCGGACGGCTTCGGAGTCATTCGGCAGCGCTCGACGGCACGTCGAAAGAGACGTGGGCCATCCTCCACAACGGTCCAGTCTTGGCAATCGAAGACCTCGACGCCGACGAGGCTCAGATGAGGGCGCTGGCCGAGAATGACGAGGGCCTGCCAAGAGCGAGCCGCCAGCCGACCGTCTACGCCATCGACGCGAATGGCCGACGACAACTCACGCTCGATGAGGACGCTCGGGGAGGGAGAATCAGCGCCACCAATGCGGAACCCTCCCGCTTGCGTACGGGCTTCGAGTTCCACTACATCACCGCCATCAAGGACGTGGTGTGGTCGGGGGACGTCAGCCGAATCGCCTTCCGCAACATCACCCAGCCCTACGTCATCGGATTCACCGTCACGCCGATGGGCACCCACCGCGCCGACGCCGTCCGGGACCGCCTCTTGTGGGTGGCTGGCGAAGCAGGCATCTGCGACTTGACCACCGACCGGGGTTACTTCCAGCTCTCTCCGGAGACGTTCTACTACCCGCTGGTGAACGCCAATTTCTCCATCGAGAGCAAGCTCCACCCCTACCAGCAGGGCATCCGACCGTTCTCCGGGAGTGCCATCATCTTCAACAACTCCCTGTACCACGAGGACGCCCCAATTGCCGAAGGATTCAACCTCCCCTTCGCTCCTCGTGGAGCCGACAAGGCGACGATGCTGCGGTTCGAAGCCCCGTTCAACGCTCTGGCCCGCTGGCGTTACGTCCTGGTGAGCCGTGATTCCAACGGGACTACCTGGTGGAAGTGCCCCTTCTGTGCCGGTCTGCTCAAGTCTCGCCAGTTCCCCCGCTCGATGCGCAACGGTGCCTCCGCGGAGCTGGTCGATGTCGCCAGCACTCGCACCACCTGCTGTGACGGCCTCCTCCGAGCCTCCGCCCAGGACCTGCGCTTCCACATGAACCCCCCTCCTGGCACCACTGCGTGGCGCATGTCCATCGGGCGACAGAACCAGGCCGAGAACGCCAATTCGATGATGAAGTCCAATTTCATCCGGATGGACAAGAAGCACATGCGGGTCCTCGGGACCCCCAAATCCATCCTGCTCGGAGCCTTCGACCTCTGCGGCTACAACTTCGACCGACAGCAGTGCGAGGACCACCAGCAGTCGAGGTCGGCCGCTACTCCTCAGGAGGGCACGTTCGCGGCCCTCTTGTCACCCGAGCAGTTGGCGGTTGGGGCAGCGGTCGCCCCGGTGACGGCTGTGGCCAGGGCAGAAGCCCGCCGCGGTCGACCCAATAGCCGCCCCGTCCGGAGCAATGGGGCCGAGGAGCCTGGGGCTGCCTGAGCTTCTCAACGGTTTGATCGTTAGCCCAGATGGTCGCGGCTGAAAGCGCCGCGCCGGTCACCCCTTTGACCTGGTCGATGGCCGCTCGCGCCACGGCACGAATTCCCTGGGCAAGCCCCCCGGTCCGGCGCCGGACCGGGCAATTACGCGAACAATTACGCGAACAATTACGCGAACCGTAGGCCGTCAATTACGCGAACATGCCATGGCAGCCCCAACGGGATTCGAACCCGTGTCTCCACCTTGAGAGGGTGGTGTCCTTGGCCACTAGACGATGGGGCCCTGTGATGTGGCCACGGCCATGCCGGGGTCCTGACCAGGTATAACAGGCTACCAGCCCGCTCAGGTCCTCCTGCAAGTCGCCAGCCTGACCGAGCCTTTGCCACAGTTTTTGCCACAACTCCCGCCACACCTGCTGCCTCCGGCACCGGTGACGGCACTGTTCTAACGGCCCCGGTGAGCGCCTCCAGGGCGAGCGGTCGAGCGGTCGACTGCAGGCGCTGGGCCCCGGCTCGCTCCGGGTGGGGGCGCCGAGGCCTACCCGGCCAGCCTCCCACTATGGAGCAGGACGAGATCGACTACTGGGCTGCCGACATGGTGGGTGTGGGCGACGATACTTCAGATCACCCAGATCGCCTCGGGCAGGCTGATGCGTACCTCACAGCCCGCGACCTCGGTACACGCTGACAGGTGGGACGGACCAAGGTCTGGGAGATCTCCTGGAGCGACGGGTGGGAGTGATTGAGTGAACGGGCCCCACCGCGATCGTCTGAATTGGCCCCACCCCCCGGCACGGTTGTGGTCCCCCTCAGCGCCGTCCTGCAAGTGGCCGGGCGAAGAGCCGTTGGGTCAGTCTGGGTTGGCGAACAGCTCCCTCCTCATCCTCTTGTGCTCGGCCGCTGCCCGGTCGATCGAGGCTTCGTCGGGCAGGTAGCTGAAGGGGTGGCCGACGGACACGACGGCATCACAGGCCGGGTTGGAGTCGTCGGGAAGGAGCAGCTCCGCCAACTGCTCGACGTCGGGGACGCTGCCGCGGGCCAGGGACAGATCGGCGTGAAACCCGAATCCGAGATGGTGCACCAGGGCCAGATCTTCCCCGCAGTTCCGAGAGCTGCGAGGAACCACCTCCCCATCCTTGCCGGCTTTCATCTCCGAGGGACGCATGGAGATCTCCTGTATCCCGCGAGAACCCCAACAGTGCGCATCGGACGCGGGTACCGACCCATGACCACCCGCGTCGAGCACCCTCGCCGCGTCGCGACCTGCAAAAATCACGGAGCTGTCCGGTATCAACCAAGGTCAGGGCCGGCTCTTCGAGGAGGTGCCCGAGCTCTACGACCGGGTCCGACCAACGTACCCAGACGAGCTCTTCTCTGACCTGGCGGACATGACCGGGGTCGATACCGGGTCCGCTGTCCTCGAGGTCGGATGTGGCACCGGACAGGCGACCGGTGCGCTCGCCAGGCTTGGCTGTTCGGTGATCGCCGTCGAACCGGGCCCTGGCATGTCCGCGCTCGCCCGCGCCAACCTTGCAGGCTTCTCCCACGTGGAAGTAGAGACGTCGACCTTCGAGGAGTGGGAGGACCGAGGCCGGCGCTTCGACCTCCTCGTCGCTGCATCGTCTTGGCACTGGATCGACCCATCCATCGGATGGGCACGCGCTCACGCGCTGTTGCGTCGCCGTGGCTACGTCGCGCTGCTTGCCAACGTCGTGGTCCGCCGGCCCGGTGAGCCGGAGGTCTACGAAGCTACCGCCGATCTCCACGACCCACTTCTGCCCAGGCAACCCGAGCAGGGGGCACCCTCCGCTCGAGGAGAAGGTTCGAGCCACCAAGGAAGGTTGGGGGAGACTCGAGCGCATCGAGAACCCGGCCCCGCTCTTTGCCCCGCCCGTCGCTCGCTTCTACCCGAACCTCCAGTGGTTCGACGGGAGCGGCTTCGCGAATCTGCTTCGTTCCACGTCCGTGTACCGGAGTCTCGACCCAGAAGTGCGAGATCCGTTGCTCGACGCAATTGCGGAGCGCATCCGCACGGACATGGGCGACTCGGTGCCCCGGCGCTACTTGAGCGTCCTTCGGGTCGGTCGGCGCACCAATTGAGGCGCTATTCGCTGGCCAGGCCTTTCCGCAGCGGGTCGTCAGGAGCCGAGCCACCGGCGGTCGATAGTAGGAGCAGGTGACTCCCATTAGCCGGAAGGTGATCCTCGAGCGGCTCCCGCTGCAGTAGCGAGCTGGCGCCACAATGGCACCATGAAGCGCATGAACCTGCGAGACGTGCCGGACGATGTGCACATGGCACTCGCCAGTGCAGCGGAGGTCCGGCGGCAGTCTTTGTCCGCGTTCGTGGTCGATCGGTTGACCGAGGTGGCCGAGGTCTCCCGGACGTGCGACTACATGTCCACCTACCCCGAACCACGAGGAAGCGGCGTGACCATGGAGGAGGCGACCGCGGCTGTGCGGGAGGTGCGCGAAGCGTCGTGAGCCTGGCCGTCGTGGACGCGTCAGTGCTGACCGTCTTCTACGCCGCTGACGACCCGCGCCGAGGCGCTGTCGTGGCGCGCCTCGGTGTCGGCGACACGTTGGTAGCACCCGCTCACCTCGATGCCGAGGTCGTCTCCGCTCTGCGGGGTCTGGCATTCCGCCACCGCGCGCTGGAGGAGGTAGTGCCCGTGGCTCTTCGACACCTTGCCAGTTTCGCCATCCGACGCTTGCCCTTGGCACCCTTCTTGGAGCTCATGTGGGAGCTACGAGAGAACGCAATGGCCGCTGCATATCGCCGGGATGCCAGAAACCGGGCGGGGCAGAGCGGGCTCTGCCGCCGCTTCTGCCACAGGACCAGCGCGAACACCTGCGAACCGCGGCGAACGGCTCCGGCACCCTCCCCGCGAAAGCCCGGATCAAAGCTGCTGTTTTCCGAGCTCGGGGGGAAGGACTCGAACCCTCAATAACTGGACCAGAACCAGTCGTGTTGCCGATTACACCACCCCCGAATGGGCGATCGTCTACGCTAGCCGACCGCATCACCATTCGTAGTCGGCGCGGCGCTCCTCGAAGGCACTGCCCCCAATCGCGCCGAACACCTGCTCAACCGAGCGCATGGAGGTTCTGGAACCCGATCACCCGCCCGAGCCCGACCCCCAGCGCCTCCTTCAAGAAGTAGGGCACCGTCGACATCCCGGTGATCGGCGAGGTCTGGGTCGGTGCCGGATACGGGATGAAGCCCAACGCGCTGGCGATGGCCATCGACCGGTCCTCGTGGAAGGGATCGGTGACGACCAGGACGGTGTGCACGCCATGGGTCCGCAGCAAGGGCGCGAGGTCCGCGAGGTTCCTCCAGCTGTCGTCGCCTCCGGCCTGGAGGATGTCATCCGCCGGCACGCCGTGGTACTCGAGGTAGCGGGCACTGGCTTCCGACTCGGTGTACGCGTCCCCCTTCTCCTTGCTCCCCGTGACCCCCACGAGGTGCGAGTACCCTTCTTGGAACAAGATCAGCGCTTGGTCGAGCCTTGCCCGGAGATCAGGTGAGGGGATCCCGTTGTACTGTGCGGCCCCCATGACCACGATGGCCTGGGCTGGACGAGCGTCGTACTGGCGGGACGTGAGCCAGACCTGGACGAGCGTCACCCCGAAGTAGACGACGAGGCCTGCGACCACCAGGATCGCGATCTTGAACGCCCAGCGGAGCGGCGCGAAGAGGCACATGCCCCCAGTCTCGTGGATCGCGACCGGCTACTGGCGTCATCGAGGACACGCCGGCACTTGTGCCGCGGGCCACTCCACGCCCAGCCTGGCGGCACCTGATCTGCTGCCCGGTCGACGCTCCGGAGCGGACAGGCGGACAGGCGGACAGGGCCCAGCCCCGCCGGCAAGCCGTGCTCAGGACTCGGCGAGGTCCTCGTCGGTGTGGGCACTGGCGTGGGCACTGGCGTGGGCACGGGCCAGCTCCAGGCGCCGGATCACCTCATCGCGTCCGAGCAGGGCCAGTGACTCGAAGAGGGGAGGTCCGACCGTCCGACCGGTCACCGCCACCCGCACGGGGGCTTGGGTCTTGGACAGCTTCCGGTCCATTGCGGCACCGAGCGCCTCGGTCGCCGCCCGGATCTCCTCGGCCGACCATTGGTCCGCCGGGATGGCGGAGTACGCAGCGACCGCGCCGTCGAGCACCTCGAGTGCTCCCCCGTCGCGTCGGATCGCCTTCTCCCAGGAGCCCTCGTCGACGACCGGGTCCGCCAGGAACAAGAAGTCCACCATCGCCGGGACCTCGGCCAAGGTCGCGACCCGTTCTTGGACCAGGGGAGCAATGCTCTCGAACACCCCAGGATCGAATTTCTCGGCTGGCCACGGCGGCCCGGGGATGCTCTCAGCCCGGAGCTCATCTTCGCCGGCGGCGACCGGCCCCCCGACGCCAGCGGCGACCGGCCCCCCGGCGTCAGCGGCGACCGGCTCCCCGACGTCAGCGGCGACCGGCTCCCCGACGCCGGCGGCGACCGGCCCCCCGACGCCGGCGGCCGGTGCTACCCACGGTCGGCACGCCCGCACGAACTCGGCCACCGGCAGCTCGCGGATGTACTCGCCGTTCAAGTGCGTCAGCTTCTTCACGTCGAAGAAAGCCGGAGCGTGGTGCACGGCCTCGAGGCGAAACTCGCGCACCAGCACCTCGATGGGCACCTTCTCGTCGTCACCCGGAGGGCTCCAGCCCAGCAGGGCAAGGTAATTGCAGAACGCCTCGGGCAGGTAGCCCTGGGCACGGTACGACTCGACGGCCACAGGGTCACGGCGTTTCGAGAGCTTCTTGCGCTGCTCGTTCACCAGCATCGGCAAGTGGGCGAATACCGGCAGCGGCACCGCCGGACCGCCCTCGTCCAGTGCCTCCCACAGCAGGATCGCCTTGGGGGTGGTCGGCAGCAGGTCCTCGCCGCGGATGACGTGGGTGATCGCCATGTCCCGGTCGTCGACGACGTTCGCCAGGACGAAAAGTGGCTGGCCCGAGGACTTGACCACCACGAAGTCCTCGAGCGACCCCCGTGGAAAAGACACCTCTCCCCGGATCACGTCGTGGACCACGGTGACCCCGTCGTCGGGTACCCGGAAGCGCAGTGCGAGAGGCGTGCCGCCGTCCGTACGGGACAGGCCACGCTCCCGGCAGTGCCCGTCGTACCCCGGGGTGGGGTTGCCGCGAGTCCGCTCCTCGACGTCGTCCCGGCTGCAGTCGCAGGCGTAGAGGTGCCCGCGTTCCCAGAGGGTGTCGACAGCCGACTCGTAGAGCGCCGAGCGTTCCGACTGGCGGTACGGGCCCTCGTCGGGGTCCATCCCGAGCCAGCTCATTGCCGACAGGATCCCGTCCACCCACTCCTCGCGATTGCGCTCGGCGTCGGTGTCCTCGATCCGAAGGACGAGCACTCCGTCCTGCTGGCGGGCGAAGAGCCAGTTGAAGAGCGCGGTACGGGCGCTCCCGACGTGGAAGTACCCCGTCGGTGAAGGGGCGAAGCGGACCCGTACGGCGGGACCGGCCACGGTGCGGGCGCTACTCGTCGTCGACGATGGAGATGGCCCCGGTGGGACAGCCGTTCACCGCTTGGCGCAGGCGCTCACGGAGCTCTTCGGGCGGGTGCTCGTCGAGCACGTAGAGGAACCCGTCGTCGCGCACCTCGAACACCTCGGGGACGATACCCATGCACACGGCATTGCTGGCGCACTCGTCGAAGTCGACGACAACTCTCACCTCTCTCCTCCTCCATCCGCACGCTGCTCACTCCGACACCCGACCGGTCACGGCAGCTTACCGGGCCTCACCGACTCCTCAGGGCCGGTCCGACCCCACGACCCACATGGCGAAGAACTGCGACCCGCCGCCGTAGGCCTGGGCGAGGGCGCGCCGGGCGCCGTGCACCTGGTGCTCTCCGGCCTCGCCGCGCACCTGCATGGCCGCTTCGAGAAATCGCAGCATCCCCGACGCGCCGATCGGGTTCGACGAGAGCACCCCGCCCGAGCAGTTCCACGGGATGTCCCCGCCGTCCATCGACGTGGCCCCGGCATCGGTCAGCTTCCACCCGTCGCCTTCGTCGCAGAAGCCCAAGTTCTCCAGCCACATCGGCTCGTACCAGCTGAAGGGGACGTACACCTCGGCGCAGTCGAAGTCCCGACGCGGGTCGCTCACGCCGGCCTGCCGATAGACGTCGGCAGCGCACTCCCGGCCGGCACGAGGGTTGATCTGGTCCCGCCCGGCAAACATGGTCGGTTCAGAACGCATGGCCATCCCGTGCACCCACGCGGGCTGCCGGCCGGTTGCCGAAGCCGACTCTGCGGCGGCGCGCTCGGAGCCGAGCACCATCGCGGCCGCCCCGTCCGAGGACGGGCAGGCCTCCAGGTAGTGGAGCGGGTCCCACAGCATGACCGACTCCTCGACCTTCTCGATCGAGATGTCGGGCAGGTGGAGGTGGGCGTAGGGGTTCTTGAGCGCGTGCAGGCGGTCCTTGACCGCCACCTTCATCCCGATGTCGCGTGGAGCGCCGGACCGGCGCATGTAGGCGCGGATGTGCGGGGCGAAGTAGCCCCCGGCGCCGGCAAGGAGCGGCGCAGAGAACGGCTGGGGCACCGACAGCGCCCACATGGCGTCGGAATCGGACTGCTTCTCGAACGCCACGGTCAGCACCCTGTGGTGGATGCCGGACGTGACCAGGTGCGCAGCAACCAGCGCGGTCGATCCGCCAACCGATCCGGCGGTGTGCACCCGCATGATCGGCTTGCCGACCGCCCCCAAGGCGGGGGCGAGGTACAGCTCGGGCATCATGACGCCTTCGAACATGTCGGGGGCTTTGCCGATGACCACGGCGTCGATGTCGGTCCACCCGAGGCCGGCGTCCTCCAGCGCACGCATGGCGGCCTCGCGCACGAGCCCGGCGATCGACACGTCGTCGCGCTTGGCGGCGTGCTTGGTCTGGCCGGTGCCGATGACTGCCACGCGCTCGCTCATCGTGCCCCCTCCAGCACGGCGACCATGTTCTGCTGGAGAAGCGGGCCGGACGTGGCGTGGGCCACCGCCCGCTCGGCCGTGCCCTCCATGATCCGCGTCGCCGCTTCGCCGAACCGGATGAGCCCTCCGGCCATGAGCGCGTTTGCCGCGAGCGGACCACCCGACGGGTTCACCGACACGTCCTCTCCGAGCTCGAGGGCCTGTGCGACGATCAGCTCTTGGTGGGCGAAGGGGGCGTGGAGCTCCGCCACGTCGACGCGGCCCGCTTGCACCCCTGCCACCCGGCCCGCCATGGCCGTCGACGGGGACTGCGTGAGGTCGCGTCCGCCCGGTGCGTGAGTCTCGATGCGATGGTCGATGCCGGTGATCCACGCCGGGCGCTCGACCCACTCGAACGCCTTGTCCCCGGCGGCGAGGACGATCGCCGCCGCGCCGTCGGTGATCGGGGGCAGCGTGTGGCGCCGGAGCGGCGGCACCACGTAGTCCTCGGCCAAGAGCTCGTCGACAGTGCGGTCGTAGGCCACTTGCGCCCGAGGGTTGTCGAGCGCCGATCGCCGGCACCGAGCGGCGACGGCTGCGAAGTCGGCTTCGGTCGCCTTTCCGGCGTCGAGGAGGGCCCGCGCCTGGAGCGCGGCCAACGCCACGGGATCGGGCCAGAGCGGTGCGAGCACGTAGGGATCGAGCTGGAGGGCCATGATGCGGGACAGGTCCCCGAGCGACGACTTGCCGAAGCCGTAGACGAGCGCGGCGTCGACGCCCTCCTCCTGGAGGGCCACCCACGCCTCGTACAGCGCCCACGCCCCGTCCATCTCGGCGTGGCTCTCGCGGCGCGGGGGCCAGACCCCGATGGCGTCGAGGGCCGAGACAAAGCTGAAGGGGCCTCCTACCAGGTAGTCGGTCGACCCCGAGCAGATGAAGTCCACGTCGTCCTTGGTGATCCCGATGCTGCCGAGCGCCTCGGAAAAGACGGGCATGAGGGTCTCCACCTCGTTGCGGTGGGACTCCCGGCGCAGGTTCTGCGCCTGGGCGAACGAGACGATCGCGACGGGGCGATGACCTTGGCGCGGCGTTGGAGGTGCGGGCATCAGGTGTAGTCCTTGTAGGTCTCGTACTCGGCGTCGGGCTCACCGGTCGGGCGGAAGTACTTCACGGAGGCCATCGACGGCACGAGCTGGTCAGGGTCGACCCACACCGCCTCGACCCGCAGGCCCATGCGCACCTCGTCGGCCGGGATCTCCTGGATGAGGCCCATGAAGGAGATGTCGGCCCCGTCGAGGAGCACCTGGGCGACGATGTAGGGAATCTCGATCGACTGGCCGGCAAACGGCACGTTGACCACGCAGAAGGTCGTCACGGTCCCGGTGTTGCCGAGCGCAACCTCCTCGGAGGTCGGGACCCCGTCCACCGGGCACGAGCCGCGTGAGGGCACGTACACCTTCGAGCACACCGGGCAACGCTGCCCGACGAAGCGCCCTTCGGCAAGGCCCCGGAGGTTCTTCGACTGGGCGATGCCGGCGCTGAAGAGGTACTCGAGCCGGATCGGGGTGTCCAGCTTGGTCACCGGCTCCTGGGCCTCGGTCATCAGGGCTCACCGTCCTCGCCGGCCGGGACGAACGCCCGGATGTCCTGGACACGGCCCACCCGCTCGGAGGCCGGCCGGAAGTCGGCCCGCACTCGCATCCCGGTGTGCACGTCCGACGATGGGGCGTCGAGCACGTGGAGCATCGCCGTCGTCGCGCCGTCGAGGCGCACCAGCACCCATGCGAACGGGTGGTCGAGCGGTTGGCCAGGCGTGGGGCGGTCGATCCAGGCCCACGTGGTCACCGTGCCGCCGGGGCCGACCTCGATGAGCTCGCCGGTCGGCTCGGCCGTCTCGGGGTCGTACTCGGTCGGGGCACCACCACCGACCCGTTCGATCCGCTCGCCCCGAGGATCCGCCCGTCGCGCAGGGCCGTGAGGAACGCGCCGATGACCGGGCCGACCGAGCGCGAGTAGGGGTACTCGAGGACATGGGCGCTCGTGAGAACCTCGTCGCCTGCCGCTGCCTGGTCCACCCGTCACCTCCCCGTCCGTACCCGAGCGCTGCTCGGGATCGCCTGAGCGCCGCTCCGGCACCGCTCCGGCGCCGCTCCGGCGCCGCTCCGGCGCCACCCAGAAAGTAGAACACATTCCAGTTTGCCGCTGCAACGTCGGCCGGAACCAGGGAGCCGGTCGGCGGCATCGGGCTGGTGCCACGGCCACCGGAGCTCGGGCCCAGACGTCCGCCGGGCACCCGGTCAGCGCGGGGTCGAGGCCAGGAGGTGGGTGAAGAACTCGCGGTCGTGCATGATCGGGACGTCGGAGAGGAACATCTTGCCGTAGCGCTCGAAGTACATGAGCTGCTTGCCGAGCAGGAATGCCCCGCGGTCGAAGTCCGACATGAGCCCGCCGGACTCGTCTGCAATCTGGCGCATCCGTCGCTGGGCCCTCACGCGCAGGACCACCGAGCGCAGCGACCGCTCGTGGGCCCGGACGCCGACACCCCGGGCCGCCTGGGCCTGCGGTGCGGCCACCAGGGCGGCGAGGCTGACCTCGCCGAAGGGTCTGGTGAGGGTGGGCTCGATCAGGCTGCGCAGGAACGCCGTCAGCCCGGCATCGTCGAGGCCCATGCCCACCTGGATGGCGCGCCCGTAGGTCTTGGTCAAATGGGCGGTGATGTCGGCCCACGCGCTCTCGTCGCCCAGCACGCCGTCGAGGAGCCGGAGGAGGAACATGTGGGTGTCGTGGTCCAACCGGCCCACGATGCCCCAGTCGATGATGCCGATGCGCCCGTCATCGAGGAGGAGCATGTTGCCGGCATGGACGTCGCCGTGGAACGCCCCCCAGCGCACCGCCGTGACGAAGAAGCTCCGCACCACTTGCTCGACGAGCGGCGCCGGGTCGTACCCCAGCTCGGCCACCCGGGCCAGGTCGTCGATGGGCACGCCTCGGAGGTACTCCATGGTGAGGACGTTGGGTCCCGACATCTCGAAGAACGGCTCGGGCACGACGATCCCGGGGAGGTCGATCTCGTCGCCCAGCCGGCGGAAATGTGCCAGCGCGCGCGCCTCGTTGCGGAGGTCCAGCTCCTCGCCGAGCTGCTGGCGCAAGCCGTCGAGCATCTGGAGGATCGAGCCGGCCATCTGGTCACCGGTGAGACGGGACAGGACGTCGAAGAGGGGCTGCATGAGGTCCAGGTCCGTCGCCACGAGGCGCTCGATCCCCGGGCGCAGCACCTTCACCGCCACCTGGCGCCCGTCGTGGAGGCGCCCCCGGTGGACCACCGCGATCGACGCCCGTCCGATGGGCTGCGGCTCCAGCTCGGCGAACACGTCGCCGAGGTCTCGGCCCAGGTCGTCTTCGATCTGACGACGCACGAGAGCGAAGGGCACTTCGGGCCCGGTGTCGAGACAGGAGCGGAACTCCTCGGCCATCTCGTCACCGAAGAGGCCCGGCGACGACGCCACCATCTGGCCGAACTTCATGAACGTCCCGCCAAGGTCCTCCACCATGAGACGGAGCGGACGTGCAAACGCCGCGGGGGGCAGGAACCCCCCGCGCACCTCGCGAGCCTGACGCAGGACGAGAGGTGCGAAGCGCCGGGCGGCCGACCTCCCGATGACCATGCCCCTGCGTGCGAGCTCGGCCCGGCCGGCGGTGGGCAGCCGGCGGGGATGGACCCGCGGCACCGACTCGTCCTGCGCCGGAGCGCTGCTCCCGGCCGGGTCCACAGGGCTGGAGGGTTCGGTGATCACGCCGTCCGAAGGCTAGGCGACGCAAGCCGCCGCGCCGACCCGATGTCCGTCCCCGGCGGGCGGAGCCTCAGGCGAAGCGTGCTCCGAGCGACTGGAGAGCCTTCGTGTAGGTCTCGGCGAACACCGGAGCCATCTCGGCCGGCGCCACGTCGAAGGACCACGTGACGAGCGACCCGTCCCCGGACGCCGACACCGCGATGGTGGCCTCGTGGCGCTCGATCGGCACGCCGTCGACGACCGAGTAGGTGATCGTCCGGGCTTCGTCGTCACGCGACACCAGGCGCTCTCGGATCTCCAGCCCGAACATCCCGATCACCCGATCGTCACCTTCGAGCCGGAACGAGTCGATCCCCTCGAGAAACTCCCCGATCCCGCCGAAGTCTCCGACCACGGCCCACACGTCGGCCGGCGCTGCTGCGATCTCCACGCTCACTTGCTCCTCGGGCACTGTCGCCTCTCCTTCTGGCCGGCGCTCCCTGCAGCCGGCATGCCGGTACGCTACCGCCGTCAAGCGAACGAAGGGAGCACGCATGAACACGCGTCGCATCGGAATGCTCGAGGTCAGCGTGGTCGGCCTCGGGTGCAACAACTTCGGCGGGCGTCTCGACGGCGAGCGCACGAGCGCCGTGGTCGACGCCGCCATCGACTCCGGGGTGACGTTCTTCGACACCGCCGACATCTACGGCGATACCCACAGCGAGGAGCTGCTCGGCCAGGCCCTCGGGTCACGGCGCGACCATGTCGTGGTCGCCACCAAGTTCGGTGTCCCCTATGCCGACCACGAGGGAGGGGGATCGCCGGCCTACATCCGACGGGCCGTCCACGACAGCCTGCGGCGGCTCGGTACCGATCACATCGACCTCTACCAGCTCCACTTCCCCGACGATCGCACGCCCATCGCCGACACCCTCGGCGCGCTCGCCGAGCTCGTCCGTGAGGGGCTGGTGCGCGAGGTCGGCTGCTCGAACGTCACCGCCGATCAGCTCAGGGCGGCGGACCGGGCCGGCACCGAGATCGGGGTCCGCTTCGCCAGCGTGCAGAACGAGTACAGCATCCTGCACCGCGAGCCCGAAGGCCCTGGGGGTGTGCTGGAGGTGTGCGCCGAGCTCGGTGTCGCCTTCCTTCCCTACTTCCCACTGGCCAACGGACTGCTCACCGGCAAGTACCGCCCGGGGATGCCGCCGCCGGAGGGGAGCAGGATTGGTGGGTTGCCCGCGGAGCGGGCTGCCGGCCTGCTCCGCGAAGAGTCATTGGACACCGTTGCCGCCCTGGAAGCTGCGGCGAGTGATGCGGGGATCTCCCTCGTGGACCTGGCGGTCGGGTGGCTGCTCGCTCGCCACCAGGTCGCGTCGGTGATCGCCGGCGCGACCAGCGCCGAACAGGTGAGGATGAACGCGAGGGCCGGGGGTGTGGAGATCAGCGAGGAGCTGGCAGCACACGTCGACCGGATCGCCCCGGCCTGAGCGCGGCACTCCGTCACGCGCGGAGCGGTCAGCGGATCGTGGCGGTCAGCGGATCGTGGCGGTCAGCGCCAGGGCGATCAACAACGCGATCAGCATGTAGGCGACGTAGAGGTTGAGCCGGCCGGACTGGAGCCGCTTGGCCACCTTCGCCACGGCCAGCGCAGCCGTCCGCAGCGGACGATAGAGGTACGTCTCGATCGGCTCGGCGACCTGCGTGCGCGTCTCGAGATGCTTGGCGCCGGCAGTCGCATTGGCGCCGGCGGTGTCCGGCGTGTCGGCGAAGTCCGGCGCGTCCGCGAAGTCCGGCGTGTCGGCGATCTCGACGACCGAACGTCGCGTACCCAGCACGCCACCGAGCACGTGGCGGAGCGGATTGACGAAGGCGAACGGCGAGTAGGACGCAGGGCCGGCGACCCCAGGGCCGGCAGAGTGCCACGACGGCACCCGGCGAAGCCGCAGGTAACGCCCACGTGAGAGAGCCACCGCCCCCAAGATCACCCCTGCGAACGCCACTGGCATCGCCACCCACAGCCACGAGGGGGAGAGGATGGAGAAGCCGTGGAAGACTGGCTGGAGCACCCACGGCGACTTGAGCGCCTGGAGCGTGACGTGCTCGGGCACCAGTGAGCCGAGCCCGTCGGCGATGAAGCGGACCTCCCACGGGCTCACGGCTGCCAGACCGAGGCAGCCGACGGCCAGCACCCCGAGTGCTGCCCGGCCGAGCCGACCGGTCTCCCTACCTCGCTCGTCGACGATCCGACTGGGACGGCCCAGAAAGCTCAGCCCGAGCACTCGCAGGAACGCCAGCGCAGCGAGACCCGAAGTGAGTGCCACCAGAGCCCCCGCTCCGGCCAAAGCGAGACGCAGCGCCAGGCCCGGCAGCCGGAACTGCTGCATCAGGGCCTCGAGGATGAACCACTCCGAGACGAAACCGATGCTGGGAGGCAGCCCCGCAAGTGCGATGGCCCCGGCGCCGAAACCGGCTGCGCTCCAGCGCATCCGGCGCCCGATGCCTCGGAGCGCCTCCAGCTCGTCGGTGCCCGTCGCGCTCTCGACATTGGCGAGCGACAGGAACAACGCCGATTTGGCAATCGCGTGGGTGACCGTCTGGAGCGTGGCAGCCAGCAGTCCCATCGCCACCAGGAGCTCGGAGTGCACGACCGCTCCGGTCAGTGCCACACCGTACGCGGTCACGATCAAGCCGGCATTCTCGATGCTCGAGTAGGCCACGACCCGGCCCAGCCGCCCCTCGACGGCGGCGAACGCGATCCCGAGGAGCGCCGTCAGTCCGCCGGCGAGCAAGACGATGACGACCAGCCAGACCGGTGGGCGCCCGAGCACGCCCAAGAACCGCCACAGCCCGTACACGCCGACGTTGGCCGCGATCCCGGCCATGGCAGCCCGGGCCGGTCCGGGAGCGGCCGGGTAGCCCACCGGGACCCAGACCTGCAAGGGCACCACACCCAGCTTCCCCGCGAAGCCCACGACCACCAGGGTCCATGCCACGTCGCGGAGACCACCCGGCCCGACCGCGTGCCACTGGGCGATCGTGAGGGTCCCGGTGTGCCCGGCCAGGAGCAGGAACGCGAGCAGCAGGGATGCTCCGCTCACCTTGCCGATGCCCGCCGTCGACCACACGGCCCCGACCTGCCCCGCCTCGCGGCGCGTCACCGAGGTGAGCACGATGAACGAGACGGTCAGCGATTCCCATGCGAAGAGGAAGGTGAAGGCGTCCCCCGCACACAGGACCACCGCCACCGATGCCAGAAGCAACAGGAAGCCCGATGCCGTCCCCCGGCGGTGCGCTCGGTCGGGAGGCCGCACCCAGGACACGAAGGCGGCCGACACCGCGATCGCGAGACTGAACAAGAGCGTGAGGAAGAAGCCGGCGAGCGCGTCGATGCGAAGGGACCCGCCGTGCAGGCCGAACACCTCGGAGATGTCGATCGTCGACGCCTTCGACAACGTGGCATGGATGCCGACGACGGCGAGGCAGGTGCTCCCCGCCATCCCCAACAGGTACGGCAGCATCCGCAGCCAAGCCCGCCGTACCCCGACGCCCAGGTCAGCGAGCGCACCTGCGGCAAAACACGCCAGTCCGGCGCCGAGCAAGGGACCGCTCACGACCTGCTGCCTGGCGCCGAGGACGTCGGTCCGTCCGGGTGAGCCACGCTCGTGCGTGTGGCGCTCGTGCGGGATCGACGTGGTTTCGCTCCCGTCAGGCGGCCGACTGCGAGGAGAATGCCGTACAGCAGCCCGAACGGCGTCGCCGGCGAACCGGGGACGAGCACATCGACGGGTATCTCTCCGACGAGACCTCCCCGAGACGCGTAGCCCCCACCGAGGAGGCCGCCGCTCACGGCGTCCACGCCCGCTGCGACGACGACCTTGGGTGTCGGCATGGCGTCGTAGGTCTCGCGCAGCGGGCCGAGCATCCCGACTGCTCCGACCCCGGTGGCGAGCAGCAGGTCGGCGTGCCGGGGACTGGCCGTGAAGAAGATCCCCAGGCGCTGTACGTCGTAGACGGGGTTGGAGAGCGCCGCAACTTCCCACTCGTCGGCGCCGTCAGATCCGACGTCGACGTGGCGGACCTGCACCGACCGGCGCAGCATCCGCACCCGGCCGGCCAGCTGGCTCCTCACCTGTTCCACGGCACTTTCGTCGTCGTCACCCGCGGGGACGACGAGCCCCCTTGGGTCGACCGCTGCCGTCTCGAAGGAGGGATCGAGGCTGAAGACCGCTGGGGCCAACTCGGCACACCGGCCACACAGGATGCAGCGACCACGATCCACCCGCGGGCGGTCGTGCACGGTCGTGATGGCTCCGGTCGGGCACGCGCGCGTTGCCAACGCGAGCTGCTCGGGTGTGCCAGAGGTCGCATGAACGATCACCGTGCCTCGGAACCCCTCGCCGTACCCGTCAGGGTGCCGCGGGTAGCGGCTGGTGACAATGCCCTCTCGGAGCCCCCTCGGGATCCAGGGCATCATCCCGCCACCCCGGCGACCGAGAGCCCGAAACTGGCCTCGATGAAGGCGAAATCGGTGAAGATGTCCCGAGGAAAGGCTGTCGCAAAGAGCGCCAAGTTGTGAAAGGAAGCTGAGCGAGGCTTCACTCGAACGAGGTGACCTTCCTCGGCTCTCACGAGAGAGAGGATCTCGCCCTGGGGCGACTCGGCCCAGCCGAGCGCCTCGCCGCTCACCCCGGCCTCGAGCGGCACACGCCAGCGACCCGAACCTGCGACTCGATCGAGTCGGAGGGCCGCTCCCTCGATGAGCCGGAAGGCGCCGGCTATCTCCTGCAAGCGCACGCGTTGGCGAGCCAGGACGTCGCCCTCGTCGCTCGGCTCGACGGGCTCGTAACCGAGAAGTCCGTAGGCGCCGTAGGGATGGGAAGCGCGCACGTCCACCGTCTGGCCTGAGCCCCTTCCGACGGGACCCACCGCCCCGTGTCGCCGGGCAACCTCCTCGGGCACCACGCCGGTCCCCCGGAGCCGGTCCACAAAGGAAGGCGTCGCCATCAAGAGGCGGAGGTCGGCGGTGGCCGCGCTCTCGATCTTGCCGGTGATGGCAACCAAGTCGCTCCGCTGCAGGCTCGGCGCGCCGGCAACCCCGCCCGGGATGACGACACCTCGACCGAACCTGCTCCCACACAAGCGCGCTCGCAGGCGTTGGACCCTCTCTTTGTGCAGCGTGAGGCGGCTGTAGGCGACGGCCTGCCCGGCGGCTTCGACCTGGCGGATGAACGTGTCGAGGTGCGCCGCCACGCGTTCGAGCTCCGCGTGGATGATGCGCACGAGCTCCGCTTCCTCCGACGCCGTCATCCCGGCCAATCGCTCGATCGCTCGGCTGAACGCGATGGCGTGCGCCACCGACGCCGTGCCCTCGAACCTCTCTGCCAACAGCACGCCGTCGGCAACGTCCATGCCCTCGAAGCGGACTTCTATCCCGCGATGCTTGTAGTACACGCGGGAGCGCACGTGCGGGAGGTACTCGCCCGGCGTCTCCAGCAGGTACTCGATGGACTCGAACACCCCGGAGCGGACCGGGCCGTACGGCAGGGTGAAGACTCCCTCGCCATGCAAGTGCGCCGGCAGCGGGGTCGTGTCGAGCTGGACCAGGCCGGGGGCGCGTGGGCTGGGCGCGAGTGGGCTGGGCGCGAGCGGGCTGGGCGCGCGTGGGCTGGCATTGCCGTGCGATCCCGGGCGCGGGTGGGCTGCGCCGTCAGCGAGGGGAAGGACGAGGGGATCGAGGCGGGGATGGCCGGCCGGCTCCAGACCGAACAGGTCGTGGATCTCCCGCTCGTACCACGCGGCCGCCGCGATGCTGGGAGTGAGGGCAGGGTACGACGAGAGCCCCGCAGGCACGTTCATCGTCGTGGTCCTGAACGCACCCTCGTGTGCAACCACGGCGAGCAGTTGGGTTCCACCCGGCGCGGCAGACCCGAACAGCCCGCAGAACCGACCTCCCCGCCGCAGCGCGTCCAGTACTCGCTCTCGAAGCGCGTTCGGGTCTAGCGCGTCAGAGCTCTCGGACATCTCTGGTCCTTGGGGCATCTCGTCTCGCTCTGTCGCTTCGAACCTCCGAGACCCGCCGGCTGCATTGTGAGCACCGCTCACCCCGGGATGCTCTGTCATTTCGGCGCTCCGAGCTCACGTGCCGCGTGGGCCAGCAGCGTGCTCAGCTCTGCCGGGGGATGGACGCCCAGCACGGCGAGCGCGAGGATGCCCAGGGCCATCGCAACGACGATCAAGCGGCTGACCTCTCCTTTTTGCACGGTCGCGGCCGCTGCGCCAGGCCCAGGCCTGGCCGTCGTCGCATCGGGAGTCAGCATGGTCTGGATGGTGAACCACGAGATGCCCAAAAATGCCAGCGTCACCAGCCCCACCAGGACCACCGTGACGGCGTCGTGGGAGCTCGCAAGCCCTCCCGAGACGATGAAGAACTCACTGCGGAATATCCCAAACGGGGGCATACCCGAGAGCGCGAGGATCGCAAGAACCAACATCGTGCCGCTCCACGGGAGGACTCCCACGGCGCCGCGGATACGGGTCATGTCTTTGGAGGTGAACTTGCGGACGACTGATCCTGCCCCGAAGAACGCGGTGCTCTTCGCGGCTGCGTGAGCCAGCACCTGAAGTAGCACCCCGACGATCGCGATGGACGCCCCGAAGCTCATGCCGATCGCGAGGATGCCCATGTGCTCGACGCTCGAGTAGGCGAGCAGTCGCTTGAGGTCGCGTTGGCGCAGCACATAGAGGGCAGCGAGCAGCAATGACGCGAGCCCGAAGACGAGCAGGACGTTTCGAGGGAACGTCGGGCCCAAGGCACGCTCGGCAATCTGGAAGTAGCGGAGGATGGCGTAGAAGCTGACGGCGAGCAGAGCCCCCGAGAGGAGGGCCGAGATCGGCGTGGGAGCTTCGGAATGGGCGTCTGGCAGCCAGGTGTGCACCGGTGCCAATCCCATTTTCGTCCCGAACCCGAGCACGGCAAGCACGAACGCGAGCCGCACCGCGTTGGGCGGGAAATGCATGGCCCCCGCAAGGAGCTTCACGTAAGAGAGGTCGTACGCTGAGCCGAACACCGTGCTGCCCGCGTAGTACATGATGATGGTCGCGAGCAGCGCGATGCCCAGTCCCATCGATGCGATGAGGAGGTACTTCCAGCTCGCCTCGGAAGCGCCGTCGGTGTCGTCGATTGCCACGAGAAGGGCAGAGACGACCGTGGTGATCTCGATGGCCACCCAGAGCAAGGCCAGGCCGTTCACCAACGTCGCCACCATCATCGCCCAGCAGAACACGTTGATCCCAGCGAAGAAGCGACGGGTGTAGCGCGTGCCGACCGCGCTCCCAGCCGCGTGCAGGTACCCGACGGCGTACAAGGCAGTGATCGCGTAGACGAACGAGGTGGCGACGAGGAACACCATCGAGAGCGCGTCCACGCTCAGCACGTCCCCGGTACCCACGCGGAGATGGTGGACAACTGCCGGGATCAAGACGAGCGAGAGCCCGAACGATGCCACGCCCGAGAGAACGCTCAGCGCTTTCGACGCACGCACGGGAAGGAGGAGCGACGCGATCGCAACGAGAAGCGGAACGACGACAAGGGTGATGAGTGCGGAAGACACGATCATCCCTTGAGCTGGTCCAGCAGGTCAGTGGACAGCGTGCGCTTGCGCCCGTGGTGGACCCGCATGATGACTCCGAAGGCCACCACTGCCACGAGGAGGTCGAAGAGGAATGCGACGTCGACCACCAGCGGCAGCCCGGAGGCAACCACCAGGCTGGCAACCGAGACGCCGTTCTCGAGCGAGAAGAACCCGATCGCCTGTGAGACCACGTCGGATCGCAGGACGATGAGGACGAATGCGACGAGCACCACGGCGACTGCGATGGCGAGCGCTGGGGTCGGCAGCACGGTGGAGTGCACGTGCAGTGCCCCAACGGTGAAAAACCCGAACGCACTGACACCGAGAGCGACGAGGGTCATGGTGGCCACTCCGAACACCGGGCTCCCCGACAGGTCGGCATCGGCACCTCGCAAGAGGCGCAGGATCACTCCAGGGACCAGCACAACTTTCAGGGCGAACGAGAAGGCGGCAAGCGCGTAGAGCCCGTCGACGTGCCGCGCCACGGCAACGTACAGGGCCAGCCCGGTCACAACCAGCGACTGGAACGCATAGAGCCTTACTTGCGAGCGCAGCAGGGGCGCTCGCAGCATCGCGAACTCGGTCAGCAGCACCAGGATCGCGACGACGTCAGCCACGCCGGCGAACGTGGATGGCACCGTGTGCATCACCCTCCTCCCGCGTAGAACACGAAGACCGCGAGGACCGAGAGCAAGAATGCGGCGGCGACGAATTCGGTGATCTTGAAGAGGCGGAGCTTGGAGAAGAGATTGTCCACGACGGCGAAGACGCAGCCGAGCGCGATCGCTTTGCCCAGGAGAGCCGGGATCGCGAGGAGAACTGCGCGAGGAGTCCCCGTCGCGGCGAGCCCCCAGGGTGCGACCAGGACGTTGATGAGGATGGTGTAGAGAATGAGCTGCTTCATCGCCGAGCCCCACTGGAGCAGGGCGAGCGAGCTCCCGGAATGCTCGAGCGTCCTGGCCTCGTCGATCATGCCCAGCTCCAGGGTCCCTGCATGGGTCTCGACTGGGATGCGTCCGGTGTCCGACAGCACGACGAGGAAGAACGCGATCGCTGCCAGCACATGGGCGGGGCTCACTATCTCCGATGACGACGAGCGAACGGTGGCGGCCATGGCGTACGGGAGGTCGGTGCCGGTGATGAGGGCGACGACGAACACGACGAACAGGACCGTCGGCTCGATCAGCGCGCCAAAGGTCATCGCTCGGCTGCCACCGAGCTGGGCATAGGGCGCGCCCGATTCAGTGCTGGCCAGCGCGACCGCAAAGCCGGCCAGGGCGAGGATCAGCCCACCTCCCATGATGTCCCCCATGTAGCCAAGGGGCAGCCCGTAGGTGGTGAGCACCGGGATGAGAAGGGGGACCACGAGGTAACACCCGAACGCCACCACCGGTCCAGCGAGGAACACCCAGCTCGATTCCTCGGTGACCAGCGTCTCCTTGCAAAAGAGTTTGGACAGGTCGTAGTAGGGCTGCAAAATGCGAGGGCCACGCCGTCCTTGCAGCCGGGCCTCGACGTGAGCGATCACCCCGCTCACAAGCGGCGCGCCCACGACGATCGTCGCCACCTGTAGCACCTGGATGCCCTGCGGCGCCATCACGCTGAACGTCAAGGTCGGCCTCCTCCACATGCGTCGTCGCCAGCGCAGAGGCCATTAGCCCGAAGGGCAGTTCGAGCCGTGACGGCTCACCGGGGCATCATCCGGTCTGGGCGATGTTACTCCACGCGCGCCACCGTGGTCGATGATCCGGATTGCTCGCCGAGTGGCTCAGCCGCAGATCGTCGATGCAAGAGGTGGTCGCCTCGGGGCGCCGAGCGGTCGAGCCATGTCGTGCGAAAGGCCCATAGCGCTTCAGGAGCTTGGCGGGCGTCCGGTCAGCGAGTCGCGCCGGAGGAGGCCGGCGAACTGGACGTGGCGGCGGCACTTGAGGTACCCGCTGCACCGTCATTCGGGCTACTGCCTGACGAGCTCTGTGACGAGCCGCCCGAGCCGGTGCCCGAGCCGGTGCCCGAGCTCGTACCCGAGCTCGTACCCGAGGAGCTGCCCGAGCCGGTACCCGAGGAGCTGCCCGAGGAGCTGCCCGAGCCGGTACCCGCGCCGGTACCCGCGCCGGTACCCGACGAGCCAGACGGTGTCACCGCGCTCTCTGTGGCCGGGAAGCTGAACGTGGCGGTCACACAGCTCGTCGGTTCGACGGCGACGGCCACATCGAGGCCGGGTTCCGAGCTGAACTTCCACACTGCCAGCCCGCTCCCCGATGCAAGGCAGGCGTAGGGCGGATCGTCCGTCTGGAAACCGCTCAGCGTGCCGAGGTACGTGGGCGCTCCGGACGACGACGGTGGCGCCGCCCCAAGGAATTGGAGAGCGACCGTGTGCCCCTGCCACACCCCCGAGAACCTCATCCCTGTCGCCTTCCCCGCACCTGGTTCGGTGGTGGTAGTCGGCGGCAGCGAGGTGGTCGAAGGCACGACATCGGTCGTGGGGGACGACGTTGGCCGAGTGGTGGTCGGCGGCAGCGAGGTCACACTATTGGGCAACGTGGTGGACTGCACGGCAGGAGACGTCGTGGGACTCGACGAGGTCGACGAGGGTCCCGGTGTGCTCTTCTGCACCGGCGCGAACCCGTCGAGCGCGGCAAGCATCTGGGGGCTGTTCCCGTCCATGCCCAACGCCCAGATCCCGACGCCGTCCAAGCTGAAGAACTGGGCGAGCTGGGCGACGAGGTACAGCGAGCTGGGATCCTCGAAGTACTCCTCGTACCACTGTCCACCTATCTGGTACGAGGTCCACGCAGTATCGGTCACGGGATCCCAGTACTGCGGGGTCCCCCCGGAGACAATTTGGCTATAGGGCACGGGTGTGGCGCCTCCGGTGGCCTGAGCTGACAGGGTGCCATTCGTGGTCGGCCACTCGTACCCGTAGTACGGAACTCCCAGGATCACCTTGCTCGCCGGCACCGCCGCCGCGTACTGCTCCACCGTGCTGAGGTCGCTGAACATCGTGCTGGTGAGCGGTGACGCCGGGGTGGGCGCGGCCTGCAGATTGAGCTGGTACGCCATGACGAAGAACCCGTCGACGATCGGGGCCAGGGCTTTGATGTCGTAGAACCCGTTCGGGTCGCCCGCCGAGCTCGCATAGGTGTCCATCGTCACTTGGTAGTGGGGATCGGACTGGTGCACCGCGGAGGAGACCTGGCTCACCAAGTTCGTGAGCCCGACCTGGTCCTGGGAGCCCTGTCCCTCGAAGTCGATGTTCACCCCATCGAGATTTTTTGCCTCAATGGCATGGACGACTTGCTGGGCGAGCGTCGACTGCGCGGAGGATGTCGACGTGAGCTGGTTCAGCTCGCTCTGGTCGAAGCAATTCACCGTGAGCACCACCCGATCGCCGGCGGCATGGGCTCGGGTGACCAAATTGGCGAACTGCTGGCTCTCGTACCCGTTCCAGCCCGAACCGCTCTCGTCGAGGGTCCCGTCGGCATTCACTCCGATGCTGAAGTAGGCGATGGTCGTCAGACCATTCACGTCGAACCCTGTGCTCATCGGCAAATTCCAGTAAGGAGCGAAACCGAAGACCTCGTGGGGAGCGAGGGGTGGCTGGTTGGCTAGGGAAGGAGGTGCCGGGGCAGGCGGCGCAGTAGCCGCTGGGAGATCGAGCGGCTTCTGGCTCGTCCCCTGACCTTCGAGGGCGTCGACCATCGAGATCATCGTGGATGCGTTGGTCGATCCGGGCGTTGTGGGCACGGCGGAAAGGAGCCCGCCACGGTAATGAGGGCGAGCGCTCTGCGCCACAGTCCCGGTGCCGACCAGACCCACAAGCGACACGCCGGTCAGCACGGCTGCCAAGACGCCGCTGCCGACCACCACTGGAAAGCGACGACGCCTCGGGAACAGGGCGCCGGCCGTGCTCCGCGCGACAGACAAGACCCGGCGCACGGCGATGGCCGTTCGCCGCCACCCGGCAGCCAGCAGAAGCCCGGGGATCGAGCGCGCCAGCTTGCGGTACGCCGGCGCGGTCACTCGGCCCACCGGCACGAAGAAGAGACCGAGCAGTGCGGCTGCTGGGACGATCACCACCCGCAGAGCAGCGCCGGTCCACGAGAGAGCCTCGGATCCCATCACCCGCACCAGTGACGCCATCCCACTCGCCGTCGCGCCGACCGCCCTCCCCAGATACGAGGCTCTGAGCCGACGCGTCGCCGGCCGGACAACTGCACCCATCGTGACGGCCACGAGCCGGCCGAATGCTTCGACCCACGATGCCGTCCCGCTTGAAACAGCAGCCACCCTGCGCGCGAACCATGCCAACGGAGCCAGGACGGAAAGGAGGGCACCCCCCATCCGTACGGCGACCTGTCGGGCTGCGCCAACCGCGACACCGACGGTGGCAGCGGCTGCGACGCTCGCAGCTGGTACCCGATTGTGGATGAAGTTCTGGACCAGAGCAGTCGCGAGGACACCCTGACGGGAGGCCCACGCGACCTCGGGGCGGCGGGAGCGGCGCCAGCGCGCCGATCCACGGCCGACCGATGCGAGGAGCTCGGCCACGTCAGGCGCAGGAAGAAGGAAGCACAGTGATCCGGCATCGGTGACCACTTCGAGCACCTGTGCCGGGCGGCCCATCGGATCTGTGTGCGTCTCGTCGGCTGAGAAGCCAGATACCGACCACCACGGCACTCGGGTCCACTGAGCCGTCGACTGCGTCCGGCGAGGCGCGGACGGCGCGGCGTGCGCGCCGCGACGAGCCGGACCTGACCGCCGGGGCCGGGTAGTAAGTCTGGCCTGGCGGCGGTGGACGTCACCTGGCGCGCCGCCACCGGTGTGGACGTCAATCAGTCTCGGATCTGAGCCGACGAGGCGAGCCTCGATGCCGCGCCGGGTCACCGCGATCTGGCAGGGGTGTGCCTCGAGGCTTTGGGGGTGCAGGAGGTAGGCGTCGAATGCCGCCCCCTCACACCTTGTCTGCCGCTCGCTACCTCTCACCGTGTGCTTCCGACCCTTCCGTGTCGATCGCCCGTGCACCCGCACGAGCCCCTGGATACCGTGAACGGAGGTCCCCCTCTGGTGCTATAGGCCTTCGGTGCCCGGCGAGAACGTCCCCCTCGATCTCGACCGGCCCCTTGTCGGCCAGCACGTGGGTTACCAGTCTGGTGGTGTCTGGACCCGTTGGCAAGAGCGCGTTCGCTCGGCCCGACCGATCCTGCCTCCCCGTCCGAGGTCTCCCATCACCACTGGGAGGCCCGAGAGGCTACCGCCACAGAGGCCGATGATCGCATTACGATGCGTGAACTGTGATATTCGTCGAGATCCTGCGCCTGATCCTGGTCCTCTTGGGTGCGCTCGGAGGGCTGGAAGCCGGGCACGCCATCGACGCGTCCTCGCCCGGCCCGGTCACCGGATTGGTCCTCGGCGCGCTCGTCAGCTACGTCCTCGGCGGGGTCGTCGGCCGCTCCATCGACCGGGAGCACCGGCGGGCGCTGAAGCGCCTGGCGCCGGTACCGCCCGGAGAGCTGTTCGCCGGGACGTTGACCGGGATCGCCGGTCTCCTCCTGGGTGTTGCGCTGTGCCTCCCTCTCCTCGCGCTCGTCCACTCGAGCCTCGTCTACGCGCTGGCGGCAGCACTCGGCTGGGTCGGAGGGTGGACGGGCTACCGCATCGGTCAAGCCAAGGGTCGCCAAGTGGTCGCAGCGGCCGGGCTCTCGCGGATCCTCGCTCCTCCGGTCGAGCCTCCGCCGGGCTTCGCCATCCTCCTCGACACGTCCGCCGTCATGGACCGTTCGGTGCTCGTGCTCGGACAAGCCGGGTTATTCGTCGGCGGATTGGTCGTACCCCGCTTCGTGCTGGACGAGGTCCAGACCCAGTCGGTCGGACCCGACCCCGCAGCATCGCGGCGCGCCCGGCGCGGCTTGGAAGCCCTCGAAGCCATCCGGGAGTCCGGGGTGACCGTCCACGTCGCACCCGACGAGCTCCCCGAGATCGACGACGCCGGTGAACGTGTCGTCGAAATGGCTCGGCGCCTCGGGCTCCGGCTCGCCACTTGCTCGGCTCGCCTCCGTGACCGTGCCACCCGTCAGGGCGTGGCAGTCACCGACCTCCGTCAAATGGTCGATCGTCTCGATGCGGGATTGGTGCCCGGGCAGCGTCTCGCCGTCGACCTGGAGAGAGCGGGTGACCAGCAGCGCCAGGCGGTGGGCTACCTGCCCGATGGCGACATGGTGGTGGTGAACGATGCCTCGCATCGGATCGGCGACGCCAACGTCGAGGTCGAGGTGCTCTCCACGAGGAAGACGACGCAAGGGGTGCTCGTGTTTGCTCGTCTCGCCGCCGACTGAATCCGCGCGCCTCGGTTCGAGCAGGGACGCCACGTCGTATCAGCGGCCGATGGTGCGCACGACGGACTGCACACGCGACGTGTCCGGCTTGCGCTACGGAACGGCCGGAACGACAAACACTGCGCGATGGTCAGACTGCGGCGACGGCGGTCACGAGCTTCTGGAGAGTGTCCTTGGCGTCTCCGAAGAGAAGGACCGTCTTGTCGTTGTAGAGGAGCTCGTTGTCAATTCCCGCAAATCCGGGACGCATCGAGCGCTTGAGGAACACGATGTGCTGCGCCTGGTCGGCATGGATGATCGGCATGCCGTAGATCGGGCTGCCCGGAGTGTCGTTGGCTGCCGGGTTCACGGTGTCGTTGGCCCCGACCACGAGGGCCACGTCGGCCGTCGCCATCTGCGGGTTGGCCTCGTCCATCTCCTTCAGCTCGTCGTAGGGGACGTTCGCTTCGGCCAGTAGCACGTTCATGTGCCCGGGCATCCGACCGGCGACGGGGTGGATGGCGTAGAAGACCTCCACCCCCCGGCCAGAAAGCGAGTCTGCCAGCTCCCGGACGACATGCTGGGCCTGGGCGACCGCCAAGCCGTAGCCCGGGACGATGACGACTTTGCGCGAGTAAGCCAGCAACACACCCACGTCGTCCGGCGTGCTGGTCCGCACCGTCCGGCTGGCGTCCCCCTCGGCACCGCCCGTGGCCGTCACGACCGCGCCGAACGCGCTGAAGAGGATGTTGGGCAGCGAGCGGCCCATTGCCTGGCTCATCAGGCGGGTGAGAATGATCCCCGAGGCACCGACCAGGGTGCCGGCGACGATGAGGACGTTGGAATCGAGGGTGAACCCCGATGCTGCCACTGCCAATCCGGTGAAAGCGTTGAGCAGTGAGATGAGCACGGGCACGTCGGCGCCGCCGATCGGCAGCACAAAGATGACCCCGAGCACGAGCGACAGCGCGAGGACCACCCACAGCGTGGTGGTGGACGCCGTGACAAGGACGGTGAGCACCAGGCCGAGCACGGCCAGCCCCACAATCGCGTTGATCACCTGTTGACCGGGGTAGGTGATCGGACGACCGGTCATGATCTCCTGGAGCTTGGCGAAGGCCACCGCCGATCCGGCGAACGAGACACAGCCGACAAGGACGCCGAAGAGCACTTCGAGCACCTTGTACGTGGCAAGGGTCTTCGGATCGGCACCGAGGAATTCGGTGATGGAGACCAAGGCTGCCGCTCCACCGCCGACGCCGTTGAAGATGGCCACCATCTGGGGCATCGCCGTCATCTTGACGAGACGTGCCGCGGGAACACCGACGACTACTCCCACGACCATGCCCACCACGATGAGCCAGATGTGGGCCAACCCCGGCTGGGCGAACGTCACCCCGATGGCCAACGCCATCCCGACTGCGGCGACGAAGTTGCCTCTCCGGGCATGCTTGGGGGAGCTCAATCCCTTCAGCGCGACGATGAAGCCAATTGCCGCCAGGAGGTAGCAGAGGTCGATGAAGGTGCCCCGGCTCATGCGTCGCGCCCGCCCGGCTGGTCAGACCCGGGGCCCGGCGTGCGCTTGGGCTCGCCCTGCCCCGCACCGTCGGACTTGGACTTGAACATCTCGAGCATCCGGTCGGTGACCACGAACCCGCCGACGACGTTCAAGGTGCCCAGGACGACTGCCAGCAGGCCCAGCACCTCTTCGGCACTGGTGTGGGCATGCCCGAGGACGATCATCGAACCCACCAGTACCACTCCGTGGATCGCGTTCGATCCCGACATGAGCGGCGTGTGGAGGATGCTCGGAACCTTCGAGATCACCTCGATGCCCACGAACGCCGCCAGGACGAACACGGTCAAGTACTCCAAGATGCCGTTGGTCATCTCCCTCCGCCCTCCTCGCCACCTCCACCAGATGCCGGCTCTTGTGATGGCGCGCCCGCTGCAGTGGAGCGAGTGCCGGCTCCCTCCAGAGGTGCACCGTCGCGAAGGACGCACGTCCCGAGCACGATCTCGTCCTCCCAGTCCGGAGCCACCGAGCCGCTCTTGCCGAGCAGGGCCATGAGGTTCGCCACGTTGCGGGAGTAGAGGAAGCTGGCGTGGGTGGGCATGCCCGACGGGGGGTTGGCCATCCCCACGATCGTGGTCCCGCCGCTCTCGACGACCTTCCCGGCTTCGGTGAGCTCGCAATTCCCCCCGGAGTCGGCCGCCATGTCGACCACCACCGACCCGGTGCTCATCCTGGCGACCATCTCACCGGTGACCAGGACTGGGGCCCTGCGACCTGGGACGGCGGCGGTCGTGATGACGGCATCGGAGGCCGCGACTTCTGCGGCCAGGGCCTCTCGCTGGCGAGCTTGCTCTTCTTCTGAGAGCTCTCGGGCGTACCCCCCGGCTCCCTCGGCGACAACACCGAGATCGACGAAGGTCGCGCCAAGGCTCTCCGCTTCCTCCTTGGCCGCCGTGCGGACGTCGTACGCCCGGACGGCGGCTCCGAGCCGCCGCGCCGTGGCAATAGCCTGCAGCCCTGCGACACCCACACCCATCACCAGGACTTTGGCGGGAGGAACGGTACCGGCCGCCGTCATCAGCATCGGAAAGAACCGCGGCAGGTGCAGTGCCGCGGTCAGCGCAGCGCGGTACCCCGAAACCGTCGCCTGCGACGACAGGGCGTCCATGCTCTGCGCCCGACTGATCCTGGGAAGCAGGTCGAAGCTGAACACGTGCGCCCGCTTCCCAGCGAGAACGTCGAGCGCGTCGCGAGAGGTCGCAGGCTGGAGAAAGCTCAGAACGAGGGTCCCGCTTCCCACGAGCTCGGCCTCTTGGGCATCGAGAGGCTGGACCCGCACCACTGCAGCAGCATCCTGGTAGAGAGCCGGCGCCGTCGGGGACAGCGTGGCACCTGCCGCGATGTACGAATCGTCTGGGAACGACGCCTGCTTTCCGGCCCCGGCCTGGACGCTCACGTCCCAGCCGTCGGCGACCAGGCGCTTGACGACGTCGGGGACCAGTGCGACCCGTCGTTCTCCGGGTCGCGTCTCGGTCGGCACGGCCAATTTCACGCAGGATTTCTAGCAGGTGACGGCCACCGCTGACGATATCGGCAGCTGGCGGCACGGGTCGGCACAGGCACGGTTCGGCACAGGCACGGTTCGGCACAGCCACGGTTCGGCACAGAGAGCCCGCTGCACACTCGGATAGGCGTCGCTCCCGTCCATTGGGAGAACGGGGTTTGGGGGAAGGCCGGGTCCGCTAGCGCTGCTTGCCGGGCGGGCGCCGGCGGGGCTTGGTCCCCTGCCCACGAGGCGTGCTCTTGGCCGCCGGCTTGGCTGCGGCCGCCCTCTTGTGCGACGCCCCGGCCGGCTTCCCGCCCGCGGAGGCGGCGCCGGCGCTCGACTGGCCAGGCTGCGGATCCCCGAGCGCTTCGACGTTTCCCTCCTCCACCATTGTCGCGTAGTGAGCACCCGCATCTGTGCGAGGTGCTGGAAGGTCTGCGGGCTGCTGTGCTCCCGTGGCGTCGGGAAGTGGACCACCGATCGCGTCCGGGCCACCGCCATGCTCCTCGGGATATCCCAAGGCCAGGTCGATGAAGTCGATCGCGTCGAGCTCCTCGGGAGGCCCAGCCGCGTGCGGGGCACCTCTCCGCTCGCCTCGCACCCGATGGTCGTCGCCTCGGAGAAGTCGCTCCGCCTGGACATCGGCGAAAGGCCACCCGTCATCGTCCTGCCACCCCGCGCCGTCGAGAGCGAAACGCAGGTCCGGGCTGGAAGCCAGCCGCGCCGCGCTTGCTCCGTCCATCGGGGGAGCGAAGAAGTACCCCTGCGCGGCATCTGATTCGAATTCACTCACGATCGCCGCATGCAGTGCAGTCTCGACCCCTTCTGCCACAGTGGACATCCCGGCGCTGTGTGCCAGGTGGATGACGGTCTCGACCACCATCCGATTGATCCCCTCGCGAGGTTCGAGCCCGCTGACGAACGACTCGTCGATCTTCACAGTGTTGACTTCCATGCGCTTCAGCAGATCGAACGAGCTCCAGCTCGTGCCCACATCATCCACTGCCAATTGAACTCCGAGCCCGACGATGGACTTCAACTGGATCGCTGCCGTGGGTTCAGAGATCGATGGTTCCGTCACCTCGACGGTCAGCCGGTCCGGGTCCAGCCCAGTCTCTTCGAGCGCGTCACGCACTGCGCGATAGGCCACCTCCCGGCGAAGCTGGACGATCGAGCAGTTCACCGCGATCTGCAAGCTGGGTGGCCAGCGAGAGGCCTCCCGGCAGCTCTCCGCGATCACCCAGGCGCCAAGGGCGACGATGTCGCCGTTGGCCTCGGCCCATGGGATCAGCAGCGGCGGAAGGATGATCCCCTCGGTCGGATGATGCCATCGCAGGAGCGCCTCGAAGCCAAGCAGCTGCCCGTCGGCCAGGTCGATGATCGGCTGGAAGGCGAGGCGCGGCTCTCCGGCCAGCACCAGCGCCTTGCCGATCTGCTGCCAGGATCGACCCTCGCCGTCATCTCCCGGCACGCTGCCCCCCTTGAATCGTTCCATTCGCCCGGCGACCTCGTGGCCACCACTTCACATCATTGCCAATTCTGCCAGGTCTCGCATCGGTGTTTTCACGGATAGCCGGTCTTTAGCGATCGGTGGGCCGGCACCGGGGCAGGGAAGCACCGGCTCGTGCGGGCAGGCTGGCCGGGGCAAGGCAGCACCGATTCGTGCGGGCAGGCTGGCCCCAGGGAGCCTTGGGAGCTCGATCGCCTCGGGAGCTTGGGGGCCGGGAAGTCTTGGGAGCTCGAGCGCCTCGCGAGCTTGGGAGCCGGGGTTGCCAACAGCCACCTTCGATATCACTGAACATCTACGAGCATGCGTCGTAGAGCACGAGGGTGAAGCTCTTTGAGTGGGCTGAGCAAGAAGGCGTGCACTACCAGACCCAATGGCGGTGGTTCCGGGACGGCCAGCTTCCTGTCCCGGCCAC
>DAHWPS010000188.1:0-7097 GCA_027342785.1 Acidimicrobiaceae bacterium
CAGGCCACCTTGGACGCCGCGGCACGGGCCCACCCCGAGCGCTTCACCAAGCGACCGGCTCCTCACCGGGTCCCGGTCAAGGCCTGGATCAACCGACCAACCATCCAAAACGCGTAGGTCTTCGGCAATCACCTATTGACAGCTTCCGGTCCACGCTCCCCTTACCGAGGTCGGTGAAATTGAACTTCCGACCCGCTGCAACGGTCCCCGCCTTGACAGTTCGCGCCCCGCCCTCCTCGTAGCGGTAGTCCTTCACATGGAGGAGCGGCAAGCGATCTTGATAGGCACGGAGGTACTCCGTGGCACTCTGACCACTCGCCATGAGCCATCCAAGGTCGACCTCGAAGCGCACATAGCGGGGGTCGGTCTCGGCGAGAAGCACGTCGAACAACGGCCGGCCGTTGACCAACGTGAACTCGTGGTCGTGATTATGGAAGTAGAAGTACTCAAAGCCGTTCTCCTGAGCTTCCTCGCCCCAGCTGTTGAACGCAGCCGCCATCTCCTTGTACCCGTCGACCGTGAGGGGAGCGACATAGGAGTGACCGGTGCCGACCTGGCAAAGGCCGAGCTGATGCGCCTCGTCGAAGATCCGGGATCGTTCATTTGCGTCGTACCAGCTGTTCTTCACCATCGTACGAGGCCCGAAGTGATTCCCCCACACCGTAAGGCCGTTCGACTCGGCGAGATGCCGTACCGCGCCAGGTGACCAACCGTAGTAGTCGCCGGCGAGCTCAACCCCGCGGTAGCCGGCGTCGTGCAGGAGCTCGAACGTCCCCTCGAGGTCGAGCACCTCCGGCGCAATCAGATCGCGGACGGTGAAGATCTGTAAACCGATGTTCTCAATCGGAACGCGCGCGGTGTGCGTGCCATTTGCAATGTCACCCGTCATGACCGTGCTACTCCTTTCGATGGCAGCAAACTCTCTCGACCGACCCGGCCTGCTCCGCCGTTATCGCGTAGGGCCGGTGACCGCCCCGCCGCGATAGCGAATGCGCGGCGGGGCGGCGTGGCTGATTCACTAGGACTTCGGGCGGAGATGTAAGATTACGACCTCGTTGTATGGCGCCGCGACGATGCCCACCTCGTACGGGTTGCTCGCGCTCGGCCAGCCGACGAAGCTCTGCGTGCTGTACTCGTCGAATCCGTCTTCGGCGATCGTGGGGATCACAGGCAGCTGTGTGGCGAGATAGCGCTCTACCGGCGTGAGTGCGGCCATCTCCTGCGCGTGGTTACCGGCACTGGCAAAGGCCGCCAAGTCCTTGTCGATCGATGGCGAGAACAACCTCTCGTAGTCTCCGGAGGCCGCCTTGCCGATCGGCGCGGTCAGCGAGCTGTCGAGAAGGTGCAGGTACTCCTCGTACGGAGTGATGCCCAGTGACGTCGTCGCGAAGTCCGGCATGAGCTGGAAGTTGCCGCTCGCGAGGTCAGCCCGCCAAGCGGCCGGTGACGTGCCTTGGAACGTCGCGTCAATTCCGGCCTTCTTCATGCTCTGCACCATCAGCTGAGCCGCTTCCACCCGGTCGGCGAAGGGCGAAGGAAGGGCGAGCGTCAGACTCACCGTCTTGCCACCCTTCTCAAAGTACCCATTCGGCCCAAGGGAGAAGCCCGCCTTCTTCAGCGTCGCTCGAGCCTGCGCAATACTGAAGGGTATAGTCTGGGATTGCAACGACGAGGCAATGAAGCCGTCGAATGGCGCGGGAAGCCCGCTCGGGTTAGTCAGGGCCTGGCCCTGACCGGTTTCCGCCTTGTTGACCCAGGCGGCACGGTTCACCGAGAGGCTGATCGCCTGGCGAACCGCGAGCTGATTTGTCGGCCAAACCTTCAGGTTCGGAATGAGCGCGATCGCGTAGAGCGGCGGCCCCCAGAAATGGAAGTTCGAGCTCTTAGCCAAGTACAGCTTCTGGACGTCGGGAATGAAGTCCGTCGCCCACTGCACGGCCCCCGACTGGAGGGCCTCCTCAAGCGTGGTGTCCGAGGACTCAAAGAGAACCTCGATCTCGGACACCTTCGGGGCACCCTGCCAATATGCCGTGTTCGGCTTCAGAACGATGCCCTGCGGAGTGTAGCTGCTCAGGACGAATGGGCCGCTCCCCACGGGGTTCGGGTTCGTGAAAACAGTCGGGTTGGCTATGGTCGACCATACCGACTTGGGTACGATATAGACACTCGCGAGGCTCTGCAGCTCCTGATAGCCAGGCATAGGCAAGGTGAGCGTGACCGTGTCTCCGGAACTCGACACATTCGTCAGGCTAATGCCCGTGATGTTGAGCGCGGGGTTCTTCTTAATCATCTCGTAGGTAAAGGCCACATCAGACGAAGTGAGTGGCTGACCGTCAGAGAAGCGAACACCCTTTCTAATGGTAAACGTAATCTTCTTTCCAGCATCGCTCCAGGTGTAGGAGCTTGCCAGCCAATCGTGAACAGCAGGCTTTACGACGTTGAACTGCAGGAGCGGCTCGTAGATCAGCGAGTTGATGCCGGCACTCGAGACCGTTGTCGTGGCACTGTAGGGATTGAAGTTGTCGGTCGCCGTGGCATAGGGCGTCCCTATCGTGAGGACTGCCGTGCTGCTGCTCTTTGCTGCAGCAACAGCAGCGGCAGTCGGGAGCGCCCCGCTCGCAAGGAGCGCTCCTGCAGCCACTACAAGTCCGGCACCGCCAAGCCCGCGTGCTCTCGACCTACGCATGTGGACGTACCTCCCTGGTCGCTTCTGAATGATGGCCTACGCCGGTGATGCCGGTGGCCTCTACCGTGGCGCTGAATGCCGCGGCAGAACGTTCGGCGTGCCAGCACGCCGTTGAATGGTAAGTGCCTATGCTGCGGAGCACGGGATGCTCCTCCAAGCAACTGTCGGTTGCGAGAGGACACCGATTGGCGAAGTTGCAGCCCGCCGTGCCGAGTCCCGGCGAGGTCGCGCGATGTTCCGCGACGACCGGCGAGCGGCGTCTCGCGAAGGCGGCCGGGTCGGGCGCCGAGGCCACGAGGAGCTGGGTATAGGGGTGCACCGGAGACTGGGTCACGATCTCGGCAGGTCCGCGCTCGATGACCTCTCCCGCGTACATCACCAGGATCTCGTCTGCGAAATACCGCGCCGAGGCGATGTCGTGAGTGATGTAGAGCATCCCGAGCTGCAGATCGTGTCGAAGGCTGTCAAGGAGCCTCAGAATCTCGAGGCGGATCGAGACGTCGAGCATCGACACCGGCTCGTCCGCGAGCAGGATCCGCGGTCCGACCGCCAGTGCCCGCGCGATCGCCACCCGCTGGCGTTGCCCGCCTGACAGCTCATGGGGATACTTGGCGAGAAAGTTCTCGGCGGGGAGCAGCCGTACGCGTTCGAGAAGCGAGACCACTCCATCGTGCAGCGGCGCGCCTCGCCGTCCATGCTGGTACAGGCGTAGTGGGCGCGCCAGGTGGTAGCCCACGGTGTGAGCCGGGTTGAGCGAGGCAAAGGGATCCTGGAAGATCATCTGCACGTCGCGCTTGTACGCGAGGTAGTTGCGCGCCTTCCCCAGCTCCACCGGACGGCCGGCGAGCATGATGGCGCCACCCGTCGGCTGCTCCTGGCCCGCCAGCATCCGTGCGACCGTCGACTTGCCCGAGCCACTCTCGCCCACCAGAGCGACGACGATCCCAGGAAGCAGCCGTAGCGACACGTTCCGGACAGCCGCCAACACGTTGCGGTGTAGACCGCGCGACAGGCGAAAGTTCTTGCACAACGCGACTGCCTCCAGTGCGAACGACTGCTCACCAGCGTCCGTGCCTGTTGCGTCTTCGTCACTCATGACGTTGTCTCGATCTCATGCTCGGCCACGTGTTCTGCAGAGGGGGAGAGCATGACGGGACACGCGCTCACGTGGCCGGCCTCGCCGGCTGACACCGGCAGCAGTGACATGGCCACCTCGGTGCACGATGCGGCGGCGTACTTGCAGCGCGGAACGAAGGGACAACCGGGCGACGGGTTGCGCAAGTCTGGCGGCGAGCCGGGGATGCCTGCCAGCGCGCGCTTCGGTCCCCAAAGCGACGGAAACGACCGCAGCAGCGCCCGAGTATATGGATGAGCGGGGCGCTCGACCATCTCGGTCGTCGAGCCCACCTCCACCACGCGCCCGCCGTACATGACAGCGATGCGCGTCGCCATCTCGGCGAGCACCGACAGGTCGTGGGTGATGAACAGCACGGCGAAGCCCATCTCGCTCTGCAGCTCGATGATCTGGGACAGGATCTCGCGCTGCACGACGACGTCCAACGCCGTTGTGGGTTCATCCATAATCACGATCTCCGGGTAGAGCACGAGAGCCATTGCGATCATCACGCGCTGGCGCATCCCTCCGGAGAGCTCGTGCGGGTAACTGCCCATACGATCGCGCGGAATGCCAACGAGATCGATCAGGCGCTCGACGCGCTCGACCTTTGCGTCCTCGCCGAGTGTGACGTGCGCGTCGATCGCATCGATGAGCTGATCGCTGACCCGCATCACCGGGTTGAGCGCGTTCATCGCGCTTTGGAATACGACTGCGACCTCGCTCCATCGTAACTCTCGTAACTCGTCCGGGGAGCAGGCCAGCAGGTCGACGCGCGCGCCGCCGGACCGCCGGCCACGATAGTTAACCGACCCCGCCTCGATCACAGCGGGTGGCCGCAGCAGCCTGCACAACCCATACGCAAGCGTGGACTTTCCCGACCCGCTTTCCCCTGCGAGGCCAACGATCTCGCCCGAGTGCAGCGTCAGGTCGACGTCGCGCACAGCTCCTACCGCGCCACCCGTGGAGCGGTAGGTGATCGAGAAGCCTCGAACCTCGAGCAACAGTTGAGAGGGCTCAACCTGGGGCGATCCCGTGACGGGCGCAGAGCTCTCCGATCTCGTGACTCCTGCCGAGACGATGCCGTGTCGCGCCACGTCAATCGAATGAGCGGCAATGTCCGGCGCCACAACCGTCGGGTCGGTCGGCCGCCAGCTTCGACCGCCAGTTGCCGTTCCTCGCCGCGTATCTCGCAGGCGCGGGTTAATCAACTCGTCAAGTCCCATGTTGAGGAGCACAAGTCCTGCGCCGATCAGCGCGACGAACACACCTGGCGGGACGAACCACCACCACGCTCCAAGCTGGAGTGCACTCTCAGTCTGCGCCCAGTACAAGATTGTGCCCAGGCTCCATTGACTTGTCGGTGTCAGGCCGAGAAAAGCGAGCGCGACCTCGGCGCTGATGGCATATAGCACGGAGCCGACAAAGGTGACGGCGATAAGACTTCCTACATTGGGGAGAATCTCGGCCCAGAGGATGCGACGACGTCTCTCCCCGGTTTCGCGGGCCGCCGTTATGAAATCGCGGCGACGAAGCGACAACGTCTGAGCGCGAATTAGACGAGCGCCGTACGGCCACCCGAGCATCGAGAGCACCAAGGTGATTCCGAGGCTGCTGTCGGCCGACTTGTAGGAGAGCAACACGATGAGAAGCGGTAGTGCTGGAAGGACCAGAAAGACGTTAGTGAGGAGTGACAGGCTCTCGTCCCACAATCCCGCCAGGAATCCCGCGGCTACACCTATCAGCGCGGCCATACAAGTGGCGAGCGCACCCGCAGCGAAGGCGACCACCATCGTTGCCCGCGTCCCGACCAGCACCTCGGAAAGCACATCCTGACCGGTCATCGTCGTGCCCAGCAAATGAGCCACGCTCGGAGCTTGCAACCCGGACACGATGTCGCTAGTTGGATCGTACGGAGCGAGATAGGGACCAACGATTGCGACGATGCAGAAGGCGGCCAATATGCTGCCTCCGGCACGCGCCTTGATCGGCAAGCGGCGCCATCGAGCGAGAAGGCGCCTGCGCGATCCTGCCGCGGATGCCCCCTCCTTGGGGACGAGGGCGACTCGAACACTCGTCATGCTGCTTCTGCCGTCCGGGTGCGCGGATCGACAAGGACGTAGACCACTTCGGCAATGAGGTTGGCGCCGAGCACGGCGAGCGAAATGATGAGGAATAGCGCCTGCACCATCGGATAGTCGTTGGATGTCACCGCGTTGTAGAGCAAGAGGCCCACCCCCGGGTAGGCGAAGACGACCTCCATGATCAATGCTCCTGACACGACGAGGCCGAGCGACGTCGAGAAGGCGGCGAAGCTCGGCAAGATGGCGTTGCGCGCGCCATAGGCAAGCATGATCCGGCGCGGCGCAAGCCCCTTTGCGACGGCAGAGAGCACGTAGTCTTCGCCGAGCGTCGTGATCATCATGTTGCGCATGCCGAGCATCCAGCCACCAACCGAGGTGATTACGATCGTCAGTGCCGGCAGCAACGAGTGGTACAGAGCACTTTCTATGAAGTTGAGGTGCCAACCCGGAACAAGCCCGATGTCGTAGCCCCGCTGTTCGGGAAAGTAGTGGAGGTGGGCGGCAAAGAGATCTACGAGAAGCAGCGCGAGAAAGAAGTAGGGGGTCGCCTGTAGGAAGATGAAGCCGGGCATGAGGTTGTCGAAGCGGCTACCGCGCCGCCAAGCTGCGAAGATGCCGAGTAGCGTGCCCAGCAGGAAGCTGATGACCGTTGCGGATCCGACGAGAATCAGCGTCCAAGGAAGCGTCGACGCGATGATCGAGGAGACCGGCGTCGGAAACTGGGTAAGATCCGTTCCGAGGTTGCCGTGCAGGATGTTGACCAGGTAGCTGCCGTACTGGTGTAGGAGCGAGCCGTCCGATCCGACTCCAAACTCGGCCTCTAGTGCTTTGAGGGCTCCCGGCTCGAGGTGTGGGAACTGGGCCATCATGGCATCAACCGCGTTCCCAGGCATCGCCCGCGGCACGAAGAAGTTAATCGTGATCGCTGCCCATGCGGCGGCGACGTAGAAAGCTAAGCGCCGGGCAATGTGCTTCATCGCCGGCTCGAGTCATCCTCACGTGGCCGGCGCGTTCTCATGGCAGGACGAGGGATCGGAGTGTCGAGTTCGCGATCGTCAGCCCCTTACTAATTAGGCCGTTGATTACTGGACAGTCTGAGCAGTGGTCACTCGACGCCGATGTAGCTGAGGTCGGGCGAGCGGAAGAACCCACGGATGATGTCTTTTGACGACTGCAGCCGATCCACCGCCTTTTGGATCACGGCCTTCATGTC
>DAHWPS010000200.1:0-2924 GCA_027342785.1 Acidimicrobiaceae bacterium
GTACGTCGTCAACGTGTTCGCCAGCTGGTGAGGCCCGTGCAATGCGGAAGCGCCGGTCATCGAAGACCTGCGTCGCCGTGCAGGCCGGTCTGGCCTGGAGATCATCCTCGTCGACGTGTGGGAGGGGACGAACGCGTTCACTGAGGCCCGGACATTCTGTGAGCTCTGGGGCGTAAAGGGCACCGTTCTTGTCGACGAACGAGGCACGCTCGTCGAGAAGCTGGGGATCCGTGGAGTGCCCACCAACGTCTTCGTCGATATCGACGGCACGGTGCAGGCGATCGGGGCGTCGACGCCTCGAGAGCTCGAGACAGCCGTGCGCGAACTGCTGGGTCCCGACACCCCTCTCGATGAGGCGATCCCATCGGGGAATTGGCACTGGGAGACCGATCCCGATCGGATCGGCGAGCAGCTCGGCCTCCGAGGAGACCGCCCGGGGGAAGCCGTCCGCAGGAAGGGCTGCGGCAGGGAGACCGGATCGGCGGAGGGCTGAGCTCCGTTCTTCGCCCCTGGTCGTCGTCCTCAGGGTGCTCAGCCCACGCCGCTCAGCCCACGCCGCTCGAAGGCAGAAAGCCGTAGCTGGCCGACGTGCCGACCCGTGCGACGGCTCGCACCAGTTCGGGGACGAACAGTGCAGCATCCACGGTGCCCAGCCCGGACGCGAGGTTGTAACCCGCCGATGCGCGGTAACCGCTCACCGTGTGCTCGGTGCCGTCCTGCTCGAACGACACCGTGGTGTCCCCCCTCGTCACCGGCACGATCCCAGGATCGTGCATTCGCTTCATCGCGTACAGCGCCGGGTTGATCAGGCCGAGACCATGATGGGCTTCTTGGTCCGCGAGCGCGACGATCCCTGCGAACAGCGGTGCCGACTCGCTCGTGCCACACACGTAGTACCAACCCGGCGGTGTCGGCCCCGGGAAGCTCTGGTAGGTGTCCACAAGACCCGAGCACGCGGCACTCATCGAGATGTCTGGGATCCCGCGATGATCGCCAACGACCTGCGCGACGCCCGCTTGGTACGACGGACGCGAGAAGACCGACGAGAGCCCGCCGCCACTCGCGTCAGGATGGGGCTTCGCTGTGCCGAACACGAAGCGGTTCGCGGCGGGATCATACGAGTCGTTCCAGACCTGATCGGGAGCGGTTCGCTGCCCCGCCGCATTCAAGCTGAGCTGAGTGCCCCCAACTGCGGTGACGAGCGGGTCGCTCGCCGGCCATGTGACGGTCGGCTCCGTCGAGAAGCTCTTGCCTGTCGCTGTCGAATAATCACTGACGCCTGTGTCACCCGTCGACGCGACCACGGTCACGCCTGCGGCTGCGGCCGCGACGAACGCGCTGCGCAGTGACTGGATCGTGCCCACAGAAGTGAAGGTCTTCTCGTTGGCTCCGAAGCTCTGGCTGATGACGTCGCCCAGGTGATGGTCGATGACGTAGTTCTCCGCAGCCACGATCTGAGGGAACCCGGTTGCTCCCTCGGTCTCCGAGACCGGGGTCTCGACGAGAAGAAGGCTCGCCCCTGGTGCCACCGCGTGGGCCCACTCCACATCGAGGGTGGTCTCCCCGGCCCAGCCGACCATTGTTGTTGTGGCGGAGTTGTAACGCGGGACAGGACCTGCCGGCTGGATGACGTCCAGGCTCGGAGGGGCAGGCAGGTGGAACCGGGCGTCGAACACGGCGAGGTCGGTTCGGATGGTCGGGGAGCCGAACGAGTCCACGATCGCGATCGTCTGACCGCGTCCATCGATGCCCTTGGCGAGCAGCGGCAGCTCGTCGTACGCGGTCTCGATCTGGGCAGGGTCGTAACAGGGCATGCGGATCGAAGGTGCAGCGAGGCATTGTGCCTCGGTCAGGAGGCTCGTCCCCGGCGAACGACGATCCTGGAGCTGGCGGGGAGGAAGCCCGCCTGCGTGCTCCGGCGGCCCGAGGGCCGTCCCGAGGGTCAATCCGGCTGCGAGTGCGACAGCCACGAACAGGCTCAACAGGGCGGCGCCACGCGCCTTCATGCTGCCCTTCTCCCGACCGCGCCGTCGGCTGTCAGCCGGTCCCACACCGGCGAGGCGAGATGATCCAAGCGAAGAGCAGCGGGCGAGCGCTCAACCGCCACGACAGCAGAGTCGAAGCGCCCCGCTTCGAGCAGGCCCACTTCGCGAACCTAGCGCGGCCTCGGCGCGCGACGCATTTGACATCGTCTGCCCATCCCAGAGAGGGTTCGCGGCTTGGTTCGCGCGCGAACAGGGGGCGACAGAGTCCTGGAGCCGTCGCCCAGGTGCTCGGCTGGGTGGCACCGGCCTCTTACAGCGCGAACCACCCCTCGTGTGGCGCAAGGGCCACCATCAGCCTGACCGCCCAGCGCGTGACGGTTCGCCGTGAGGTCTGCCTTCGGCGATGCGGGCCAGATCGATCGTGGGGGCGGTCGGCCAGACGGTCGACTCGTCCCCCACGGCAGGCCTTGGATCACCGGATGGGATCGCCGAGTCCAGCGGTCGCGCACCTCCAAGACGGGCTCACCCAGCACCTGGCAGCGCTGCAGGAGGCTCACCAGCGGTGGCCGACGTTCATCGCCATCCTTGACAATGCCCGACTGGTCGGACCGGGCCACTCGTCGGGACAAGGCCAGACTGGTCGGACCGGGCCACTCGTCGACCTGCGCCGGAGGCATGGCCTGGCTGCTGACCTGCGATACTCGATCCCTCGCTTGGGAAAGGGTCCCGATGATCATTGCCATCGCCGGGGCTTCCGGTTTCGTCGGACGTGCTCTAACGGAGCACCTGCTCGGCAGTGGGCTAAGAACTGCTCCACCCAACCTGTGTAAACATGGGTTATCAGTGGTATAACACGGAGATGCCGACGCTCGTACCGATTGGGGTGGCTGCCCGTGAGATGGGAGTCCATCCCGACACCTTGCGGCGGTGGGAACATGA
>DAHWPS010000207.1:0-24793 GCA_027342785.1 Acidimicrobiaceae bacterium
ATGGCCGACGACCCGACGACCGGCGGCTACTGGGAGGTGGCGTCCACAGGCGGGGTCTTCAGCTTCAATGCTCCCTTCCACGGCTCGATGGGGGGTACGCGCCTGAACGCCCCTGTGGTCGGCATGGCGATCTCCACCTGAGTGGAACAGGTCCCCCAGGGTCGTCCGCCGTATCCGGGCTTGGTAGCACTACTGGGAGTCACTCAGACGGGTGGTGGCCACGTCGCGTGCTCCTCGGGAGGGAACCCCGAATTGCCGTATCGCCCCAGCCGGTGCATACTTTTCCCAGGCCCACACGCCGAAGGAGCTTCGATGGCGTCAGGCGGCGCTGACCCGAATAGCTGCTCCAGAGCGGCGTGTGCCGTGGCGGCGTAGCTCAGTTGGTCAGAGCACACGGCTCATAATCGTGTTGTCGCGGGTTCGAGTCCCGCCGCCGCTACTAGCCTGAAAGGCGACCGTCGGGCCGCAGGAAGGGAGGGGCGGGAGTGGGCATTCCGGGCGATCGGGCTCCGATCCTCGTGCCGGCACCGCGAGCAACGTTCGCCGAAGGTGGCAGGGGAACGGAAGGAGATGAGTGAATGGCAAAGAACGAGAAGCGGGTCCAAGTGACGCTGGCCTGCGAGGTGTGCAAGCGGCGCAACTACATCACGACCAAAAACAAGCTCAACGACCGTGAGCGCATCGAGATGAAGAAATTCTGTCGGTGGGACCGCGCCCACACGCTCCACAAGGAGACGCGCTGAGGTCAGCACGGCAACCAGGTGCTAACCTCATCTCCTGCTCATCGGTTCGGTCGGGATCGGGCGCCGGTTGCCCTTGTCGGCGACCGTGGCTCCGTTTCTCGACAAGCAGCCGGATCGAGCATGGAGCACCCGGACCAGAAGTGCAAGGTTGCTCGCAGAGGGCAGTAGCTCAACTGGTAGAGCACCGGTCTCCAAAACCGGCGGTTGGGGGTTCGAGTCCCTCCTGCCCTGCTCTTGCCGGTAAAGTCCAAAGCCCGAACGAAGGCACGATGAGAACGAGAAAGCCGGAGCGGCGTCGGTGAACCGAGAGACGAAGCGAATGATGCAGCGCCAGGGCCAGATGGAGGCCGACGGCTCGCCCGCGTCCCGGAGGCCGACCGGACAGCCGGCCAAACGCCCTGCCCGGCAACGCACGTCTCCGATGCAGTTCACGCGGGAGATCCGCGACGAGCTCCGCCAGGTGGCGTGGCCGAACCGGGCCGAGCTGATCAATTACACCACGGTGGTCTTCTTCACGTTGGTGCTGATGGTGAGCCTGATCTTCGCCCTGAACTACGTGTTCGGCAAGGGCATCTTCTACATGTTCCAGAAGTGAATGCTGATCGAGTGAACGGTGTACCAGTGACAGACCTCTCTCCTGCCGATCCCCAAACGGATACCGAGACCATGGGCGGTGTGGTCGTCGACGCGCTCGGGGACACGGGCGACCTCGACCGACCGCCGACTTCGGGCGGTCTCGACCTCGCCGCAGACACCGGGCTCGCCGCAGACACCGGGCTCGATGCCGGCACAGGGCTCGGCGCCGACGCCGAGCTGGACGCCGGCACAGAGCTCGACGAAGAGGAAGACGAAGAGCCGCTTCCCAGTGCCTACGACCGCCCCGGGCGCTGGTACGTCGTACACACCTACTCGGGCTACGAGAACAAGGTCTCGTCGAACTTGAAGAACGTCGTCGCCTCCCGAGGCATGGAGGACCGGGTCTTCGAGGTCGTGATCCCGATGGAAGACGTCGTCGAGCTGAAAGGCGGCAAGCGGGTCACGGTGCAGAAGAAGGTCTTCCCCGGCTACCTCATGGTGCGCTGTGATCTCGACGACGACACCTGGGGTGCGATCCGCAACACCCCCGGCGTGACCGGCTTCGTCGGACCGGGCACGAAGCCGACTCCCCTGTCCCGGCGTGAGGTGGAGAGCATCCTGCCGGTGAAGGCGGACGGGGCCGAGGCTCCGGTGAAGCGCAGCCGGCCCAGAGCCGAGTACGAGCTCGACGAGACCGTGCGGGTGAAGGAAGGTCCGTTTGCCGACTTCTCGGGACAGATCGCCGAGATCAACGAGGACCAGCTCAAGCTCAAGGTCCTGGTGAACATCTTCGGCCGGGAGACCCCCGTGGAGCTCGATTTCAGCCAGGTGGCGAAGCTGTGACACCCGGACCCGCTCGGCGGATCTCCTGCCGGCGCTTCCGATCGACGAGGAGAGGGTGATGGCACCGAAAAAGCGAGTGTTGGCATTGGTGAAGATCCAGCTCGAGGCCGGATCGGCGACCCCGGCGCCTCCGGTGGGGACCGCCCTCGGGCCTCACGGTGTCCAGACCATGGAGTTCTGCAAGCAGTACAACGCCGCCACCGAGTCCCAGCGTGGGTCGGTGGTGCCGGTGGACATCACGATCTACGAGGACCGCAGCTTCACCTTCGTGCTGCGGACCCCGCCGACCCCGGTGCTGATCCGCCAGGCCGCGGGTCTGGAGAAGGGTTCCGCGACCTCTGGCCGCGAGCAGGCCGGGACGATCACGACCGCCCAGCTCGAGGACATCGCGAAGGTCAAGCTTCCCGACCTCAACACCGACGACCTCGAAGCGGCAAAGAAGCAGGTCGCCGGCACCGCCCGTTCCATGGGCGTCGCGGTGGCCGGCTGACGACCACCTGGGCGAGGCAGCGGCGAGAGGGCACCTGGGCGAGGGCGGCGGGGAGAAGGCAGCGGGGCACGGCGGGCGAGGGCGGCGGGTCGAGGTAGAGAGGACGACCGGTCGAGGCGGGTACGGGTCGAGCACGACGAAGGAGCGAAGATGGCCAAGCACGGAAAGAAGTACCGGGAGGTCGCTTCCGGCATCGATCGGGAGGCGCTCTACGGAGTTGCCGAGGCGCTGGACCTCGTGAAGGCCGGCGCCCGAGCCGGCTTCGACGAGACTGTCGAGCTCGCGGTGCGCCTCGGTGTGGACCCGCGCAAGGCCGACCAGATCGTCCGGGGGACGCTGTCGCTGCCGTCGGGCACGGGCCGCTCCGAGCGGGTGGCGGTGTTCGCAGCGGGCGAGGCGGCCGCCGAGGCCCGTTCGGCCGGCGCGGACCACATCGGCGCGGATGACCTGGTGGCCAGAGTGCGTGACGAGGGCTTTCTCGACTTCGACGTGGCCATCGCCACCCCTGACCTGATGGGACAAGTCGGGACGCTGGGCCGGATCCTCGGGCCACGAGGACTGATGCCGAACCCGAAGACCGGGACGGTGACCAACGAGGTCGGAAAGGCCGTCGTGGAGTTCAAGGGCGGGCGGGTCGAGTACCGGACGGACAAGGTGGGCAATGTGCACGTGCGGGTCGGCAAGGCGTCGTTCTCCAAGGCGCAGCTCCTGGCCAACGTGAGGGCCGTCATCGACGAGCTGGTGCGGGCGAAGCCGGCGTCGGCCAAGGGCAGGTACATCCGCTCGGTGACGCTCTCGACCACGATGGGACCGGGCGTGCACCTCGACCCGGTGCGGGCGAGAGAGGTCGACGAAGAGCTGCTGGCCACGGTCTGACCAGCTCGCAGCAGACCGCGGTTGCCGGGGCTCCCCGGCTCCGCTACGATGTCGCCCGCTCGCAGGGGTGCAGGCTTGCATCCCGCTGGATCATCGATCCGCCCGGCGCGTCGCGGCGAGCAGCGAACGAACGGAACACAACCAGAACACAGTGAGCCGCCGAAGATCTCCGGTGCACCGCAAGGTGCCGAAGGGGCCTGCCAGGCCCGCCTGACGAGGCGTCGTCGATCCGACACACCGCACGGTGCCGTCGGCCCGTCGCCCCGGAGGTCCCGGCACAGTTGCCGGGCGGAACCGACCGGTGGAGGAGCGATGGACAGTCCGAGGCCCGAGAAAGTGGCAGTGGTGGACGAGGTGCGCGAGCGCCTGTCGTCTTCCTCGGCCGCCATCGTCACCGAGTACCGCGGTCTCAGCGTCGCCGAGCTGGCCGAGCTCCGCCGGAGCCTTGCCGCGGTTGGAGGCGAGTACAAGGTCTTCAAGAACACCCTGGTGCGCCTGGCCGTTGCCGGCAGCGACCACGAAGCGCTGGAGAGCCTGCTCACCGGGCCGACGGCTCTCGCATTCGTCCAGGGTGACGTGAGCGCAGTGGCCAAGGCCCTGCGGGACTTCTCGAGGACGGCGCCGAGCCTCGTCGTCAAAGGCGGTCTCCTCGACGGCGGTCCCCTCTCGGCAGCACAGCTCGCGGCGCTGGCGGACCTGCCACCGCGCCAGGTCCTGTTGAGCAGGCTGGCGGGGGGCATGGCGGCGCCGCTGCAGCAGATGGCCGGGCTGCTCCAGGCCCTCCCGCGGAACCTGGCGTACGGCCTTGCGGCGCTGGTGGACGCGCACGGTGCCTCCCCCTCGGCCGCCGACGAGCCCACGGAAGATGTGGGAAGCGGGTCCGAGGACGCCGAGGGCATCGCTGCGACATCGCCCGAGGCGGCCGCAGGCACAACGCCCGCTGCCGAGCCCGAGATCTCGAACACCGAGGAATGACAATGAAAGGAAGGCCATCCCCATGGCAGGAACCCTGAGCAAAGAGCAGATCCTCGACGGCATCGCCGAGCTGTCGGTGCTGGAGCTGAGCGAGCTGCTCAAAGACTTCGAAGAGCGGTTCGGCGTGACCGCCGCAGCGCCGGTGGCTGTGGCCGCGGCACCGGCGGCCTCGGCCGGGGAGGCGGCCGACAGCGAGGAGGAGCAGGCGGAGTTCGACGTCGTCCTCACCGCCGCAGGCGACAAGAAGATCCAGGTCATCAAAGAGGTGCGCTCCCTCACCAGCCTGGGGCTGAAAGAGGCGAAGGACCTGGTCGACAGCGCCCCCAAGCCCGTGCTCGAGAAGGTGAGCAAGGAGGACGCCGAGAAGGCCAAGGCCGCGCTGGAAGGTGCCGGAGCCACCGTCGAGGTCAAGTAGGGACCGGGACGGCTCCCGGGCGGTGCTTGACCCGGGCCGGTGCGCTGCCTAGCCTGACCCCGGTACCTGGGGCGCGGGCGCGGCACCCGGGACGTTGGTTGCTGCCCGGGGTTGCTCGCTCCTGGGAAAACCTATAAGATCGAAGGTTGCCGTGGCCCTTCCCTTTGTCTCTGCCCGTAATTCCGCCTGAATGGCGCGCGTCGCCGTCCCGCTCCGGGCCCAGCTCGGCTCTGTGACCCGCCGGCTCGGCGCGGGTTGGGAGCGCCGGGCCACGCCTGAAGCCCCGTCCAGTGTGACCTGTCAGCAATCCGATTGGGAGGAGTAGGCCGTTGCCCACGCGGTCCCGTAGTCCTGAACGCTTTTCCTTTGCCAACATCGACGAGGTCCTGCCCTTGCCGGACCTCATCTCGATCCAGCGCGACTCGTTCCAGTGGTTCTTGGACAAGGGGCTGGCAGAAGCCTTCAGCGACATCAGCCCCATCGAGGACTTCACCGGTCAGCTGAGCCTGGAGCTCGAGTTCGATCCGTCCGACCCCGACCTGCGACCCCCGCCGAAGTTCACGGTGGAGGAGTGCAAGGAAAAGGACATGACGTTCGCGGCCCCGGTGTTCGTTCGGGCGCGTTTCTTGAACGCGACGACCGGGGAGATCAAAGAGCAGACCGTCTTCATGGGCGACTTCCCCATGATGACCGACCGGGGCACGTTCATCGTGAACGGCACCGAGCGGGTCGTGGTCAGCCAGCTCGTGCGGTCGCCCGGTGTGATCTTCCAGCCCGGCCGGGACGCCAAGACGATCTTCACCGGGACCATCCATCCCTACCGGGGCGAGTGGATCGAGCTGGACATCGAGGCCAAGCCCTCCAAAGACGTCACGGCCGGCGCCCGCGTGGCCCGCAAGCGCCGGATCTCGCTGTTCGTCCTCCTGCGTGCCCTGGGCTACGGCGACGAGGCGTTCCTCGAGCGCTTCGTGCGCCACTTCGACTTCCTCGAAGGGCAGTGGGACAAGGAGAAGACCCTGGCGCCGACCCGGGAGGAGGCCCTCCTCGAGATCTACAAGCGGGCCCGCCCCGGCGAGCCCCTCTCGGTCGAGGCCGCCCGCCAGTACTTCGAGAACGCCTTCTTCAATCCCAAGCGCTACGACCTCACCCGGGTGGGCCGCTACAAGCTCGACCGCAAGCTCGGCCCCGAGATCGACCGTATCGCGGAGCTCTTCGGGCTGGACCTGGAGCGTCCGGCACCCGGCCAGGGTGTGCTCAGCCCTTCGGAGATCCTGGCCTCGGCGACCTACATGCTCCACCTCGCCCTGCACATGGCCGACGGTGACTCGACGTACCGCATCGACGACCAGGACCACTTCGCCAACCGCAGGATCCGCTCGGTCGGCGAGCTCATCCAGAACCAGGTGAGGGTCGGGCTCTCGCGGATGGAACGCGTGGTGCGAGAGCGCATGACCACCCAGGACGTCGAGGCCATCACCCCCCAGACCTTGATCAACATTCGTCCGGTGGTCGCGGCCGTGAAGGAGTTCTTCGGGACGAGCCAGCTCAGCCAATTCATGGACCAGAACAACCCCCTCTCGGGCCTCGCTCACAAGCGCCGCCTCTCGGCCCTCGGACCCGGTGGGCTTTCCCGTGAGCGGGCTGGTTTCGAGGTCCGTGACGTCCACAGCTCCCACTACGGGCGCATGTGCCCGATCGAGACCCCCGAAGGCCCGAACATCGGTCTGATCGGTGCGCTCGCCACCTACGGACGGGTCAACGAGTACGGGTTCATCGAGACCCCGTACCGCAAGGTCGAGAACGGCCGGGTGACCTCCGAGATCATCTACCTGGCGGCCGACGAGGAGGAGGAGCACGTCATCGCCCAGGCCAACGCGCCGGTCGACGCCAAGGGGAGCTTCACCGAAGATCGCGTGCTCGTCCGGCGCGGGCCCCAGGGCACCGGTGTGCGCGTCGGCGTGGCCACCACCACCTACGGCACCACGAGCGAGATCGACTACGTGCCTCCGGCCGAGGTGGACCTCATGGACGTGTCGCCGAAGCAGATCGTCTCGGTGTCGACGGCCCTGATCCCCTTCGTCGAGCACGACGACGCCAACCGCGCGCTGATGGGTGCCAACATGCAGAAGCAGGCCGTGCCCCTCGTGGTGCCCGAGGCTCCCTACATCGGCACGGGCGTCGAGGCCAGGGCCGCCCGGGATGCCGGCGACGTGATCCTGGCCGAAGGCGACGGCACGGTCACCGAGGTCTCCGGCGACCAGATCGTGGTCGAGTACAGAGCTGGCCAGAAAGACCGGCTCGGCCACCCGTTGGGCCGCAAGATCTACCGTCTCGCGAAGTTCCGGCGTTCCAACCAGAACACCTCGATCAACCAGAAGCCTCTCGTCGACGAGGGCCAGAAGGTCTCGACCGGCGACCTCTTGGCCGACGGGCCCTCCACCGACCACGGAGAGCTGGCGCTGGGGAAGAACCTGCTGGTGGCCTTCATGCCGTGGGAGGGCTACAACTACGAGGACGCGATCATCCTCTCCCAGCGTCTCGTACGCGACGACGTCCTGACCTCCATCCACATCGAGGAGCACGAGGTCGACGCCCGCGACACCAAGCTCGGGGCCGAGGAGATCACCCGAGACATCCCGAACCTGTCCGAGGAGACCTTGGCCGACCTGGACGACCGAGGCATCATCCGCGTCGGGGCAGAGGTCGGGCCCGGCGACGTGCTGGTGGGCAAAGTCACCCCGAAGGGAGAGACCGAGCAGACGCCCGAAGAGCGCCTGCTCCGAGCCATCTTCGGCGAGAAGGCCCGCGAGGTGCGTGACACGAGCCTGAAGGTCCCCCACGGCGAGGAGGGCAAGGTCATCGACGTCCGGGTCTTCTCGCGCGAGGACTCCCACGAGCTCCCGCCGGGGGTCAACGAGCTGGTCCGGGTGTACGTGGCCCAGAAGCGCAAGATCTCCGAGGGAGACAAGCTGGCCGGTCGCCACGGGAACAAGGGCGTGATCTCCAAGATCCTCCCGGTCGAGGACATGCCGTTCCTGGCCGACGGGACGCCGGTGGACATCATCTTGAACCCCCTCGGCGTGCCAAGCCGGATGAACGTGGGCCAGGTGCTCGAGTCCCATCTCGGCTACGCCGCCCGCCATGGCTGGGACGGCGTCGCGGTGGAAGAGGGCGTCGGCACGAGCGGCCGGGCGGACGGCGCGAGCCGCAAGACCCGCCCCCGGACCGTGCCCGCGGTCTGGGTGTCCACGCCGGTGTTCGACGGGGCCCACTGGGACGAGGAGGAGGACGCGGGGCGTCACCCCACGATCCAGCAGATCTTCAAGCGCCTCAACCCCGACTCCGCGGACGGCGAAGTCCAGATCGAGCCGACCGGCAAGGCGCAGCTCTTCAACGGGCGCACCGGGGAGCCGTACGACAACCCGATCTCGGTGGGCTACGTCTACATCCTGAAGCTCGCCCATTTGGTGGACGACAAGATCCACGCCCGCTCGACGGGCCCCTACTCGATGATCACCCAGCAGCCGCTGGGCGGCAAGGCTCAGTTCGGCGGCCAGCGGTTCGGCGAGATGGAGGTGTGGGCCCTCGAAGCCTTCGGGTCGGCGTACGCCCTCCAGGAGCTGCTCACGATCAAGTCCGACGACGTGCTCGGGCGGGTGAAGGTCTACGAGGCCATCGTGAAGGGCGAGAACATCCCCGAGCCGGGCATCCCAGAGAGCTTCAAGGTCCTCATCAAAGAGATGCAGTCGCTCTGCCTGGACGTCGAAGTCCTCTCGGTCGACGGTGCCCAGATCGAGATGCACGAGATCGACGAGGACGTCTTCCGGACGGCCGAGGAGCTCGGGATCGACATCAGCAGGCCGGAACGCGGTTCGGACGAAGAGGACGCGCGGCGTGCCGCGGAGAGGAGCTTCACCTGATGGCGCTGGACGTGAACACCTTTGACCAGCTCCGGATCGGCTTGGCCACCGGGGACTCCATACGCGGTTGGTCGAACGGCGAGGTGAAGAAGCCCGAGACCATCAACTACCGGACGCTGCGCCCGGAGAAGGACGGCCTCTTCTGCGAGAAGATCTTCGGTCCCACCAAGGACTGGGAGTGCTACTGCGGCAAGTACAAGCGCGTCCGCTTCAAGGGCATCATCTGCGAGCGCTGTGGGGTCGAGGTCACCCGGTCGAAAGTCCGGCGCGAGCGCATGGGCCACATCGAACTGGCCGCGCCGGTGGTGCACATCTGGTACCTGCGGGGCACCAGGAGCTGGCTGGCGTACTTGCTCATGGGCACCGAGGCCCGCGAGGAGCTGAAGGCCAAGCAACTTGAGAAAGTCATCTACTTCGCAGCCAACCTGGTCACCTGGGTGGACGAGGACAAGCGGCACCAGGACCTGCCGAACCTCGAGGCCGAGCTCCTCGAAGAGGTGGCCGACATCGAGCGCCGGCGAGACCTCGACATCGACCGCCGGTTCAAGGCCCTCGAAGAGGAGCTGCGCGGCCTCGAGGGCGAGGGTGCGCGCGAGGCCGAGCTGAAAGCTCGCCAGAAGGCGGTCGACAAGGAGATCGCCGCCATCCGGGAGCGGGCAGCCGACGAGGTGGAGCTGGCCAGGAGGTCCCTGGACGAGCTACGAGACCTCCACCCGCGCAAGATCCTCGAAGACGAGCTCCTCTGGCGCGAGCTGCGCCTGCGCTACAGCGAGTACTTCGAAGGCGGGATGGGCGCCGAGGCCATCCAGCAGCTCATCGACCGGATCGACCTCGACGAGGAAGAGGTGAAGCTCCGCGAGATGATCGATGCCTCCGACGGCCGGCGGCCGCTCTCGTCCCAGCGGCGCCAGAAGGCGATCAAGAGGCTCAAGATCGTGACGGCGTTCAACCGGCGCGACGAGAACGGCCGACGAGTGAACGATCCCCGGGCGATGATCCTCGAGGCGGTCCCGGTGATCCCGCCCGATCTCCGTCCGATGGTCCAGCTCGATGGTGGGCGCTTCGCCACCTCGGACCTCAACGACCTCTACCGGCGGGTCATCAACCGCAACAACCGCCTGAAGCGGCTCTTGGACCTCGGAGCGCCCGAGATCATCGTGAACAACGAGAAGAGGATGCTCCAAGAAGCCGTCGACGCACTGTTCGACAACGGGCGGCGTGGCCGGCCGGTCACCGGGCCCGGCAACCGGCCGCTCAAGAGCCTCTCGGACATGCTGAAGGGCAAGCAGGGCCGGTTCCGCCAGAACCTCCTCGGCAAGCGGGTGGACTACTCGGGGCGCTCGGTCATCGTGATCGGTCCCACCCTCCAGCTCCATCAGTGCGGCCTGCCCAAGCTCATGGCGCTCGAGCTGTTCAAGCCGTTCGTCATGAAGCGGCTCGTGGACACCGAGCTGGCCCAGAACATCAAGTCGGCCAAGAGGATGGTGGAGCGCCGGCGGCCGCAGGTGTGGGACGTGCTCGAAGGGGTCATCCGCGAGCATCCGGTCCTGCTCAACAGGGCCCCGACCCTACACAGGCTGGGTATCCAGGCATTCGAGCCGGTCCTCGTCGAAGGCAAGGCCATCCAGGTGCACCCGCTCGTGTGCACGGCGTTCAATGCCGACTTCGACGGCGACCAGATGGCCGTGCACCTGCCGCTGTCGGTCGAGGCCCAGGCCGAGGCGCGCGTCCTCATGCTGTCGGTGAACAACATCCTCTCCCCGGCCACCGGCCGGCCCATCACCGTCCCCACCCAGGACATGGTGTTCGGCTGCTACTACCTCACGCTCGGCGTCGAGGGCATGGCCGGAGAGCACCGGGTGTTCCGGCACCCCTTCGAGGTCCAGGCGGCGTTCGACGACGGGACCGTGGACCTCCACGCCCGCATCACCATGCGCCCCCAGCCCGGCTCGTCCCTCCACCGCCGCCTGGAGGCAGCCGGTATGACCACCGCCGATGAAGGCACGCCGCTCGAGGTGGAGACCACGCCGGGGCGGCTCTTCTTCAACGAAGCCATGCCGGAAGGGTTCCGCTACGTGAACGACGTGGTCGGCAAACGGAACACTCCGATCGGTACGATCGTCGAGGAGCTGGCGGCCGGGTACCCCAAGCACGTGGTCGCCGAGAGCCTCGACCGGGTCAAGGCGCTCGGGTTCCGCTTCGCCGCCCAGTCGGGCCTCACGATCTCCATCGACGACGTGCGGACCCCGCCGGAGAAGCAGGTCATCCTCGACCGGTACGAGAAAGAGGCCGAGAAGGCCGAGAGCCAGTTCAAGCGCGGGATCATCACCGACGACGAGCGGCGCCAGAAGGAGATCGAGATCTGGACGTCGGCCAACTCGGAGGTGGGGCGAGCGATGGAGCAGGCGCTGGCCGGCCTGTCGTTCAACCCGTTGGACATGATGGTGGACTCGGGTGCTCGGGGCAACGCCCAGCAGATCCGCCAGATCGCCGGGATGAAGGGGCTGGTCTCGAACCCACGAGGCGAGATGATCCCCCGTCCGATCAAGTCCTCGTTCCGTGAGGGCCTGTCGGTCCTCGAGTACTTCATCTCGACCCACGGCGCCCGCAAGGGCCTGGCCGACACCGCGTTGCGGACCGCCGACTCGGGCTACCTCACCAGGCGCCTGGTGGACGTGGCCCAAGAGCTCATCGTGCGCCAGGAAGACTGCGGCACGGCCCTCGGCATCTGGATCGAAGGTGTCGAGCCCGACGGGCCCGGCAAGCGCTCCTACCTCGAGACCCGCGCGTACGGACGGCTCCTGGCTGCGCCGGTCACCTTGTCCGACGGGACCACCATCGAGGCCGGCGAGCTGCTCACCGACGACGTGGTGGCGCTGGTGCGCGACGACCCCGGCGTGGACCGGATCAGGGTGCGGTCGGTCCTCACCTGCGAGGCGACTCATGGGATCTGCGCGGCCTGCTACGGCCAGTCACTGGCCACCGGGAGGATGATCGAGCTCGGCGAAGCCGTGGGGGTGATCGCCGCCCAGTCCATCGGCGAGCCGGGGACCCAGCTCACCATGCGGACCTTCCACACCGGCGGGGTTGTCGGAGAGGACATCACCCACGGGCTCCCCCGGGTCGTCGAGCTGTTCGAAGCCCGGACCCCCAAGGGCGCCGCCGTGCTGGTCCACCGCTCGGGTGTCGTGCGCATCGAAGACGAGGAGGGCGGTCGCCGGATCACGGTGGTCGCCGACGACGGCACCGAGGAAACGTCGCTGGTCTCGACCCGGGCTCACCTGGAGGTCACCGACGGCCAGGAGGTCGAGCCGGGTGCCTCCCTGGTCGAAGGGCCGAAGGACCCCAAGGAGCTCCTGGAGGTCAAGGGGATCCGCGACACCCAGCAGTACCTGGTCGAAGAGGTGCAGAAGGTCTACCGGGACCAGGGGGTCTCGATCCACGACAAGCACATCGAGCTCATCGTCCGCCAGATGCTGCGCCGGGTGCTCGTGGCCGAGCCGGGCGACGCACCGTTCCTTCCCGGAGAGCGGGTGGACCGGCAGATCTACACCGCGGTCAACAACGACCTGCTCAACCAAGGCAAGCGGCCGGCTGAGGGCCGTCCCGAGCTGATGGGGATCACCAAGGCCTCTTTGGCGACCGACAGCTGGCTGTCGGCGGCGTCGTTCCAGGAGACGACCCGGGTGCTCACCGAAGCTGCCATCGAAGGCCGCTCCGACCAGCTCTTCGGCCTGAAAGAGAACATCATCATCGGCAAGCTCATCCCGGCGGGTTCTGGCATGGAGAACTACCGCACCATCAAGCTGGAGATGCCCGACGCAGAGGCCGTTCCCTTCTGGGGAGAGCGCTCGGGCGCGGGCACCGACGACCTGGCAGCCTGGCTCCGGGACGTCGGTGGGGACAGCCTGGAGCTCGACGCTGTCGACGACGAGCCTTTCGACCCGTCCATCGACGCGAGCTGGCAGGGAGAGGCGCCCGCCGGCGAGGGTGACCCAGGTGCGCCCGGGCAGTCTTCGGGATCGCCGGCGAAGGCGCACCCGGGGGCAGCCGGTCCGCTCGAGGCCGAAGCCTGATGCCCGAGCGAGCGCGCCCGGGCTTGCCCGCCGACCCCGCTTGTCCTAGCATGATCGGGCTGTCGGCCGCCGTGACCCGCTCGTTCGGGTCTGCAGGCCGGTCGGCGCACCTGGCAATCGATTCGCAGAGGTAGCGCGTGCCCACGATCGCCCAGCTCGTCCGCAAAGGACGGCAGGCCAAGACGACCAAGACCAAGACCCCGGCTCTCAAGGGCGCGCCCCAGCGACGGGGCGTGTGCACCCGCGTCTACACGACCACCCCGAAGAAGCCCAACTCGGCCCTCCGCAAGGTCGCCCGTGTCCGCCTCACGAGCGGCGTCGAGATCACGGCGTACATCCCCGGTGTCGGGCACAACCTCCAGGAGCACTCCATCGTGCTGGTCCGAGGTGGCCGGGTGAAGGACCTGCCCGGTGTCCGCTACAAGGTGATCCGCGGTGCCCTCGACACCTCGGGCGTCCGCGAGCGCAGCCAGGCCCGCAGCCGCTACGGGGCCAAGAAGGAGTCCTGAAATGCCCCGCAACGGCCCGGCAACCCGCCGAGAGCTCCAGCCCGACCCCGTCTACCACTCGGTGCTGGTGACCCAGTTCGTCAACAAGGTGCTCACCCGCGGCAAGCGGACCCTCGCCGAGCGCATCGTCTACGGCGCGCTCACCCTCGTCGAGGAACGCGCCGGGTCGGACCCCGTCGGCGTGCTCAAGCGTGCTGTCGAGCACACCCGGCCCGAGCTCGAGGTGCGGAGCCGCAGGGTGGGTGGTGCGACCTACCAGGTGCCGGTCGAAGTCCGCCCACGCCGGGCGACGACCCTGGCCATACGATGGCTCACCGGCTATGCCCGCCAGCGGCGTGAGAAGACGATGGCCGAGCGCTTGGCGTCGGAGATCCTCGACGCGTCGAACGGCGTCGGCGCGGCGGTGAAGCGCCGCGAGGACCTTCACAAGATGGCCGAGTCGAACAAGGCCTTCGCCCACTACCGCTGGTAGTCGCCCCCACCGTCGATCAGGAGCACCATGGCTGACCCAGTACCGAACCGCGAATTCCCCCTCGCCCGAACCCGCAACATCGGGATCATGGCCCACATCGACGCGGGCAAGACCACGACGACCGAGCGGATCCTCTACTACACCGGACGCAACTACAAGATCGGCGAGGTCCACGAGGGCGCGGCCACGATGGACTGGATGGTCCAAGAGCAGGAGCGGGGCATCACCATCACGTCGGCAGCGACCACGTGCCGCTGGCGGGACACCTGGATCAACATCATCGACACCCCTGGCCACGTCGACTTCACCGTGGAGGTGGAGCGTTCCCTGCGGGTGCTCGACGGCGCCGTGGCGGTCTTCGACGCCGTCGCCGGCGTCGAGCCGCAGACCGAGACGGTGTGGCGTCAGGCCAACAAGTACCACGTGCCCCGGATCTGCTTCGTGAACAAGATGGACCGGGTAGGGGCGGACTTCGAGCGGACGGTCGAGATGATCCGTGACCGTCTCGACGCCCAGCCGGCCGTGGTCCAGCTCCCGGTGGGATCCGAGGGGGACTTCCGCGGGGTGATCGACCTGCTCGGGATGAAGGCGCTGGTGTGGGACGACGGCATGGGCGAGAAGTGGGAGGAAGAGCCCATCCCCGCGGAGCTGGCCGCCGAAGCGGACTCCGCACGCCACCAGCTCGTCGACGTCCTCTCGAACTACGACGACGGGATCATGGAGAAGTACCTGGCGGACGAAGAGATCACCGCCGACGACCTCCGCCGGGCACTGCGCACCGCCACCCTGTCGAGCGAGGCCGTCCCGGTACTCTGCGGCTCGGCATTCAAGAACAAGGGTGTCCAGCCGATGCTCGACGCCGTCGTCGACTACCTCCCTAGCCCGCTCGATCTCCCGCCGACGCCGGGGACCCGGCCCGGTCACGACGACGAGGTCCTCGAGCGGCCTGCCGAGGACTCGGCGCCGTTCGCCGCCCTGGCATTCAAGATCATGACCGACCCCTATGTCGGCAAGCTGACCTACCTCCGGGTGTACTCGGGCACCCTCCAGAAGGGCGCCACGGTGATGAACACCACCAAGGACAAGCGCGAGCGGATCGGGCGGCTCCTCCAGATGCACGCGAACCACCGGGAGGACAAGGATGCCTGCTTCGCCGGCGACATCGTCGCCGCCGTCGGCCTCAAGCAGACCACCACGGGCGACACCCTGTCGGACCCTGCGCACCCGATCGTCCTGGAGGCCCTGACCTTCCCTGAACCGGTCATCCACGTGGCCGTCGAGCCCAAGACCAAAGCCGACCAGGACAAGCTCTCGCGGGCGCTGTACTCGCTCTCCGAGGAGGACCCGACCTTCCGTGTGCGCTCCGACGAGGAGACGGGCCAGACCGTGATCTCGGGGATGGGCGAGCTCCACCTCGAGGTGCTGGTGGACCGGATGCTGCGCGAGTTCAGCGTCGACGCCAACGTCGGCAAGCCGCAAGTGGCCTACCGGGAGACCATCCGCAAGGCGGTGGACAAGATCGAAGGGCGCTACGTGCGCCAGACCGGCGGCCGGGGCCAGTACGGGCACGTGGTCATCAGCGCGGAGCCCACCGGGCCCGGGGGAGGCTACGAGTTCGTCGACAAGATCACCGGCGGGGTGATCCCCAAGGAGTACATCCCTTCGGTCGACGCGGGGATCCAAGAAGCACTGACGGCGGGGGTCCTGGCCGGCTACCCCACGGTGGACATCCGGGTCACCCTCACCTTCGGCTCCTACCACGACGTCGACTCCTCGGAGATGGCTTTCAAGATCGCCGGGTCGATCGCCGTCAAAGAGGCCATCCGGGCTGCCCGCCCGGTGCTCCTCGAGCCGGTCATGGCGGTCGAGGTGGTGACGCCCGAGGACTACATGGGCGATGTGATCGGTGATCTCTCCTCCCGCCGGGGCCGGATCGAGGGCATGGAGCAGCGTGGGAGCAGCCACGTGGTGAGGGCCCTGGTACCGCTGGCCGACATGTTCGGCTACGCTACCGACCTGCGTTCTCGCACGCAGGGCCGTGCCACCTACACGATGCAGTTCCATTCCTACAGCGAGGTGCCCGACGCGATCTCCAAGGAGATCGTGGCCCGGGCACGAGGAGAGTAAGGCCGCACCGGACCCCTGGGTCCGGTCGGTGCAGCCAGAGACGTCACGAGGCAGCGGCGGGTGACCGCCGAGGCGGGCCCGAGGGGGCGCCGCCCCAGATCAAGGAGCAAAGGTTCAGATGGCCAAGCAGAAGTTCGAGCGGTCCAAGCCCCACATCAACGTGGGGACGATGGGGCACATCGACCACGGGAAGACGACGCTCACGGCGGCCATCACCAAGGTGCTGTCCGAGACCAACGCCAACACCTCGTTCACGCCTTTCGACCAGATCGACCGGGCGCCTGAAGAGAAGCAGCGGGGTATCACCATCTCCATCGCCCACGTGGAGTACGAGACGGCCAACCGCCACTACGCGCACGTCGACATGCCCGGGCACGCCGACTACATCAAGAACATGATCACCGGCGCCGCCCAGGTCGACGGGGCCATCTTGGTCGTCTCGGCGGCCGACGGGCCGATGCCCCAGACCCGCGAGCACGTGCTCCTGGCTCGCCAGGTGGGCGTTCCCTACATCGTGGTCGCGCTCAACAAGGCCGACATGGTGGACGACGAAGAGTTGCTGGACCTGGTCGAGCTCGAGGTCCGAGAGCTCTTGAACGAGTACGAATTCCCCGGCGACGACACGCCGATCGTCCGAGTGAGCGCGTTGAAGGCGCTCGAGGGCGATCCCGAGTGGACCCCGAAGATCCTCGAGCTCATGGACGCCGTCGACTCCTACATCCCCGAGCCCGTCCGGGACATCGAGAAGCCATTCCTCATGCCGATCGAGGACGTGATGTCGATCACGGGCCGGGGCACCGTGGTCACCGGCAAGGTCGAGCAGGGCATCGTCAAGGTGGGCGAGGAGGTCGAGATCGTCGGCCTCAGGGACACGCAGAAGACGACGGTGACCGGCGTCGAGATGTTCCGCAAGCTCCTCGACCAGGGGCAGGCGGGTGACAACATCGGTGCCCTACTCCGAGGGACGAAGAAGGAGGACGTCGAGCGCGGTCAGGTGCTCTGCAAGCCAGGGTCCATCACCCCTCACACCGACTTCGAAGCCACGATCTACGTGCTCAACAAAGAAGAGGGTGGCCGGCACAAGCCGTTCTTCTCCAACTACCGGCCCCAGTTCTACTTCCGCACCACCGACGTGACCGGCACCATCACCCTGCCCGAGGGCACCGAGATGGTCATGCCCGGCGACAACACCGACATGACCGTGGCATTGGGCAAGCCCATTGCCATGACCGAGGGGCTGCGGTTCGCCATCCGAGAGGGTGGGCGCACGGTGGCTTCGGGGCGGGTCACCAAGATCCTCAAGTAACCTCGCCCCAAGCCCGGGACCGGTTTCTGGTCGGGAACAGGAGCGAGGCCGAGCCCGGAACCGGGAGCGACACAGGGACCGGGACCGAACCCGGGAGCGAGAACAGAGAGCAGGAGAAAGAGCCGAACATGGCCGATGGGCCCCGCCAGAAGATACGGATTCGCCTCAAGGCCTACGACCACGAGGTCTTGGACCAGTCGACGGAGAAGATCGTCCAGACCGTGCTGCGGACCCAAGCCAAGGTCCAGGGCCCGGTTCCCCTTCCCACGGACAAGCACCGCTACACGGTGATCCGCTCTCCGCACAAGTACAAGGACAGCCGCGAGCACTTCGAGATGAGGGTCCACAAGCGGTTGGTCGACATCGTCGAGCACACCCCGAAGACCGTCGACTCGCTCCAGCGGCTGGACCTTCCCGCAGGCGTCGACATCGAGATCAAGATCCAGACGACCTGAGATCAAGATCCAGACGACCTGAGGCATCCTGGACAGGCCACGGCGAACGCAGCGCGGCCCCCCTGGCGCCGAAGGCGCTTTGTCAGGGAGCCCGCTGATGGTGTAGCGTGACACCCCGGGTCGCAGCGATGCTCAGCGGCATTCCAGCAGGAATGTCCGGGTGGCGTCGTCGGACCCAAGGCACGGCTCGGCCGTGCCGGACCATTGAGATGTGCCTGAGCGCCCGTTCCTGTGTGGGAACGGGGACCTCGGGCCACGACATTCGAGCGCTCCGCTCGGGGATCCCGGGCGGAGCGTTGGCGTGCGTCCGGGAGACCGGGTGTGCAGCAGGGAGCGAGCAGAGCACGTGGCTACCAAGGCGATCGTCGGCGAGAAGGTCGGCATGACCCAGGTCTGGGACGACCAGCAACGCGCCGTACCGGTGACGGTGGTGAGAGTCGCGCCCGTCCGCGTGGTCCAGGTGAAGACCCCCGAGCGCGAGGGGTACTCCGCCCTGCAGGTCACCTGGGGCTTCCGCCGGAAGTCGACGCTCACCCAGCCCGAGCTGGGGCATTTCGAGCGAGCCGGGGTGGACCCTGGTCGGTCGCTCGTCGAGCTCCGGATCGACGACGTGGCTCCGTACGAAGTCGGGCAAGAGATCACCGCCGACATCCTGAGCGCCGGTGAGCGCGTCGACGCCATCGCCGTGAGCAAGGGGAAAGGTTTCGCCGGGGGCATGAAGCGGCATAATTTCAAAGGGCAAGGCGCGTCCCACGGCAACCACAAGTCCCATCGCGTGCCCGGCTCGATCGGAGCTTGTGCCACCCCGTCACGGGTCTTCAAGGGGACCCGGATGGCCGGGCGGATGGGGGGCCGTCAGGTGACCGCCCTCAACCTCGAAGTGGTGTCGGCTGACCCCGAACGCCAGCTCGTCTTGATCAAAGGTGCGATCCCCGGTTCCCGCGGGTCGGTGGTCGTGCTGCGGGACTCGGTGAAGACGCCCGCGTCCAACAATGGCGGTCGACGATGAGCACCACTGGTCTCCTGCGTGGTCCCGTCCGGCGTGAACGTCCAGAGCCCGTGACCCGTTCGGTGCAGCGCCGCGACGTCACCGGTAAAGAGCTCGGGCTGGTCGAGCTCGAGCCGACGGTCTTCGGGATCACCCCCAACCCATCGGTCATGCACCAGGTCGTGACCGCCCAGCTCGCGGCGGCCCGGCGCGGCACCCAGTCGACGCGCACCCGTGCAGAAGTGCGCGGCGGTGGATCCAAGCCGTTCCGGCAGAAAGGCACCGGTCGGGCCCGCCAGGGTTCGACCAGGTCGCCGAGCTGGTCGGGCGGTGGAGTGGCACTGGGACCCAAGCCGCGCAGCTACCGGCAGCGGACGCCCAAGAAGATGGTCCGGCTGGCCCTTTTGTCCTCGCTCTCCGACCGCGCTGCCGCCGAGCGCGTCGCCCTGGTGGATCGATGGGGCTGGGATGTCCCGAAGACCAAGGCAGCCCTGGCCGCGCTGTCGGCGCTCGGTCTCTCTGGGCGGGTGCTCGTGGTCCTGGGTAGCGATGACGTGGTGGCCGAGAGGTCATTTGGCAACTTGGGCCATGTGCAGACGGTGCTGTCCGGCGAGCTCTCGGCCCACGACGTGCTGCGGAACGACTGGGTCGTCTTCACTGACGAGACGCTGCCCGGCGCGGCGCTGCCCGGCGAGACCCGGTCTGGTGTTGAGGGGGATCACCTCGGTGAGGCGTTGGTGGAGGGGAGCTCGGACCTGGATGAAGGTATGGCCGAGGGCGAGGACGGGGAGCCATGAAAGACGCCACGACCGTGATCCGGCGCCCGGTCATCTCCGAGAAGACCTACAGCCTCATGAACCGCAACGTCTACGTGTTCGTGGTCGACCCCAAGGCGACCAAGATCGACGTGCGCCACGCCGTCGAGCAGGTGTTCGGGGTGAAGGTGGACAAGGTGAACACGCTCAATCGCAAAGGCAAGACCACCCGTAACCGGAGGACCAACACCCGAGGCCGGCGCCCTGATACCAAGCGGGCCATCGTGACGCTTCACCCCGGCGACAAGATCGACCTCTTCGAGAGCTGAGAGATCCATGCCCCTTCGATCCCGTAAACCCACCAGTCCCGGGCGGCGCTTCCAGACCGTCTCCGACTTCTCCGAGATCACCACCTCTACTCCGGAGCGGACGTTGGTGGTCTCCAACACGCGTTCGGGCGGCCGGAACAACCGGGGTCGCAAAACCGCCCGTCACCGTGGCGGAGGGCACAAGCGTCAGTACCGGGTGGTCGACTTCCGCCGGGACAAGGATGGGATCCCGGCCAAGGTGGCTTCGATCGAGTACGACCCGAACCGGAACGCCCGCATCGCGCTGCTCCATTACCTCGATGGTGAGAAGCGCTACATCCTGGCGCCCGCCGGGGTCAAGGTCGGTGACCGCCTGCAGAACGGGCAAGGGGCGGAGATCCGCCCGGGGAACGCGTTGCCGCTTCGTTATATCCCCGTCGGATCGGTTGTCCACAACGTGGAGCTCCGTCCCGGTGGGGGCGGCAAGCTGGCAAGAGGTGCTGGGATGAGCATTCAGGTCGTGGCCAAGGAAGGTTCCTTTGCCACCCTTCGCCTTCCGTCCACCGAGATGCGCCGCGTGCCCATCGACTGCCGGGCGACGCTTGGGGTCGTCGGGAACTCCGAGGCCGAGCTGATCAAGATCGGCAAGGCGGGACGGAACCGTTGGAAAGGCGTCCGTCCGCAGACCCGTGGTGTGGCCATGAACCCGGTGGACCACCCGCTGGGTGGTGGTGAGGGGAAGTCTTCGGGAGGTCGCCATCCGGTGTCGCCGTGGGGCAAGCCGGAGGGACGGACCAGGTCCCGCCACAAGGACTCGGACAAGATGATCGTCCGCCGCCGGCGCACCCGCGGGGCGCGGCGGTAGCAGGAGGGGTTGAGCCACCATGCCACGCAGCCTGAAGAAAGGTCCTTTCGTCGACGATCACCTTCTGAAGAAGGTCGACGCGCTCAACGCCTCTGGCGACAAGCGAGTGATCAAGACTTGGTCACGCCGATCGACGATCATCCCCGACATGGTCGGGCACACGATCGCCGTTCATGACGGTCGACGCCACGTCCCGGTGTACGTGACCGAGTCGATGGTGGGGCACAAGCTCGGTGAGTTCGCGCCGACGAGGACGTTTCGATATCACGCCGGGCAAGAGCGGGCCGGGAGGCGCTGAGCGTGCCTGGGATCAAGACCAACGAGCGACCCGGGACCAAGGCCGTGCTGCGCCACTTCGGGATGTCCGCGTCCAAGGCCCGCCAGGTCCTGGACCTCATCCGGGGTGAGGACGTCGACCGAGCTGCCGAGATCCTGCGCACCACCGAACGCGAGGCGGCGGCAGTGGTGGGCAAGGTGCTGGCATCGGCCGTTGCCAATGCCGTCCACAACGACGGGCTCGACAGCGAGGAGCTGTACGTCTCCGCGTGCTTCGCCGACGAAGGAGCCACCCTCAAGCGGTGGCGGCCTCGAGCAAGAGGCAGGGCAAGCCGGATCCGCAAGCGCACCTGCCATGTCACCATCATCGTGAGCCGGATGCCCGACGAGCGCCTGGTCCGCAGGAGGGCCGCGCGCGAGGCTGCAGGCAGCCAGAGGGCGCGCCGGGTCTCGGAGTCACGCAGGAGGGCGGACTTGGCCGGTCGCTTGGCGCGACGGCGTCACGCTCAGGAGGTGGCCGAAGAAGAGGCCGAGCAGACGGCGGGGGAGGACCTCGAGGACCAGTTGGAAAACGAGGTCGAGGACCTGGGTGAAGGTGACACCGAGACCGTGGAGGCCGCTTCCGATGGAGAAGAGGCCGGGACCTCGGAGGCCTCCGAGGCCTCGGAGGCTTCCGCTTCGGTGACGAATGAGGATGGCGACGAGGAGAAGGGCGAATAGATGGGCCAGAAGGTCAACCCCTACGGGTTCCGTCTCGGCGTGACGACCGACTGGAAGTCGCGCTGGTTCGAAGACCGTCACTACCGCGACTTCGTCGTCGAGGACTGGAAGATCCGCGACTACCTGATGTCGCAGCTCGAGGCGGCCGCGGTCAGCCGCATCGAGGTGGAGCGAACCCGTGATCGCCTTCGCATCGACATCCACACGGCCAGACCCGGGATCGTCATCGGCCGACGGGGGGCCGAAGCTGATCGATTGAAGAAGAAGCTCGAGGAGATCACCGGACTGCCCAACCGGATCCAGCTCAACATCCAGGAGATCAAGCAGCCGGAGCTGGACGCGGCGTTGATCGCACAAGGCATATGTGACCAGCTTGTACGGAGGGTGGCCTTCCGAAGGGCGATGAAGCGGGCAATCCAAACCGTCCAGAAAGCAGGTGCCCAGGGGGTGCGGGTACAGTGCTCGGGCCGGCTCGGGGGGGCCGAGATGTCCCGCAAGGAGTCGTACCGTGAAGGTCGGGTCCCTTTGCACACCCTACGAGCGGACATCGACTTTGGATTTCGTGAGGCGCGGACGACCTCGGGGCGCGTCGGAGTGAAAGTCTGGATCTACAAGGGGGACATCCTCCCTTACAAGGTGTCGACGGACGAGAAGATCACCCGGGAAGCAGCGATGGCCGTGGGGGAGACGTCCGGGCAGAGCCGACCTCGCCGCCTCATTACCGCCGGGGGCGGGCGGCGCCGTTCAGACCTGGGCGAGCCTGGCCTGGGCGTGCGGGTGGCGGGTGACGAGGGTGCCGAGGGCGCAGGCACCGGTGAGCCCGATGTGGCCGATGACGCGTCGCCGGTGGAGCCGGTGGACGGGCATGCTCCGAGCGAGGCCGATGGCACCGAACGAGAGGTCGGCACCGAGCAGGGGCATGGCACGGCGGCGCCGGACGACAGCCAGGACAACCTCGGAGCCTCCGGGCTCGCCGATGACCCAGGCGCGCAAGACGCGGGGGATGCGTCGAGTCGCATGGGCGATCTCATCGCGCCACCTGCTGAGCCGGACGAGCTGGAACGGCGCCTGGCTGAAGAAGAAGAGATCGAACGGCGGAGCCGCCACGAGCACCACGAGACGCCTCACTTCCGAAGGGACGCGGATTGAGATGCTGATGCCACGCAAGGTGAAGCACCGCAAGCAGCAGCGGGGCCGACTGACCGGCGCGGCCAAGGGCGGGACCTCGGTCGCGTTCGGTGACTTCGGCATCCAGGCGCTGGAGCCAGGGTGGCTCACCGCCCGTCAGATCGAAGCAGCCCGAATTGCCATGACCCGCCATGTGAAGCGTGGCGGCAAGGTCTGGATCAGGGTGTTCCCCGATCGCCCCGTCACCCAGAAGCCGGCCGAGACCCGGATGGGATCCGGCAAGGGCAATCCGGAGCACTGGGTGGCAGTGGTGCGACCGGGCAAAGTGCTCTTCGAGTTGGCCGGCGTCGAACCGGTGCTGGCTCGAGAAGCAATGGACCGGGCGATCCAGAAGCTGCCGATGAAGGCTCGCTTCGTCGTGAGGGCTGGGACCCACGGTACCGCCGAGGTGCAGGTCTGATGGCTGGCGCGACGGACCTGGCGGTGATGGCGACCGAAGAGCTCGAAGAGCACTTGACCGAGTATCGCAAAGAGCTGTTCAACCTGCGCTTCCAGTTGGCAACGGGGCAGCTCGACAACACGGCGCGTATGGGCAGCGTACGGCGGGAGATCGCCCGGACCCTCACCGTGCTGAGGGAGCGCGAGATCCTCGAAGCAGAGGGCCTCTACGAGCCGATCGAGACAAGACCGTCGAAGACCGCGTCGATCGAGGTCTCGGAGGCCGGATCCGGCGACGGCGCCGGCGCCGGCGCTGATCATGGTGACGACGCTGACGGAGGCGACGCTGGTGACAGAGACGACGGTGACGACGAGGAGAGTGAGGCCTGATGGCTGACGACCAGGCTGCTGCCAGGCCCAACCGGCGCAAGGTGCGCGAAGGCACCGTCGTCTCCGATGCGATGGAGGCCACGATCGTCGTGGCCGTGGTGGAGCGGGTGCGGCATCCGAGGTACCGCAAGACCGTGCAGCGAACGAAGCGGCTGTATGTCCACGATGCCGAGGGGGCAGCGAAAGTGGGTGACCGTGTCCGGGTCGTCGAGACCCGCCCACTGTCGAAGCTGAAGAGATGGCGGCTGGCCGAAGTCATGGAGCGGGCTCGATGATCCAGCAGGAGTCCAGGCTGCGGGTTGCCGACAATTCCGGTGCACGCGAAGTCCTGTGCATTCGGGTGCTCGGAGGGTCGCGCCGGCGGTACGCCAGCATCGGCGACGTCTTCGTGGCGACCGTCAAGGACGCGATCCCAGGTGCAGCCGTGAAGAAGGGTGATGTCGTGCGCTGTGTCGTGGTGCGAACCAAGAAGGAGAAGCGCCGCCCGGACGGCAGCTACATCCGATTCGACGAGAACGCCGCTGTTCTCATCAATGAGCAGCAGCAGCCTCGCGGGACCCGGATATTCGGGCCGGTGGGCCGAGAGTTGCGGGACAAGCGGTTCATGCGGATCGTCTCCCTCGCGCCGGAGGTGCTCTGAGATGCCGGCAGGCGAGGTCGCGAAGCACGTGACCAAGATGCCCGAGATCCGCAGGGGCGATCAGGTCCTCGTGCTGACAGGCAAGGACGCCGGCAAGCGCGGGACCGTGGACCGCGTGGTCCGGCCGGATCACGTGATCGTCGGCGGCGTGAACGTCTCGAAGCGGCACACGAAGCCGCGCACGCTCCAGGGCCGCAACGAGTCGGCGCCGCAGATCCAGCAGGGCGGGATCCTCGACAAGACGATGCCGCTGCCGATCAGCAACGTCATGGTCGTGTGCCCGTCGTGCGGGCAGCCGACCCGCGTCCGCCACACGGCGCTGGCGAACGGCAAGAGCGTCCGCGTCTGTGCCCGCTGCGGCGAGCCGCTGGCGCGCGAGGTGAAGTGATGAGCGACCTGAAGCGGCGCTATCACGACGACGTCGTCCCGGCGATGCAGAAGGAGTTCTCGTACGCGAACCCGATGCAGGTGCCGCGCCTCGAGAAGGTCGTGGTGAACATCG
>DAHWPS010000193.1:0-44753 GCA_027342785.1 Acidimicrobiaceae bacterium
GGTCGACGCCGACCAGGCGGCAGGCCCGTCAGAGGCCAGCACCAGGCACTGGTTGGCCGAAGAGCAGGCCACTGCGGGGACATCCGCCGATCCCGCCGGCGGCCCGACAGGCGGCCAGGTGCTCCCGGCGTTGGTCGTCACGAGGACCGCGCCGATCGTGGTGGTTCCCGAGTCGACGCTGCCCACCGCCATGCAGGAGGTGGGCCCGGGGCAGGAGATCGCCGAGAGAGAGGTGGGCCCGGACACCGCGAGGTGCTCGAGCGTCCACGAGGACCCGCCGTCGGAGGTGGCGTCGATCACCGCCGTCGAGGGCGCGGCCGGACTTGTGAGCTGGCCTGCCGGCGGATCGCCCACGGCCCAGCAGCGCTCGGGCGAGCCGCAGGCCACGGCGGTGAGGGTCGCCGAGCCCGCTGGTGCCGGCGCTCCCACCACACCTATCGCCGGCGCCGATCGCACGGGCCGCGAGACCTCAGTGACCGAGCGGGTGGCGCAACCCGCAGCCGCGGCTCCGGCACCGACCACGACGACCATGGCCGCGGCCGATCGCAGGATCACCGGCTCCGGCAGGGCCGACGCCTTGAGCTCTCAGCATGTCCGCGCCCCACGAGGGGACAACAGTACTGCTGGTCGCAGCCGTGCACGTGCCAGTGGTGACCCGATGGTGCCAGGAGCTTCGTCTACCCTCAGCCCGGTGGACGTGGTCGATATTGTGCTCGTGGTCCTGGCGGTCGCTGCCGCAGTGCACGGACTGCGGCTCGGCGCCCTGGCCCAGATCCTCACGTTCGCGGGCTTCCTCGGCGGGCTGGCGCTCGGCCTTGTGCTCGCGGTCAACCTGGCGCCGCACGTGCACAGCTCCGCCATGCGGGCGGCGGTCACCCTCGCCTGTGTGCTGGTCCCCGCCATCGTGCTCGGAGCCGGCGGGCGGATGCTCGGTGCGTGGAGCCACGATGCGGTCGGCCGGATCCATCTCGGGACGGCCGACTCGGTCCTCGGCGTGGTGGTGGCGGTCGGGACCCTCCTCGTCTCGGCGTGGCTCGTGGCCAGCCTGCTCGCCCAGACCCAGCTCTCCTGGCTGAGCTCGCAGATCCAGCGGTCCGACGTGCTGAAGGCAGTGCAGAAGGTGATGCCTCCGGAGCCCGGGCTCCTGGCCCGGGCCCAGGGGTACCTCGACGACTCGGGATTTCCGACGGTGTTCGCCGACCTCGGCGCCCCGAACGCGGGGCCGGTGCCCGTGCTGTCGACCTCGGCGTCGAACGCGGTCGGTGCGAAGGTCTCGCCGTCGATGGTCAAGGTCCTCGGGCAGGCGTGCGGCTACCTCCAGGAGGGCTCGGGGTTCGTGGTGGCACCGGGTCTGGTCGTGACCAATGCCCACGTCGTGGCCGGTGAGCCGTCCACCCAGGTCCAGGTGGCGGGAGGCACGTACGCGGCCACGCCCATCTACTACGACCCTCGTTTCGACCTGGCCGTCCTGCGGACGCCGGCGCCGCTCGGCCCCCCGCTCTCCATCGATCCCTCCCTCGTCACGCGTGGCACCAAAGCGGCGGTGCTCGGGTTCCCCGAGGACGGCCCTTTGGTGATCGGCCCGGCCGGCGTGGCGGCGAACCTCACCGCGGTGGGCCACGACATCTACAACCAGGGCACAGTGGTGCGCGACGTCTACCAGATCGATGCCGACGTCGAGCCCGGCAACTCGGGCGGTCCGCTGGTCACGCCCTCGGGGACGGTGATCGGCGTGGTCTTCTCCCGCTCGACCGTCACCACAGGCGTCGGGTACGCGCTGGCCTCGCCCGGGGTCCTCCAGCGGGTCAAGGACGCGGAGCGAGGGTCAGGGGCGGCGGTGAGCACGGAGGGCTGCACTGAGGGGTGACCACGGCGCCAGCCTCCGGCCCCGGCGCGGATGAAGACGGTGCCGAGTCGGGTAAGAATGGCCTGCATGCCACTGCCGATCGAGGACTACGCCATGATCGGCGACCTGCATACCGCGGCACTCGTCGGTGCGAACGGTTCCATCGACTGGCTCTGCCTCCCCCACTTCGACTCGGGCGCGTGCTTCGCCAGCCTTCTCGGCACCTCTGAGCACGGGTACTGGAAGATCGCTCCGGCCGGCGACGGCGCCGTCACCGCCACCCGCCGGCGCTACCGCGAAGGCACGCTCGTACTCGAGACCGAGTTCGACACGGCCGAAGGGACCATTCGGGTCACCGACTGCATGCCCATCCGCGAGGAGCACCCCCAGGTCGTGCGGCTGGTCGAGGGAGTGCGAGGGAGCGTGCCGGTCCGCATGGAGCTCTGCGTGCGTTTTGACTACGGCCAGTCGGTGCCCTGGGTCACCCGCGACGGCAGCTTGCTCACGGCGACGTCCGGGCCGAACGCGGTTGCGCTGTGGACCACGGCCGAGACCCATGGCGAGCACCTCATGACGGTGTCCGAGGTGACGATCGAGGCCGGGCGCCACGTCTCGTACCTCCTCACCTGGTACCCGTCTCACGAGCTCCCGCCCCGACCGGTCGACCCGTGGTACGCGGCAGCAGGGACCGAGTCGTGGTGGCGGTCCTGGAGCGAGTCGTGCAGCTACGGCGGCGAGTATGCCGATGCCGTCCTGCGCTCGCTCATCACTTTGAAGGCCCTCACTTACGAGCCCACTGGGGGCATCGTGGCGGCTGCCACCACGTCGCTGCCCGAGGCTTTGGGCGGGAACCGCAACTGGGACTACCGGTACTGCTGGCTGCGCGACGCGACGCTCACCCTCGAGTCGCTCATGCGCGGCGGCTACCACGACGAAGCCATGGCCTGGCGTGACTGGCTGCTGCGGGCGACGGCCGGAGACGTGTCCAAGCTCCAGATCATGTACGGGACCTCGGGAGAGCGGCGCCTCGACGAATGGGAAGCGGAGTGGCTGCCGGGGTACGAGAGCTCGGCACCGGTGCGCATCGGCAACGCGGCGGCCGGCCAGTACCAGCTCGATGTCTACGGGGAGGTCATGTCGGCCCTCTACTCGGCCAGCCGGATCGAAGGAGCCCACAGCCGGGCGATGTGGGACCTCCAGCGGAACCTTGTGGAGTTCCTCGAGACCGGGTGGCGGGAGCCTGACGACGGCATCTGGGAGGTGCGCGGCCCCCGACGGCACTTCACCCACTCGAAGGTCATGGCCTGGGTGGCAGTGGACCGAGCAGTCCGGACGATGGAGGAATGGCCGGACTTGCAGGGGCCCCTCGACCGCTGGAGAAAGCTACGAGACGAGATCCACGCCGAGGTCTGCGAGAAGGGGTTCAACGCGGAGGTCAAGGCGTTCACCCAGTCCTACGGCTCCGACCGGCTGGACGCCAGCATCCTTATGATGCCGCTGGTCGGCTTCCTGCCGGCGAGCGACCCGCGTGTGGTCAGCACCGTCGAAGCCGTCGAGCGCGAGCTGGTCGAAGGCGGCTTCGTCCTGCGCTACCGCACCGACGACGATGGGGCGGTCGACGGCCTGTCGGGGCGGGAGGGCGCGTTCCTCGCCTGTTCGTTCTGGCTGGCTGACTGCCTCCACATGATCGGGCGCACCGACGAGGCCAAGGCGCTGTTCGAGCGGCTGCTGGCGCTGCGCAACGACCTCGGCCTCTTGTCCGAGGAGTACGACGCGGTGGCAGGGCGCCAGGTGGGCAACTTCCCCCAGGCGTTCTCCCACGTGTCGCTGGTGAACACCGCCTGCCGCCTCACCGGCCAGGAGCTCCTGAGGGTGGGGCACGGGCGAACCGGCGGTGCCGCCCACCGCGTGGTCGGCGACGGGCTGATGGCCGCGCTCGGGGCCAGCCGGGCTTCCCGGGCCAGGCGGGGCCTCGCGAGCTTGGCCCGTCACCGCACCGAACCGGCGAGCTCGCCGGACGCCGACCATCCGGGCAGCAACCTTCGGGGCGCGGCGTCGAGCGCGGGCGACACGACAAGCACCAAGGCCGGTCACCATAGGAGGTCCACATGAAGGCACTCACCGTCATCCCCCTCCAGCAGGGCAGCGCTGAGCTCTCCGACGTCGACGCGCCGCCGGAGGGCGACGGTCCGGTCCTGGTCGAGACGCTCGCCGTCGGCATCTGCGGCACCGACATCGAGATCCTCTCGGGGGCCTACGGCTGGGCGCCGCCGGGCCGTGAGCGCCTGGTCCTCGGCCACGAGTCGCTCGGACGCGTCCTGGAAGCACCGGCCACAGCACCACTGGCGGCCGGCGACCTCGTCGTGGGGATAGTCCGACGTCCCGACCCGGTGCCCTGCGCCAATTGCGCGGTGGGCGAGTGGGACTTCTGCCGCAACGGCCAGTACACCGAACGAGGAATCAAACAGCACGACGGGTACCTCTCCGAGCAGTACCGCATCACCCCGGAGTACGCGGTCAAAGTCGACCCGTCGCTCGGACTGTGCGGGGTGCTGCTGGAGCCCACCAGCGTGGTCGCCAAGGCCTGGGAGCAGGTCGACCGCATCGGCGGCAGGGCGTACTGGGCCCCGAAGACGGCGGTGGTCACCGGGGCCGGCCCGATCGGGCTCCTGGCAGCGCTCATCGGGGTACAGCGGGGCATGGATGTCCACGTCATCGACCAGATGGCTTCGGGGTTGAAACCCGACTTGGTCCGGGCGCTCGGCGCCCAGTACCACACCGGGTCCATCGCCGACGCATGCTCGGGACCCGACGTCGTGATCGAGTGCACCGGGGTCTCCTCGCTGGTGCTCGACGCGATGGAGCACGTGGGGCCCGGCGGCGTGGTCTGCCTGACCGGCGTGTCCTCGGGTGGGCGGACCATCCAGGTGGACGAAGGGGCGCTCAACCGGTCGATGGTCCTGTCGAACGAGGCCGTGGTCGGCTCGGTCAACGCGAACCGCCGACACTACGAGGCCGCCGCAGCGGCGCTGGCCCAGGCCGACCGCGGATGGCTCGAACGGGTCGTGAGCCGCAAAGTGGCGCTTGCCCACTGGTCCGACGCGCTGGAGCGCCGGCCCGACGACGTGAAGGTGGTGGTCGAGGTGGCCAAGAGTTGACCCACGGCCACGGCCACGGTCACGGTCACGGCGGCGGCCACGGTCACGGCCACACCAAAGGCGCGGGCGCCCTCCGGCCGGCGGCGTCACGAGCCATCGCGCCCGGGGTGATCGAGATCGACACCCTCCTCGGAGGGTGGCAGCGCGTCACCGCGGGCTACCTCATCGAAGGACCGGCACCGGTGCTGGTGGAGACCGGGAGCCAGTCGTCGGTACCGGTGCTGCTCGGCGCCTTGGAGGAGCTCGGCCTCGGCCGGCACGACCTGTCGGGGGTGGTGGTGACCCACATCCACCTGGACCACGCCGGCGGCGTAGGCGACGTCGCGCAGGCGTTCCCCGACGCGAAGGTCTACGTGCACTAGAAAGGGGCGCGCCACCTCGCCGACCCGACGCGACTGGTGAGCTCCGCGGCCCTGGTCTACGGGAGCCTCCTCGACTCGCTCTACGGCCGGCTGGAGCCGACGGCCCCCGAGCGCATCGTGGTGCTGGGCGACGGCGACGAGATCCGCGTCGGTCCCGAACGAGTGCTCGTGGCCGTGGACTCTCCTGGTCACGCGAAGCACCACTTGGGCCTGCACGACAGCTTGAGCGGTGTCCTGTTCGCGGGGGACGCGGTGGGAGTCCGCCTCCCCGATGCCGGAGTGCTCCGCCCGTCCACGCCACCGCCGGATTTCGACTTGAACCAGGCGCTCCACTCCCTGCAGCGATTCGCCGAACGCCGCCCTTCTGCCATTGCGCTCGCCCACTACGGGCTCCTCGACGAGCCGTTGGAGCTGTTGGAGGAAGCGGAGGGCACCCTGCGCCAATGGGCAGAGACGGCGGAAGCGGCGTACCGCCAGGGGCGTGACATCGCCGACGCGCTCGCCGAGCGCTTCGATCCGCTCGTCGGCGACATCGCGCCCGAGCACCGCGACAAGCTCGAGATCATGAACGGCGTCCACTCCAACGCCGCGGGACTGAAGCGCTGGCTCGAGCACCAGGAGCCGCCCTCTTCCGGTCGCTGATCGACGCCGCCAGGGAGCGGTCCTCCTCAGTCCACCCGCAAGCGGCTGCGGAGCTCCTCCTGGCGCACCTCGAAATCGTCGAGCGAGATTCGGCCGTCGGCCAGGTCCTCGTGGAGCCGGGCAAATGCGGCCAGCAACGCTTCTTGGTCCTCGGCCGGCTGGACGTCGTCGGGCTGTCCCGTGTCGGACCGCTCCTCCCTGCGAGCCAGACGGTCTTCCTGCTTCGCCTTGGCTTTCGCCCGCTTGGCCTGGTCCCGCTGCAGCTTCCCGAAAGTCGATCGAGGGCGTGCCATGTGCCCCTCCTCTCTGTCGACGGCTGGTCCTGGGGCAAGGGCCGGCCGGCACCGATGACGTTCCCCGGTGTCAGACCACCTTCACTGCGCGGGCTTGGTCTCCCTTGGGCCCCGCAGCGACTTCGAATTCCACATGCTGGCCAACTCTGAGCCCCGAACGACCCTGGCCTGCGACCTGCGACGTGTGGACGAACAGGTCGGACGCGCCCGGTCGGGCGACGAAGCCGTACCCTTTGGCCTCGTCAAAGAATTTCACCGTACCGCGGGGCCGGGTCCGAAAGCTGGTCGTCGGCCGCCGCCGGGAGTCCGCCACGCGTGGGGCGGCCTGCCGCTTGGGGCGTGGGCCGGCATCGCGCACCGGCCGTCGCTCGTTCTCCGGGATGTCGCCGGGCATCCCGAGACGCTCGGGGAGCCCGAGCGCGCGCTGGATGGTACTGACTGCCGCCACGACGTCGTCGGTGACGAGCGAGACGACGGTGCCGGGGCTCCCTGCCCGGCCGGTGCGGCCCGAGCGGTGGACGTAGTCGGTCGGCTCGGCCGGCGGGTCGAAGTGGATGACGCAGGGCAGGTCGTCCACGTGGATGCCGCGGGCCGCGACGTCGGTGGCCACCAACGCCGACGCCCTGCCACCGGCCAGCTCGGCCAAGGCCCGGTCCCGCTGCGACTGGGTCCGGTCCCCGTGGATCGCGACGGCGCGTACACCGGCGTTGTTGAGCTGGCGGGCCACCCGGTCGGCGCCGCGGCGGGTCCGGCAGAACACGATCGCCCGGCCATGCTCGGTCACCAGGTCCGCGGTCAGCCGCACCCGGTCGGCTTTGTCGGCCCGCCAGAACAGGTGGGTGACCTCGCCGACGCTCGACGCGTCGGCTTCGACGTCGTGGCGGACCGGGTCGCGCTGGTAGCGGTCGATGACCGACTGGACCTCGCGACCGATCGTGGCCGAGAACAGCAGTACCTGGCGGTCGGGCGAGGTCTGGTCGAGCAAGCGGCGCACCGCCGGGAGGAACCCCATGTCGACCATGCGGTCGGCCTCGTCGAGCACGACGGTTCGTACGGCGCTCAGATCGACCGCCCGCTGGGCCACCAGGTCTTCGAGCCGGCCCGGGCAGGCCACCACGATGTCGACACCGGCGTCGAGGGCCCGCCGGGTCGGGCCGTATGCCGTGCCGCCGTACACCGCGAGGACACGGGCGCTGCGCCGGTCGCGCCGGTCGCGCTGGTCGCGGTGGTCGCGGTGGTCGCGGTCGTCGGACAGTCCGGCCAGCTCGTCACGAACCTGGGCGGCGAGCTCACGGGTGGGGACGAGCACCAGGGCCTGCGGGTGGCGGGCAACCGGGGGCTTCGCTCCGGTGCTTGCGTTGGCGCCCTTGCCGGGGTTGGTGCCGGTGCCGGGGTTGGTGCCGGTTCGTGCAACGAGGACCAATCCGAACGCCAGGGTTTTGCCGGACCCGGTCGGGGCACGGCCGCACACATCTCGTCCGGCCAGCGCGTCGGCGATGGTCGCCGCCTGGATCGGGAACGGCTCGGTGATGCCCTTCTTCGCCAGGGAGGACACCAGGTGGGCAGGCACGCCTAAGTCAGAAAAAGATGATGAAGAGACCACAAAGCTCCCGTCGAGCAGCGAACAGGCCAACTCGAACGTGAAACTCGAATCAGGCCCCGTCGACCTGGGCCGACAGCCGGTCAGCATCTCCGACCGGGTATGCGCCCATGTTAGCAGTTCGTCGGAGTGCCCGAGGTCGGCGGGTCCGGTCCTGCGACGGTTTCGAGGAAACAGAGCAGTGCCTCCCATCCGGGCCGGCCTTGGATGCCCTGCATCGCGCAGTCGGCAAGGAGCGCGGCGGTGCTCTGCGGGTCCACCCTGCCTTCGAAGCGCGGCTCGGCGGCGATGATCCGGGCCACTTGGTCGACGAGTGCCGACGGTCTTGGATGTGGCGGGACGTCTGGGGGCGGCTCGCCGGGCTGCCCCCAGAGTCCGGTACCGGACTGGTCGTGGGATTGTCCGTCGGGTGTCCGAGCGACGGGCGCCGAGCGCAGCAGGAGCTCGATCGCCAGTCGCCAGGCACCGGGGACTCCGTCGACCAGCCGGGAGAGCGTGTCGGCATTGAGGTCGATGGCGGTCGGGGTGTCCGGGTGCTCTCGGGCCGGGACCTCCCGGTGCTCTCGAGCCGACTGGCCGTCCTCAGCGGGCTCGGTCAAGCCCAGCACCGTGCTCCACGCCAGATCGGCAAAGCCGGCGATGGGCCACCGGTCGCTTTCGAAGAGGAACCTGCCGACGTAGCCGTCGAACATGCACTGGAGCAGGTCGACGATGCGCTCCTCGTCGAATCCCGGCCGAGGGCGCCGGCCCGACGCGTCGAGCAGCAGGCGCAGCCCCGACGATTGCACGACGATTGACTCGTCGATGCTCTCCCGGCAGCGGTCCTTGATTGCCCGCGACGCGCAAGCGGTCTCCGTCCTCGTCTCCGATCTGGCTTCTTGGCAGAGAGTGGCCGCAGCACGCAGGAGCTGCGCCAGGCCGATCACACGGCGGGCCTTCGGATCCTCGAACGCCTCGGTGAGCAGATCGGCGAGCGCGTGCCGCACGACTTCGATGGCATGTGCCGCTGTGCCCGAGAGCGCGTTCTCACCGGCGACGCGGGAGGCGAAGGCGGCGCGCATCTCCCGCTCGCCGTTGCGGGCGGCGTCGAAGACGTGCGCGGCGACCAGGTCGACCGCAGTGGCTCCCGGCGTGCCGACCATTCGCTCCAAGTCACGCACCACCACTCCCCGGGACACCCCAAGGCGCGTCGCCAGGGACTGGACCGGTGCCGCGCCCCGGCTGTGGGGTCCCCGGAGCCCGGAGAGCGCTCCCTCGGCGAGCGCGTCGAGGGCCAGCGCCAGGAGCTGGTCCTCGCGGGATCTCCGACCGTCGTGCTGCTGCGCCGAAGCTTCCATCTACTGCGCTCCACCTGCGCCTTTTCTTCGAGACGGCGCCCGGGCGAGCAGTAGTGCCCGCCCGGGGGAGACGCTAGATCATTGCTGTCCCTGATCGCCACCGTTAGTTTCGGCCCGGCGGACCGTTCTGGGATGGGCAAGGCGAGCCAAGGCGAGCCGAACCGGTCGGAATGCTCCCACGGCGGAGGAGGGTGAGCACAATGCGCTTGAAGGCAGTGGAGCATCGTGTGAGTAGATCGATCGTGCGGCGGCTGACCAGGGTCCTGGCTGCCGGTGCCTTGGTGGCCGGCGCCGGAGTTGCGTCGCTGGCGCTCACCGGTGGGACGGCGGGCGCACAGGATCTCGTGTGGGTGCAGGCGGCGACGCCGAGCCCGGGTGCCTCGAACGCGTCCGATTTCCTCACAGGGGTGGCGTGCGTGTCGACCGCCGACTGCTGGGCGGTCGGGGTGTCGGAGCCCGGGAGCCCGGACGGCCAGACGATGACGCTGCAGTGGGACGGTGCCCAGTGGTCCGAGGTCCCGAGCCCCAATCCAGCCGGGTCGAGTGCGATGAACGCGCTCCGGGCGGTGGCGTGCGCGTCGGCGTCAGAGTGCTGGGCTGTTGGCTCCATGGGCTCTGGGAACGGCGGCCCGACCGCGACGCTCGCGCTCGAGTGGAACGGCTCGGCGTGGGTCCAAGTGACCACGCCGAGCCCGGGCGGGAGCACAGCAGTCGATAGCCTCACGTCGGTCACATGTGTCTCGGCGACTGACTGCTGGGCGGTGGGCCAGGCGAACCCGCAACCTGACGTCGCGCCGCTCGTCCTTCATTGGAACGGCACCACATGGAGCCAGGTGCTGACCCCGACCCTGGTCGGCCGGCAGGGAGGTCTGGAGGGCATCTCCTGCACGTCGTCGACAAACTGTGTCGCAGTCGGTGCGTCGTTCTCGTCTGGGACATTCTCGATCCTCATCCTGGACTGGAACGGCTTGCTCTGGACCCAGGCGACGACGCCGCCGCTGGCGGACACCGCGGCCCCCGGGGGCCTGCGCGCCGTCGACTGCGTGTCGTCTGCCGACTGCCTGGCTGTCGGCACAGAGAACGACAACCGGACAGCGCTCTCCCTACAGTGGAACGGGTCGACCTGGTCCGACGTCGCGACGCCCGACATCGGGGGAGTGGAGAATTACCTGTCCAGCGTCACCTGTGCAACGGCCTCGGCGTGCTACTCGGTGGGCGTGCACCACGAGAACCACGTCGTCGGTACGCCGACAACAACACGAGGCGTGCTCTTGACCTGGAACGGGTCGAGCTGGCAGCAGGGTGCCACCCAGATCGCCGGTGGATCTACCCCCTTCAAGCTGGATGCCGTGACGTGCGGGTCGGCGGACGACTGCTGGGCTGTCGGCGCCGTCGTCAGCGGTTCGAGCGGTGACCTTCGGACGCTGGCCGTGGCCGGCACGGTGCCGACGGCGGGCTACTGGGAGGTGGCCTCCGACGGCGGGCTCTTTGCCTACGGGTCTGCTCCCTTCTACGGGTCCATGGGAGGCAAGCCGCTCAACAAACCCGTGGTGGGCATGGCGCCCACCACGACAGGGGGCGGCTACTGGGAGGTGGCCTCCGACGGGGGGTTGTTCGCCTTCGGCAACGCTAAGTTCTACGGGTCCATGGGCGGCCAGCCGCTCAACAAACCCGTGGTGGGGATGGCGGCGACTCCGACAGGGGGCGGCTACTGGGAGGTGGCCTCCGACGGCGGGTTGTTCGCCTTCGGCAACGCCAAGTTCTACGGGTCGATGGGTGGCCAGCCGCTCAACAAACCAGTGGTGGGCATGGCTCTTGCCCCGACAGGGGGCGGTTACTGGGAGGTGGCCTCCGACGGGGGGCTGTTCGCCTTCGGCAATGCCCCCTTCTACGGCTCGATGGGTGGTCAGCCGCTGAACGCCCCCGTGGTGGCCATGGCTGCAACGAGAGTGGTCCAGGTATGAGCTGCCTGCTCTGGTGCCGGGACCTCTATCGGTCCCGGTGCCGCTCAACGCTGCCTGGCGCCGCGGTGACGCGACGCTGCACCGCGATGGGACTGTGTAGCGCGCTGGGACTGGGCACCGTGCTCGCGGTCCTCGGTGTCGCACCACAGCAATCGATGACTGGTTTTGCGCTTACGAGCAATGCAACGTCAGCAGGGGCGAATGTGACCCTGTCGTCGCACGTCGACGTGGTTGGCATGGCCGCCTCGCGGACAGGCAATGGTTACTGGCTCGAATCCTCCGACGGCGGGCTGTTCGCCTTCGGCAATGCCCCCTTCTACGGGTCGATGGGCGGCAAGCCGCTGGATGCCCCGGTGGTGGGGATGGCGGCAACCCCGACAGGGGGTGGCTACTGGGAGGTGGCCGCCGACGGCGGGCTGTTCGCCTTCGGCAACGCCACGTTCTCCGGGTCGATGGGCGGCCAGCCGCTGGATGCCCCGGTGGTGGGGATGGCGGCCACCCCGACAGGGGGTGGCTACTGGGAGGTGGCCGCCGACGGTGGGCTCTTCGCGTTCGGGTCCGCCCCCTTCTACGGGTCGATGGGCGGCAAGCCGTTGGGCCAGGGAGTCGTGGCGATCGAGCGGCGGCCGGGAGGGCACGGGTACTGGATGGCGGGGTCCGAGGGAGGGGTGTTCGCGTTCGGATCGGCGCCGTTTGCCGGGGCATTGATCGACCCGCCTCCTCCCCCGCCACCTGTGGCCGCCGTTGCCGCGCCTGTTGCCGACCCGCCGCCCAACGGCTCGGCCATCGCGTCGATCGCCCTCGGCCAAGTGGGCAACGGGGACATCTACGGCGGGGGCGGGAGCAACTGGTGCGCGTACTTTGCATCCTGGGTATGGCACCAGGCAGGGGTGCCGATCCCCCCCACTCCCGAGGCGAGCGAGATCGGCTCGTGGGCGTTGGCCAACGGAGGTCGCATCCTGCCACCGACCGCGACGCCGGCCCCCGGTGATGCGGTGTTGTTCGTGGCGCCCTACAGCTCGATGGCCTGGCCCGACGCCACAGGGCTGAACTACCCGACGATCGAGCACGTCAACATCGTCGTCCAAGTTCTTTCCGGCGGCGGTATCGTCACCGTCGGCGGGAACGAGAACGACACGGTGCGCGAGCTGGGTCCCTACAGCGCGGCGGATGCCAGCACATGGTTCGGCCAGGCGATCTATGGGTTCGTCCAGCCCTGAGGTTGGCTCGGTCCTGAAAATGGGTTGGAGCGCGACGCGTTCCCACTCGGGGTCGCGTCGGCGCGGAGGCGGTGGGATTTGAACCCACGGTACCCAGGGGGTACAACGGTTTTCGAGACCGTCCGATTCGGCCGCTCTCGCACGCCTCCAGTCCGAGAGCCTACCGGTCCAGGCCGGTAACGGTGGGAGCTGTCGGGCGCGGTGTCGGTGCAGTCCGCCGTTCGGCGAAGAACCTCTGCAAGAGCGCGGCGGATTCTTGGGCGAAGACCCCCGCCACTACCTCCACCTCGTGGTTCAGCCTCGGGTCGGAACAGATGTTGTAGACCGACCCGCAGGCGCCGGCACGGGGGTCGGCTGCTCCGTACACGACGCGTCGCACCCGAGCGGCGACCAGGGCCCCGGCGCACATGGGGCAGGGCTCCAAGGTGACGAACACGGTCGTCTGATCGAGACGCCACGCCGCCGACTCCTTCGCCACCTCACGCAGGACGAGGAGCTCGGCGTGGGCCGTGGGGTCCTGGCGCATCTCCCGCTCGTTGTGAGCCGTGGCGACGATCTGCTCGCCGAGAAGCGCGACGGCCCCGACTGGGACATCGCCATGAGCCATCGCTCGCTCGGCCTCGGCGAGGGCGAGGCGCATGTGCTCGCCGTCGCGTGTCATGCCGCGGCCGAAGTGCGTGCTGGTCTCATCGACGTCGATGCTAACGAAACCATCAGACAGCTCCGCCGTCCGGCGCGCTCGAGTCGGGCTGGTGCGGCAGGCGCTCGTTCAATCGCCCAAGTCCGACAGACCGAGGTCGACCAGGCGGACCGCGGCCTCGAGCAACCGATCGTCGACCGAATCGGGATCGATCAGCCCGGCGATGCCGATCCCGTGAAAGAGCGCCACCACCAGCCTTGCCATCACCGACGGTGGCTCGTGTGTGGGAAGGTTCTCGCGCCCTGCTGTGAGGGCGCGATCGAGCGTAAGGGTGGAGTCCGCGCGCTCATTTCGAGCGGGATCTGCCTGACTGCTGACAATCGCCTCGATCGCCCGAGCTTGCGCCCGGTCGATGTCGGCGAGCCGACTCCGGGCTTCGGGGTGGCGGACCGCGTAGAGCCAGAACTCCAAGTACAGGGCCGCCGAATCCCGCTCGTGCTCGAAGTTCTCTACGGCAAGTTGGACGAAATCACCCAGCCGCTCGCCGGCCGGGACGTCGGAAGCTCCGAGCGTCGAGCGCACTCGGGCGAACATCGCGGCGACGTAGTGCTCGAGCAATGACAGGAACAGGTCGTCTTTCCCGTCGAAATTGGAATAGACCGCCCCTTTCGTGAAGCCGGCTGCTGCCGCCACCTCTTCGAGCGTTGACTCGTGGTAACCCCGCCGGGCAAAGACGTCCGCTGCCGCCGCCAGGAGGTGCTCACGCGTCTGCTGCCGCCGCCGCTCGGGGGTCAGCGGATCCACGAGGGTTATTTTGCCATACTTACGAGTATCTTGCATACTGACGAGTATGAACCGAGGCAGTGCTTCCCGGCCTGGCCTTCACGACCGGGCGATCGGTGGGATCCAAGCGGAGGGATTGAGGAGGGAGTTCGGAGAGGTGACCGCTGTCGACGGCGTCGACCTCGAGGTGCAGCCCCACGAGATCTACGGGTTCCTGGGACCCAACGGCGCCGGCAAGTCGACGCTGGTGCGCATGCTGTGCACCCTCTTGAAGCCAACCTCGGGCCGGGCGACGGTGGCCGGCCACGACGTCGTGAGCGAGCCGCAAGCTGTACGCGTCCGTATCGGCGTCGCCCTGCAGGAGGCAGCCCTCGACCAATTGCAGACCGGGCGTGAGCTGCTCCGCCTCCAAGGGAGGCTGTTCGGTCTCACTACGGCGCAGATCGACCGACGGGTGGGCGATGTCCTGGGGATGGTGGACATCGGCGATGCGATCGACCGGCGGGTGGGGGGCTATTCGGGCGGGATGAAGAGGCGGCTGGACCTGGCGATGGCCCTCATCCACAATCCCCAGGTCTTGTTCCTCGACGAGCCCACGACGGGCCTCGACCCGGTCAGCCGCACGACGGTCTGGGAGGAGGTGTCGCGTCTCAACAGCGAGCAGGGGATGACCATTTTCCTCACCACCCAGTACCTCGAGGAGGCAGACGTCCTCGCCGATCGCGTGGGCATCATCAGCGAGGGCCGCCTGGTGGCCGAAGGCACTCCGCACGCATTGAAGCGCTCGCTCGGGGACGACCTGGTGGTCGCCGAGGTCCTCGGAGACGATCCGGACAGTCTGCAGACCATCGCTCGACTGCCGGGGGTGCGATCGGTAGCCCGTGACGGCGATCGGATCATCCTTCGTGCCTCTGACGGACCTGCACTCCTCAGCCCCCTGGCACTCGCCCTCTCCGAAGGCAGTTTCCAGGTATCGAGCATCTCCGTGCGCACCCCCACGCTCGACGACGTGTTCCTGGAGCTCACCGGCGCCCGAATCGAGGCAGCCGAATGAGCCGCGGCGATACCCTCGGAGCTTCCGTGATCTCCGACAGCGAAGTGTCGAGCGACGATCCGGTCCAAGGACGGGCTGCCGGGTTCTGGCGTGACCTCGCCGCGATCGCAACTCGAGCCCTCCGGCAAATGCGGCGCGAGCCGGTGTCGTTCCTCCCTGCGGTCTTCATCCCGGCCTTCTTCTACGTGGTCAACCTCGGCGCACTGGGCAGGCTCGCCGCGAAAGGTGGGCTGGACTACAAGGAGTACCTGCTGCCGATGGCCATCGCTTTCGCCGTGACCGGAGTCTCTCGAGCACCGACCCTCGTGACCGACATCCAGAGTGGGTACTTCGACCGGCTCTGTCTCACGCCGATCCGCCGCCTCGCGCTCCTGCTGGGCCTCATGGCGGCGGATGTCGTGGTGATCGTCGCACTGACCATCCCAGTCCTCATCCTCGGCTTCGCCGTCGGGGTCAGGTTCTCCACGGGGATCGGGGGCGTGCTGGTCTTCATCGCTCTGGCGGCGCTCTGGGGGTTGGTGTTCACCGGCTTTCCCTACGCGGTCGCACTGAAGACCGGCAGCCCGGCAGCAGTGAACGCGACGTTCGTCGTGTTCTTTCCCTTCGCCTTCCTCACCGACGCCATCATTCCCAAGCAGGATCTGACGAGCTGGTTCTCGACGGTAGCTACCTATAACCCCGTGACCTACCTGCTCGGCGCGCTTCGCTCGGTCATCATCGGGGGCTGGCAGGTGCGCCCGCTCCTGGGCGGGATTGCAGCGCTGGCCGGCCTCGGCCTCGTGAGCATGACCCTCGCGCTCTTGGCACTGCGCGGAAGGATCCGGCGGGGCGCCTGAGCCGGGGGGCGCGCAACCGATCGGCGAGGTACGGGCGGTCAGTTGCCGAAGTCCCAGCCTTCGCCACGTTCGTACTGGCGAATGACGTTCTTGGCGATCAGGATCTTGTGCACCTCGTCGGGACCGTCGGCCAACCGCAGCGTGCGCGCACCTTGGTACATCGCGGCCAGCGGAAGATCGTTCGACACTCCCGCAGCGCCCCACACCTGAATGGCCCGGTCGACGACGCGCTCGTAGGCCGCAGGGACGAAGATCTTGATGGCCGAGATATCGGTGCGGGCATCCTGGTCGTCACGGTCGGTCCGCTCAGCAGCATGGATGGTCATCAGCCTGGCTGCTTGGATGTCCTGGTAGCTGTCCGCAATGAAACCTTGTATGAACTGCTTGTCCTTGAGAAGCCCTCCGTGGACCTCTCGAGTGGTAGCACGCTCGACCATGAGATCGAAGGCTCGCCACATCTGCCCGACGGAATTCATGCAGTGGTAGATGCGACCGGCTCCAAGGCGGTCCTGGGCTGCACGGTGCCCGTCGCCGACATTGCCCAGCAGGTTCTCCAGGGGGACGCGGACGTCGTCATAGATCACCTCGCAGTGGTCAGAGGTCGAACGACCCCAGATGCCGATCCCGCGCACCACGTTCACGCCCCGAGCGCTCGTGGGAACGATGATCTGGGCCATCTGCCCGGGGCGCCCGGTCTCCCCGGTCTCGTCGTGGACACGGCACATGACGATGAAGAAGTCGGCGTCGATGCCATTCGAGGTGAACCACTTGTGACCGTTGATGACCCAGTGGTCACCGTCGCGCACCGCCGTCGTGTCGAGCGAGCGGGGATCGGAACCCGGGTTGTGGGGCTCGGTCATGGAGAACCCCGACTCCATGGTGCCCTCCACGAGAGGCACGAGCCACTTGCGCTTCTGCTCCTCGGTCCCGTATTTGAGAAGTATGCGCTGATTTCCGGAATTGGGTGCCACGACGCCGAAGAGCTTCGCTGCTCCGAGCGCGTAGGCCAGGACCTCGTTCATGTACGCGTGGCCCAGGAAGTCCAGCCCCATGCCGCCGTACTCTGGCGGTAGGTGCGGCGCCCACAGCCCAGCCCTGCGGACGCGCTCTTGGATCTCCTCGCGCAATTCGTGAGCGCGACGACGGTCACCTTCTGTGAGCTCCCTGCCTTCTCTTGACGGCCAGAGCACGCGCTCGTTCGGCAGGATCCACTCGTTGACGATCTCTGCCGTCCGTAGGCGGATGTCGTTGATCCGCTCGTCCAGGGTCGGCACCGGCTTCACGTTCATTGCCATCGCGGAACCTCCTGCTCGTTCGGGCCGTTCGGAAGCACACGGGCCGTGTCGTCGTGGCGGAGGCGGTGGGATTTGAACCCACGGTGGGTTGCCCCACACACGATTTCCAATCGTGCCGATTCGGCCGCTCTCGCACGCCTCCGGAAGTACTCGCGAGATCCGCGGTACGAACTGGCCAAGGTTACCCGTCCCGTCGAGACGCGGCCGACGGCGTCAGGCGGCACACGGCCGCCGATCAACACGCCGGAGGTCCGGTCACGACGCCACTCGCGACGGTCCCCTCGCGCCGAGTGGTTCGGCAACCAGAAGGCGGTCGCCAGGGGAAACCTCTGGGTCGTCGACCACGCCCAAATCGACCGAGCCGCCCTTGACGATCCCGAGGACGAGCCCGCCCCGGTCGCGGCGCACCGCGCTCAACGGCTTGCCGTACGTCTCGGGCTCGACCGGCACCTCGATCAGCGAGTGCTCCTCGGAGTCGATGAGCTGTTCGACGAGCCTCCCTGCATGAGGCGTCTCGAGGCTCTTGGCGATCGTGTGCGCCACGAGGTGGTCGGCGGACACCGTCTGCTCGACGCCGAGTGCCTCCAGGGCGTGGCGCACGCTCTGGGAGCTCGTGAGCGCGGTGAGCGGGATACCGGGTGCCTCTTGGCGAAGAAGCACCGCGCTCACCAGGACGTCCCCGTCGGTCTCCGCGGTGATCAAGGCGTGTTGAGCCCCGGCCGGCTTGGCGCGGCGGATCACCGAGGGGTCCGTGGGAAGGCCGCGTATGACGTGTACTGCCTCTGGCATCGTCGTCGGGTCCACGTCGGCGACCAAGACGACGGCGTCATCGGCTTTCACGAGCTCGTCGACGATCGCCGGCACCGTCGGGTGCATACCGACGACGAGGCGGTAGGAGCCGACCGGAAAATTGCTGTCCAATTGCATGATCCTCCGAAGTCCGGCCGATACCGACACCCCGGCGACGACTGCGAACAGGGCGCCGAGGATCGGGATGGCAGTGAGCATGACAGCCGAGGCCACGATCCGACCTGAGGCGTTGTGTGGCACGACGTCTCCATACCCGACCGTGGTGGCAGTGGTGATGGCCCAGTAGAGCCCAGTGGTGAACGGGAGGTGCTGCGTGGCGGCGAAGACCTCGCCACCGACCGCGACCACCAGAGCGAAAGCGCTCGCGAGCACGGCGAGGTGGATCCGGTGGCTGGCCTTGACCAGCCGAGCCATGAGCAGGTACACGGCATCAGTCTGCCGCGCCTTTGGGAAACGTGCCGACACCGGTCTCCCCCGGTTGAGCGGTGTCCCCTGGATGGCCGGTGACCGGAATGATGCTCACGAACGCCCCGGCGAGAGCAGCGACTGCGAAGAGTAGGAGACCGGCACCGGGGCCTCCGATACCGGCCAGCACGCCGTACAGGGTGATCCCGACGATGCCACCGAGGCGTCCGGTCGCCTGGCTCACGCCTTGACCGGTGCTCCGGACCCCCGTGGGAAAGACTTCCGAGGGGACGATGACGGTCGTCTTGTCGGGGCCGGCTGCGCCGAAGAAGTAGCCGGCAGCCAGGAGGGAGCCCACGAGTGGACTCGGGAGGTGCGCGAACGCGATGAGCAGCGCACCGAGGAGCCCGAAGGCCACCGCGCGCCCGGCGAACCCGACGGCCTGGAGGGGCCGTCGCCCGATCCGCTCGATCAGTACGACCGTGAGCAGGGCGGCGGGAATGGTGACGGCCTTGACAGCGGCAGCGCTCGCCGCGCCGGACGCTGCCGACGTGGAGAGCACCGTGACCAACAGCAGGGGAAGGACCAACCCCAAGCCCTGATCGCCCATCTGGTAGAGGAACGTGGCAGTGGAGGAGGTCGCGAGACGACCGCGGAGGGAACGGCGCGACGTAGATCGGGCGATCGCCCGCCAGGTCGGCAAGCGCGATGCCGCCCAGTCGGCGGATTCTCGGAGCTGCCCTCGCAAGAAGATCACCGGCAGGGCCAGGATCGCACCGATCGCCAGGGAAGCCCTCCACCCGCTCACCGGGTCGGCATGGAGGAGCACGGCCCCGAAGGCGTAGGCAGCCAACGTCCCGAAGTTGGCCACCCACATGATCCACGCCATCGCGCGGCCCCGACGCGGCACCGGGGCGATCTCGGCCACGAAGGGGAACACCACGGCGAAGTCCATGCCGACCGCCACGCCGGTGGCGAGGCGTGCAGCCGCCAACACTCCGAAATCCGGAGCCAGCGCGGCTCCCGCGGCGCTGACGACGAAGAGCACGACGTCGGCCACGATGAGCCGTCTGCGACCGAACCGATCGGCCAGGACACCGGTGACCAGGGATCCGAGCAGCATGCCCACGAGCGTTGCGGTTCCGAGCGTGGTCACGACCGCCGTCGAGAGGTGCCATTGGGTCTTCAGCGGAGCGAACGCCACCGAAATGGCACCCAGGTCGTAGCTGCCGACCAGGATCCCCACTCCGGCGATGGCAACTTGGAAGCGCCATGGCGGGCTTCGCCGATCCGATCCACCCGATGGAGGAGCCGACCCCTCAATCGCGCCAGTGGTGGAGTCATCCGGAGGCATCGGCAAAGAGATTAGCAAGGCCAAAAACAGAATATTAGGCAGACCTATACTATCTGCTCATGGCTTCGACGAGGCGCGAGAGGGCGCGAGAGGGAGCTCGCGCCCGCGGGCGGAATGCACGGGACGTACGCGCTGTTGCCATAATTGTCGGAGCGCAGGACTGACGCGGGCCGCGGGGCGTGCCGATGGGAGGCAGGCGTACCTGGGGCCCGGAAAGTGAGCCCCATCAGGGATGACGACCGAGATCCTTCTCGCATTGGTCGCCAGCTTGTTCACCGCGTCGTCGTCGGTGGCCCAACGCTTCGCTGCGGCCCCAGCCCCAGGTGAGATCTCGCTGAGCTGGCGCCTGGTCACGTTCCTCTTGCGTCGACCGGTGTGGTTTCTCGGGATCCTCTTCATGATCGGCGGGTTCCTCTTCCAGCTTGCGGCCCTCGACGTCGGTGACCTCACCCTCGTCCAGCCGGTCATTGCCACGGAGCTCCTGTTCGTCTTCGCCTTCCTCGCCTTGAGGAATCGCCACGGGGTGCGATGGCGCGAATGGGGAGCAGCGATGGGTATGGCCGCCGGGCTTGGGGGTTTTTTGTTCCTCGCCGATCCGTCAGGCGGCTCAGCCACCGAGGCCACGGCCGGTCACTGGATCCTGGCGGCAATCGCCACGACTGTGACCGCTGTGATCTTCGTCCTTTTGGCGGTGACTCGCTTCCGCCGTGGCAAGGAGCCCTCTCCCTCTCGCAAGGCAGCACTCTTGGCGGTCTCCGCTGCAGTTGCCTGGGGATTCGTTGCCGCAGTGATCAAAGAGCTCAGTACCCACATCAGCGCTGGCCCGTCTGCGGTCTTTACCAACTGGTCGCCCTACGTGCTCGTTGCATCGGGGGCGATCGCGGTCTACCTCGCTTCGAACGCCTTTCAGGCCGGGCCACTGGCAGCGTCACAGCCCGGGCTCACGATCGTGGACCCGCTGGTCGCGAGCCTTTTGGGGGTCACGCTCTTCGGTGAGCAGATCCGGCACGGGCCTCTGGAGCTGGCCGGTGAGGCCGTCGCGGTGGTCGTCCTCGTGGCGAGCGTGGTGCTCTTGAGCCGGAGCCCCCTGGTGACCGGCCATCCTGCTCCGGACGGCCGATCCCTCGACCCCGGAGCACCCCGCGAGGCCGTGTCGCTCGATGCCGCGACACCCCCGGCGGGGGACGCAGCGCCAGCGGGGGACGCGTCGGCCGGCGGCAGGCAGGCAACGTCTTCAGGCAACGATCGCCCGGCGAGCGCGTCGCTCACGGTCCGCTGAGATGGCATCGACCAGGCCGGCGACGATGTCGCCCCAAGAGGCGGTGGGGTTGCTGCGCTCACGCGACACCGTGGGTTTCGGGCTTGGACCGGCGAACCCGGACGCGTTCCTCACCGCGCTCGGCCATCGTGACGACTGGGAGGATCTCGTGCTGGGCGGAGCCCTCCTGCTCGGGCTGTACGAGGTCCTCGCTCATCCCGGAGTCAGCTATCGGAGCGGGTTCTACGGTCCGGTCGAGCGCTACTACCTGTCCCAGGGTGCTCGGATCGAGCACGTCCCCGGGGGATTTCGGCAGTTCGGCCCCATCCTGGCCCGCTTCGCACCCAGGGTGATGACGGTGCAAGGAGCGCCTCCGCAAGACGGCAGCGTCAACCTCTCTCTCCATTTGGGCGCCACCCGCAACGAGCTCCTCCGTGCAGGCCGCGACCCTGAACGGCTCCTGGTAGTGGAAGTGAATCCTCGCCTGCCGCGCACCTCCAGCCTACCGCCGGTCTACGAGAACACCCTCCCGCTCGATGCGATCGACGTCCTGGTCGAGGCCGACGGCGAACCGTTCGTACTTGAGGATCCGCCGGCGAGCGAGACGGACGTTGCGATTGCCGAGCGCGTGATGTCGTTCGTCTCCCCCGGCTGCACGCTGCAGACCGGGATCGGCAGCCTTCCGAACTTGATCGCCAGCCGCTTGGCCGACGCTCCTGGAGGTGGTTACGGCATCCACTCCGAGATGTTCACCGACGGGTTGATGCACCTTCACCAGGCTGGGAAGGTGACGAACACCGGCAAGGGAGAGTTCCCGGGTGTGTCCGTCACGACGTTTGCGCTCGGGTCAGCGGAGCTCTACCGATGGCTCGACGGCAACAACGAGGTGGCATTCCTGCCGGTCGAAGTCGTGAACGACCCCTCCGTGATCGGAGCGAATGCGAAGTTCGTCTCACTCAATGGAGCGATGTCGGTCGACCTCTACGGACAGATCGTCGCCGACCATATCGGCGGCAAGCAGGTCTCTGGAGTCGGCGGGCACGAGGATTTCGTGGCGGGGGCTGAGCTCCACTTGGACTCGCGCTCCCTCGTGTGCCTTGCCTCGACCGTGACAGTTGGTGGAGCGATCGCGTCACGCATCGTCCCGCAGCTCCCCGCGGGGTCGGTGATCTCGACGCCGCGCCACCATGTCGGGGTGGTGGTGACCGAGCACGGGGTGGCTGACCTCACCGGACTGACCGTGGGCGAGCGTGCTCGGGCATTGGCCGAGGTGGCGGATCCGAGCTACCGCGAGGAGCTTCGTGCGGCCGCAGCGACCATCGCGTGAACGCCCGTTTACGACCGTCATCTCGCAGCCCTGCACCTCGTGTGCAAAAGGCGGTAGCTGCTCCACCCATGATTGCTATCGCCGACGTTGGCAGAACTCGGATAACTGGGCGATCCGACCCTGCGGGGGCGACCCGACGGAGTAGGCGATCCGACCCTGCGGGGGCGACCCGACGCAGTAGGCGACCCGACAGGCAGGCGGCCCGACCCAGCACGGGGTCCGTCGGTAAGGCAGAGTGATGGCATGGGATCACGTCGCTCACACCTGTCGAACGTGCCGGGCCGAGTGGCTGCCGGCACCTTCATTCTGAATTCGGGGATGGGGAAGTTGCGGGCCGACAAGGACACGGCAGAGCGAGTCCACCAGATGGCGGTGGGCGCGTACCCCATGCTCGATGGCATCGAAGCTCGGAAGTTCGTGAAACTGCTCGGGGTCGCCGAGGTCGCTCTCGGTGGCGCCTTGCTGCTCCCGGTGGTGGGAGACGGCGTGGCCGGGGCAGCTCTGACGGCGTTCGCCGGAGGCCTCTTGGGCCTGTACGCGAAGACGCCGATCCTGCGGATCGAAGGAAGCATCCGACCGAGCCAGCAGGGGACTGCGATCGCCAAGGATGTCTGGCTGCTCGGGATCGGCTGCTCGCTCATGGTCGACGGGCTGCAGGGGGCACTGGGCCGCAGGGCCCAGGCGCGCGCAGCTCGGCAGGGCGGCTGACGCTACGACGAAGTCGCTTGTCCGGTATCCCGGCCGGAACGGAGAAGATCACCGGAGAGCGCTTCGGTCGGCTTGCCGTCGACGACCGTCTCCACGCCGTTCACGAGCACCCGTACGACGCCTGACGACTCGGCGAACAGCCGCGGTGCGTCGCCCGGGAGGTCGTGGACGAGACGGGCAGGAGCGGACCCGATGGTCTCGGGGTCGAAGACGAAGAGGTCGGCCGCCATGCCTTCGGCGATGAACCCTCGCCGGCGCAGACCGAAAAGGGTGGCTGGCTGACCGGTCATCATGTGGACGGCGCGCTCGACCGGTACGAGCCGCCGCCGGCGGAGGCAGTCGCCGAGAAACGACGTCGGATAATTCGCCCCGCACATGCGATCGAGGTGGGCACCAGCGTCTGATCCTCCCACCATGGCACCTGGGTGCTGCCAGGCCTGGGCCCGGAGTGCCCACGTCGCGTCGTCTTGATCGCTGGGCTTGGGCCACAGCACCGTACGGAGGTCGTCTGCGAGGACGATATCGAGCAAGGTGTCGAACGGCTCGGCACCCCGTTCGGCGGCGATCTCGGCGACGTCACGCCACTCGAGCCCTTGGTTGGCCTCCGAGTAGGTGTCGCCGATCACGTAGTTGCCCCAGCCGGACAGCCGTCGGAAGACCCCGGCCTCTTTGGCATGGGCCAGCTCGTTCAGTCGTCGGCGGACGTCGGGGTCGCGGAGCCGAGCCATCCGCTCGCGCACCGGCAGCCCCATGACCTCGCCCCAACCAGGGATGAGGAAGAGCGCGCAGTGGTTGAGGAAGCTCATGTTCATCGGAACGAGGGTCGGCATGGTGAGAGCGACGATTCGCCCGCCCGCTGCCTCCGCCGCGGCAGATGCTTCGAGCTGGCGGGCCATCTTCTCGGGAGACCGCGAGTCGACCGTGAGCAGGTTCCAGTTGAGCGGCCTGTGGGCCGTGGTGGTCATGGCCACCATGAGGTCGATCTCCTCATCCGAGAACGTATCGAGGCATCCATCGGTGATGTACTCGAGGGAGGTGCCATCGTGCTCGGCTACCTCCTCGCAGAACGCCAGCATCTCCCGACGGTCGGCAAAACGAGAGGTGATGGGATTGCCCTCCCCGTCGGAATGCGTGCGCGACTGTGACGAGGAGAACCCCAGGCCGCCACTGGCCAGCGACTCGGCGAGCAGGCGCCGCATGGACGCGATCTCGTCGTCGGTCGCTACCTCAGATGCTCGTTCGGCGCCCATGACTTTGCGACGAAGGGCGCAGTGCCCCACCAAGAACCCGGCGTTCACCCCCAGGCGCCCGTCCAGGGAGTCCAGGTACTCCCCGAAACTGGACCACGTCCACGGCACCCCGCTCTCGAGTGCCGCCAGCGGCATCCCCTCCACTTTGGCCATCATCCGGCGGATGTAGCCAGCGTCTTCGGCGTTGATGGGAGCGAGCGTGAAGCCGCAGTTGCCGGCGATCACGGTCGTCACGCCGTGGAGGTTCGACGGCGAGGCAGTCGGGTCCCAGAAGAGCTGCGCGTCGTAGTGGGTGTGAGGATCGATGATCCCCGGCGCCACCATGAGACCGTCGGCGTCGAGCTCGTTCGCACCGGTCTCGGTCACGTCCCCGACCGACACGACACGGCGGTCGGCGACAGCCACATCCGCCCTGCGACCCGGAGCGCCGGTCCCGTCGAGCACCGTCGCGCCGCGGATCACGTAATCGAGCACGGGGCACCTCCCTCGCGGCGCACCCGAACGGCTGCCACCCTCAAATCTGACACACCGTCAGCTTATGCGACGGCCGGTCATCCCGCTGGTCCGGTCGGAGCCGGCGCCAAGCCCAGCTTCCGGTGGTCCCAGCTCACGACCCGGTCGACGTGGAGCTTCACGACGACCCGCTTGTGCAGCATCGTCTCGACGAAGGGCTTGAGCTCGTCGGTGAACGCACCGTAGTAGCGCTCGAACACGCTGACCCCCAAGGCCCAGATCCGCTCGGGGTCCTCGACGATCTCGCCGCGGCCGACCAGCTCGACCCCGCGGAGCGTATCGTAGGTGTCGCCGTCCTCGATGAGGCACGTCAGGCGGGGATCGCGCCGAAGGTTCCGGATCTTCTGCGCCTTCGCCTTGCTCTCGACGGCCAGTGCGCCCTCCAAGAACCCGTACCACATCGCGACGGCGTGGATGCTCCCGTCATGGTTGATCGTGCACATCGACATCGGTTGCCGCTTCTGGAGGAAGGCATCCACCTCATCGGGGGTCATCTTGATGAGGCTGCGCTGCTTCACGCCATGCCCCATCGCCTCGCCCATCACGTGGTGCCCCGTCGCTTCGCCCGTCACGCCGTTCCTCCCATGTAGTCCACCCGGTCTCCCGGACCCGGTCTCCCGGACCCGGCCTCCCGGACCCGGCCCCGCCGACTTGGCCCCGCCGACTTGGCCCCGCCGACCCGTCTCGTCCACGATGGGCTCGGCGGCGTGCCGACGCGGCAGCGGCATCGAAGCGTACTCACAGGGAGCCATGGTCACAATGCCCGCCGGCAGAGCCCGCGCAAAAGTTCACCGTGAAGTCACCAGGATGTCCCACAGCCATTGCCGTTCGTTCACTTGGGATCCGTAGCGTTCTCAAGCGTGGTGGACTCATCGAAGGACAGTCCCCAGCACCCGTCCGTACCGAGCGACAGCGGTCGCCAACGCGACGAGCGCACGCGAGTGCTTGTAGTCGACGACGAGGACTCCTACCGTCAAGCGCTCGCCTCGGGGCTCGCGCAAGAAGGCTTTGCCGTGGATCTCGCTGCTGACGGCCGCGAGGCGTTGCAGACCTTCCACCGGTCGCGCCCGGACCTGGTGCTGCTCGACGTGATGCTGCCGGATCAGTCCGGGGTGGAGGTGTGCCGGCAGATGAGGGCCATCGCCTCCGTACCGATCATCATGGTGACGGCACGGAACGAGGAAGTCGACGTGGTGGTCGGGCTGGAGCTGGGCGCCGCAGACTACGTTGCGAAACCCTTCCGCCTGCGCGAGCTCGTGGCCCGGATGAGGGCGGTCCTGCGACGCGGAGGTGATATGCCTTCGCTTCCCGACGAGGTGATCGTGGCCGGGCCATTCCGCCTCGACACGGGGCGCAGGGAGGTGACCGTCCACGGCCGGCAGGTCGAGGTCTCGCGCAAGGAGTTCGACTTGCTCTGCCTGCTCATGAGCCATGCCGGGCAAGTTGTGACCAGGGAGCTGTGCATCGACCGGCTCTGGTGGGACCAGGAGCTCAGCGACACGAGGACGTTGGACACCCATGTGAAGAGGCTGCGCCAGAAGCTCGAGCCCGATCCGGCGTACCCGCGCTACTTGGTCACGGTGCGTGGCGTGGGGTTTCGCTTCGACACCTGATCTGCTGCCGCCTGCCTCGAAGCGACCCGGAGCGCATTCGACCGCAAGCTGGCAACTACCATTCGAGCATGCTGGCAAAAGGGGACACCGCCCCCGACTTCGAGCTGTCCGACGAGAACGGTGTGACGAAGCGGCTGAGTACCCTGCTCGGATCTGGTCCGGTGGTGCTCTTCTTCTACCCGGGGGCGATGACCTACGGCTGCACCAAGGAGAGCTGCCATTTCAGGGACCTTGCTGCCGAGTTCGGAGCGGCTGGTGCCCAGCGGGTGGGGATCAGCGCTGACCGAGTGGACAAGCAGAAGCAGTTCTCGGAGAAGTACTCCTTCGACTTTCCGCTGCTGGCTGACCCCGACTACGCCGTCGCCAACCAATTCGGCGTGCGCCGCGCCCTGAAGGCACTGGGCAACCGCCGGGTCACGTTCGTGATCGGCACCGACCGCACGGTGCTGGGTGTCATTGTGTCGGAGGTGTCGATGCGAGCTCATGCAGATCGCGCTCTGGAGATCCTTGGCGCGGCGAACGCGTCGGCGCCCTGAGCACCATCGTCGTCACGGGGTCGGCGTCGGGAATCGGCGCCGCCTGTGCCGCCAGACCAGGTGCGTGCTGGTCGACGGATGAGGCCCTGTCGACGGCTGGGAGGTGCCTGCCAGTCGACGGTCTAGGATGAGCGCCGAGGAGGGGTCTCGGATGAAGGTGGACCAGATGGGAATGCATCGGACGCGATCGGGGCCGAAGCGGCCGGCATTGCTGGTGGCCGCCGTGGTGGGTGCCGGTGCCTTGGCTTTGGCCGGGTGTTCATCGTCGTCGACGACCTCTGCGGTGCCCCGGCCATCCAAGACGACGAAGGGCTCCACGGCCGCACCATCGAGCCGGCAGACGACGCCTTCCAAGTCCACCACGACGGCTCCGACGCCGACCACCTCCCCCCGGGCATCCAACCCGGCGCTGGCCGGCGACCTGCTCACCGTGTCGGAGCTCCCGGCGGGGTGGACCAGCACCGGAACCCATACCGAGAATTCGTCGAGCACCAACCTGCCGTCCACAGCCCCGAGCTGTCTCAAGACGGTCGAGGGCATCCAGTCCAAGTACGTCTCTCTCGTCGCGACGTTCAAGGACTCGTCCTCCGGCCTCGAGCTCGAGGAGTCCTTGCTCCAGGCCGGGTCCGCCTCGTCGGCCGCCAGTGCCTACAAGCAATTCACGACCGCGCTCTCCGCCTGCGGTTCCAGTTCGACCCCGTCCAACGATGTGATCTCGGTCTCGCCGCTATCGGTCCCCACCGTCTCCCAGCCGAGCACCGCCTTCCACGTTGCGATCACCGCCAAGGACGGCGGGGCGATCTCTGACGCCGTCCTGGGCCCCAGAGGGTCACTCCTGTGGGTGGTGGCGTTGTCGGGCAGCTCTCAGCTCAGCATCACAACGCTGTCGACCATCACGAACGCCGCGCTGGCCAAGATCCCTTCCTGAGCTCCGGCCGACCGAACCCCGGCCGACCGAACCCCGGCCGACCGATACCGGAATCGCGGAGCTACCGTTCCCCAGGAGCTCCCTGTCCCCGCCGCCGTAGGTCAGTGCGCGCTCAGATCGACGCGCGCATGTTGTCGAAGCGGGCGTACTGGTTCAAGAAGACGAGGTGGGCCGACCCGGTCGGCCCGTTGCGGTGCTTGGCCACGATGATCTCGGCGATCCCCCGGCGGTCGATCGGCGTGTCGGGGTCGTACTGCTCTTCTCGGTAGATGAACATGACCACGTCCGCATCCTGCTCGAGCGACCCTGACTCACGGAGGTCCGAGAGCATGGGGCGCTTGTCCTGGCGGGACTCGAGCCCGCGGGAAAGCTGCGACAGGGCTACCACCGGGCAGCCCAGCTCACGTGCGAGGATCTTGAGCCCGCGGCTGATCTCGGCCACCTCGACCTGGCGGTTCTCGGCCCGGGCGCGTCCGGACATGAGCTGGAGGTAGTCCACCACGACCAAGCCCAAGTCGCCTTCGCTCTTGCGAAGGCGGCGGGCCCGGGCGCGAATGTCCATGACCGTGAGGTTCGGGTTGTCGTCGATGAAGATGGTGGACTCGCTCAAGCGGCTCACGGCGGTGCTGATCTTCGCCCAGTCCGAATCGAGCAGGTGGCCGGTACGCATGCGCTGGGCGTCGACCCGGGCTTCGGAGGACAGCATGCGCTGGGTCAGCTCCAGGTGCCCCATCTCGAGCGAGAACAGCAGCGCCGGACGTTGCAGGACGATGCCTACATGCGCCACCATGCCCAAGGCGAAGCTGGTCTTCCCCATCGCCGGCCGGGCACCGACGATGGTGAGGCTCGACGGCTGGAGGCCGGCCAGGATGTCGTCCACGTCGGCGTAGCCCGTGGCGATACCGGTGATCCGGCTGCCGTGCTGCCGCAGCTCCTCGATCCGGTCCAGACTGGGCCCGAGCAAGTTCCGAAGGGCCTCGATGGACTCGGTGGTCCGGCGCTGGGAGAGGTCGAACACTTTTCGCTCGGCCTCGTCGACCGCGGCCGTGACGTCCTCTGGCACCGAGTAGCCGATCTCGGAGATCTCGGCACCCACTCCGACCAGCCGGCGAAGCAGCGCGTGCTCCTCGACGATCCTGGCGTAGTGGGCCGCGTTGGCCACCGACGGGGTGTTGGCCTGGAGCGAGACGAGCTGTGCGGGGTCCCCGATGGCCTCGAAGAGTGTCGCTCGGCGCAGCTCGTCGGCCACCGTCACCGCATCGATCGGCTCTCCTCGTTCGAACAACGAGACGATGGCGCCGAAGATGTGACCGTGGGCCGGCTTGTAGAAGTCGGTGGCCGAGCAGATCTCGATGGCGGCCGCCGTGGCATCGGCCGACAAGAGCATCGAGCCGAGGAGGGACTCCTCGGCTTCGAGGTTGCTCGGCGGCACCCGGGGTGCCGAGTCCCGGGCAGGGCGGAGCAGGCGCGGGGGAGGGTCGTCGAATGCTTGGACCATGGCCTCGCTACCTTGCCGGAAGCCGCTTGGGGATCGGTAGAGGAGCAAGTTGGGGATTTCCGGTCAACCGGGTCTCTCTCGCGGGGGACAAACGGTGGACAACACGGGAGAAAGGGTGGACAACACGGCCACTGCTGGGGATTGGGAGGATCAAGCGATCGGTCATCCCGTCATGGTGACCGATGGCTGTGACTACTCGACTGTCCTGATCGTCGACGGCTGCTGAACCCGACGGGGGACCCATGCACAGGCGCCCCCCGACAGGATGCGGATCAGACGCCGACGACCTCGAGGACCACAACGGTGGTCACGTCGGCGAAGAGCTTCACTGGGACCTCGAAAGTGCCCACGGCCTTGATCGGCTCCGGCAACTCGACGTGGTGACGGTTGATCGCGATGCCCTTCTGGGTCAGTACTGCCTCCACGACATCGGCGGCGCTCACGGAACCGAAAAGACGCCCGGCCGCTCCGGCACGGGCTTCGACGCGCAGCACGGCTCCGGCCAGGGCTTGGGCTTGGCTCACTGCCGTCTCGCGGTCCCGTGCCTCACGCAGGTCACGGCTCCTGCGCATCGCCAATGCCTGTGCTTCGACGCCTCTGGTCGCGGCCATCGCCCGTCCCTGGGGGAAGAGGAAGTTCCGGGCGAACCCTCCGGCCACGTCCACGATGTCGCCCCTCCGCCCGAGGCCGTCCACGTCGCTGCGCAGCAGGACCCGCATCAGGAGCCACCTCCGGGCAGCCGGCCGGCGTCAGTCTCGTTGCCGGCTGCGGTCGCTTCCGACGCGCCGCCGGCATCCCCGGATGCGCCGCTACCGCCTTGCGGAGCGGGCTCGACCGCGATCTCCACCTCGAGCTCGGAGTCCACGTCGAGCTCGAGGTCCGAGCCGAGCGCGGCGCCCGCTTCGGCTGTCGCGCCCGCGCCCTCTCCGGAAGGCATGAACGCATCGCGCTCCCTCCCGCCGGCACCCGGGCCGGTGGGACGGCCGGAGCGCTCGCCCCTCTCACCGCGGTCCTCGCGCCCGCCGCGCCCGCCGGGGCGCTCGGTCACCGTTCGCTGGGTGTAGGGGAGCAGGACGAGCTCGCGGGCGACTTTGATGGCCTGGGCGATCGCCCGCTGATGCTGGGCGCAGTTGCCGGTCACCCGGCGTGAGCGGATCTTGCCCCGGTCGCTCATGTACTTGCGGAGGGTCGGGATGTCCTTGTAGTCGACCCACTCCACGCCCTCACGGCACATGGCGCAGGGCTTCTTCTTCACGCGCCGTCCCATGTCCTTCGGGGCGCGCCGGGGCGTCGTAGTGCCGCGGTAGTTGTTCCTTGCCATCAGAAAGGCTCCTCGTCGTACCCGTAGCCACCTGCACCCGCAGGCTCGTCGGTGCGCGCCGGCGCAGACCGGCCGGGGCCCGCACCCTCGCTGCGCGGACCGCCCGCCGGACCGCGGCGCTCGTTCTTCGTGATCTGGGCAGTCGCCCAGCGCAGCGACGGCCCGATCTCGTCGGCGACAACCTCGATTTTCGAGCGCCGGTCGCCGTCGGGCGTCTCCCAACTGCGTTGCTCCAATCGACCGCTCACCACGACGCGCGCGCCGCGGGTCAGGCTCTCGGTCACGTTCTCTGCCATCTCCCGCCAGCAGACCACGTCGAAGAAGCTGGTCTGCTCCTCCCACTCCTGGGTTTGGCGGTTCTGCCAGCGGCGGTTCACCGCCAATCCGAAGGAGGCCGTGGGCTGACCGGTGTTGGTGAAGCGCAGCTCGGGATCCCTCGTGATGTTGCCGATCAGGGTGACGCTGTTGTCCGGCATGGTCGTTCCTCTCGTGCTCGTTCGTCGGGTCGGTCGTCCTGCTCAGTCCGGCGTACCCGGCGCGCTGCCCACGGCCTCGGCAGTGGGTGCCTTGGGCGCGGATCTGGCAGTGGATCTACCAGTGGATCTGGCAGCGGCGCGCCCGGTGGACGGTCGAGCGAGTGCTTCGTCGGGGATGCGGATCACCCGGTGGCGCAGGACCTCGTCGGCGAGCGAGAGAAGGCGGTCGACCTCGCTGACGGTCTGCGGCTCCCCGCCGAACTCGACCAGCACGTAGTAGCCCTCACGGCGGTGGCGGACCTCATAGGCGAAAGGCCGGCGGCCCCAGCGATCGACCGTCCCCGGCGCGCCGTCGTGTGCCTGGATGGACGCGAGAAGCCGGTCCACGACGGCCTGAATCGCCGGCGGCTCTGCACCGGTATCGAAGATCACCATGACTTCGTACTGCCGCATCGGCGGCTCACCTCCCTGTGGACCGGGCGGGGCGCCGCTCCGGGCCCCGGCGGTCGGGGCAGGGTATCGATCTCGGGCCCGGCTGCCGAGGCAGTCCGAACCGAGGAGCAATGCTAGCCGAGCCGGGGAAGGGGCGAGACATCGACCCCGGCACCAGGTGGGCAGCGCTACGAGCCGGCGTCGACGCGTACCGCTGCGCCCGGGAGCTCCGTGATCGCTCTGCCCAGCTCCTCGCTTCCGTGGTACGTCTCGGCGTCGGCGGGGAAGCGTCCGGTTCGCACGTCGGCGGCGAAGTCGGCAACTGCGCGCACCGCGGTGTCTCCCAGCTCGGCGTAGCGCCGGACGAACTTGGGCAAGGGGCGCGCACCGAGCCCGAGTAGGTCGTGGAACACGAGGACCTGCCCATCGCATGCCGGTCCGGCACCGATCCCGATGGTGGGCACGTCGACGGCCTCGGTCACGGCGGCGGCCACCACGTCGGGCACGCCTTCGAGCACGATGGCGAACACGCCGGCCGCGGCCAGCGCGGTTGCGGCGGCGAGCAGCTCCTTGGCGGCCTCGGCGTCGCGGGCCTGGACCCGGTAGCCGCCCATCGCCAGGACCGACTGCGGCGTGAGGCCCAGGTGCCCCATCACCGGGATCTCGGCCCCGAGGATCGCTTCGACGACCGCCACCCTGCGCTGCCCGCCTTCGAGCTTGACCGCCCCGGCTCCTGCTTGGATCAGAGCGGCGGCATTGCGCACTGCGCCATCGAGCGTGAGGTGGTAGCTCAGCCACGGCATGTCGGCGACGATCAGGCTCGGGGGGCGGGCTCGCGCCACGGCCGAGGTGTGATGGAGCATGTCGTCCATCGTGACGTGGAGGGAGTCGTCGTAGCCCAGGACGTTGTTGCCGAGGGAATCCCCGACGAGCACGATGTCAGCGCCGCCGGCGCCCACGATGCGGGCACCGGGCTCGTCGTAGGCAGTCACCATCACGATCGGCTCGGCGCCTCGCCGGCGCTTGCGAGCCGCGATGGACGGGACGGTGATCGGGGGATCAGGGGTAGGGCTGCTCATCGCGTGCCCTCCTTTGCGGTAGGAGTGGGGTGTGACCGTCGGCCCGCCTGGGCCTGTGGTGCCGCCGACGACCTCGTGCGGCCCAACCCTTCCATCCTGCCTGCCTGTGAGGGCCGGCGCCAGCGCGCCCTTGGCACCGGTGCTGCGCACGCGGGTGGAGGTGGCGGTGCTCAGCGAGGTGCAAGCCGCCGCGCCGAGGCCGGCGCGCCTCCGGCGGGGTACTTCCTCGTCAAGTGGTGCCACGCACACGCCGGGCACACCTCGACGTCGTAGCAGAGCACCGGTTGGGCTCTGCGCCGCAGCCGGTTGAGCTCGGTGATCGTCGCCGGGCACTTGCCACCGGCCGGGAGCCCGGCGCCGAACACGTAGGTGACCTGGACCGTGCCGGGCTGCTCGCAGATCGGGCAGTCCTCGCCGAGGGGTTTGCCGATGTTGCGGGCCGCCCTCAGCAGCTCAGGGTGGGCGTCGCAGACGTCGACCGTGCCGACCTTGCCGCCGCGCACCGCCCGCACGACGGCGTTGCGAGCCAAGCGGTACTCCACCCTCCCACCGAGCTCGGCGGAGTCGACGCGCCCTGACTGTCCCGAGCCGGTCGTCGCGGTCACGGATCCGAGGCTAGTGCCGGACGCTGCCTGTCGGGTGCTCCGTGCCGGACGCTGCCTGTCGGGTGGTCCGAGCGGGACGGTTCGCTCGGGTTGCGCAGGGACAGGTCCGCGCTTGGGTTGCGCAGAGACGAGTTGAGAGTGCCAGATGCTTGCGCCGCTATATCGAATCGATATACTTGTGTTCGATGCTGGACCTGGCCATCTTGGGGCTCCTCGAAGAACGGGACCTCCACGGGTACGAGATCCGCCGCCAACTGCGATCCGGGCTCGGTCTGCTGGCCAACGTCTCGTTCGGGTCGCTCTACCCCGCGCTGGCGCGCCTGGAGCGGGCCGGGGCAGTGGTGGCGGCCGAGCCCGGCGGCGACGACGGGGCCGTGCGCCGTGCCGTACCGGCGACCGGGTCGCTCAGCGGCGAGCGGGCGGTCCTGCGCTCCCGCCGCTCCGCGGGGTCCCGGTCGCGCCGCTCGAAGAAGGTCTACCGGATCACCGACGCCGGACGGCAGATGTTCGCCGACCTCTTGGCCGGAGGCAGCTCGGCAGAGGACGCTCGGAGCTTCGGGCTCCGCTTGGCGTTCGCCCGCCACTTGGCGCCCGGCGCCCGGCTGTCGCTCCTCGAGCGGCGGCGGGCCCAGCTCCGGGAGAGCCTCGGAGAGATGCGGTCGGTCTCCGGTGGTGCCGAGCTGGACGTCTATGCCCGGTCGGTGGCCGAGCACGCAGCCGAAGGGGTCGAGCGCGATCTCGAGTGGCTGGACCGGCTGATCGCAGCCGAGATGGCGGCAGGCGGGATGGCGGCAGGCGGGATGGCACCCGGAGAAATGGTGGCAGTGAAGCACGGCAGCGAAGTGGTGGGCCGACGAACAGAGAAAGGATCAAGATGACCAAGAGCCCGATACGGTTGGCGATCGCAGGAGTGGGCAACTGTGCCAGCTCCCTGCTCCAAGGTCTCGAGTACTACCGGGATGCCGACCCCGACGACCAGGTGCCCGGCCTGATGCACGTCGTCCTAGGCGGCTACCACGTGCGCGACGTGCTGCCGGTGGCGGCCTTCGACGTCGACGCCGCGAAGGTCGGGGCCGACCTGGGCAAAGCCATATTCGCCTCGCAGAACAACACGATCCGCTTCGCCGAGGTCGGCGACGTCGGAGTCGTCGTGCAGCGCGGGCCCACGTTGGACGGTCTCGGGAAGTACTACCGCCAGACGGTGGAAGAGTCACCGGCCCCGGCGGTCGACGTGGCCCAGGCGCTCCGTGACGCCCGGGCCGACGTGCTCGTGGCCTACCTTCCGGTCGGGTCCGACGCCGCGCAGCGCCACTATGCCGAAGCGTGCCTCGAGGCGAAGGTCGCATTCGTGAACGCGATCCCGGTGTTCATCGCGTCCGATCCCGGCTGGGCAGAGAGGTTCCGAGACGCCGGGGTGCCGATCGTCGGCGACGACATCAAGAGCCAGGTGGGCTCCACCATCGTCCACCGGATCCTCACCCGGCTCTTCGAGGACCGAGGTCTGGCATTGGACCACACGTACCAGCTCAACGTCGGCGGGAACATGGACTTCAAGAACATGCTCGAACGCGAGCGCCTCGAGTCGAAGAAGATCTCCAAGACCCAGGCCGTGACCAGCCAGATCGAGCACGCCGCGCTCACGCCCGACGATGTGCACATCGGACCCTCGGACCACGTCCCGTGGCTAGCCGACCGCAAGTGGGCCTACATCCGCATGGAAGGACGCAATTTCGGCGACGTGCCGCTGAACTTGGAGCTGAAGCTGGAAGTGTGGGACTCGCCCAACTCGGCCGGCGTGATCATCGACGCGGTGCGTTGTGCCAAGCTCGCTCTGGACCGGGGTGTCGGTGGACCACTGCTTGGGCCATCCGCCTACTTCATGAAGTCTCCTCCTGTGCAGTACCACGACGACGAGGCTCGCCGCCTGGTGGAGGAGTTCGCCGCGGGGTAGCGCTGCGGTCGTGGTGCTAGCCGGTCGTGCCGCCGGTGGCGCGGTCGGCGCTGCCGGCGTTGTGGTCAGCCGGAGCGTTGTTGGCGAGCGGCCCACCATTCGTCCAGTCTCCGTCCGGCTTCCTCCTCGCCGACGGGTCCTTCATCCAGGCGCAGGTCCATGAGGAAGCCCAAGGCTTCGCCAACGGCAGGCCCGGGCGGGATACCCAGGCGAGTCATGACCTGGGTTCCGTCCAGATCGGGCCGGATGGCATCCAACGACTCGCGTTCGCGAAGTTCGACAATCCGGCGCTCGAGCTCGTCCATGCGGCGCGCGAGCGCACGGGCCTTTGCCTCGTTGCGGGTCGTGCAGTCGCAGCGGGTGAGCTCATTGAGACGTTCCAACAGTGGTCCGGCATCGCGGACGTAGCGACGAACAGCTTTGTCGGTCCACCCCAGGCGGTACGTGTGAAAGCGCAGATGGAGCTCCACCAATCGGACCACCGTGTCGACGTCGTCACCCGAGTACTTGAGCGCGTTCATCCGCTGCCGGGTCATCCTGGCTCCGACGACCTCATGGTGATGAAAGCTCACACCACCCCGATCGAACGAGCGAGTTCTGGGCTTGCCGACGTCGTGGAAGAGCGCGGCCAGGCGCAGCAGCCGGTCGGAAGACGTCTTGTCGACCACGGCCAGCGTGTGAGCCAGCACGTCTTTGTGACGATGGATCGGGTCCTGCTCTAGAGCCAGCGCGGGTAGCTCCGGAAGGAATTCCGACGCCAAGCCGGTATCGACCACGAACCACAAGCCGGGTGACGGCGTCGGCACCGTCACCAGCTTGTCGAGCTCGTCTCGGACGCGCTCCGCTGACACGATCGAGAGCCGCTCGTGGCCACGCCGCACGGCTTCGACCAGGTCGTCATCGGGGCGAAGGCCGTACCCGGCGATGAAGCGTGCCGCGCGAAGCATCCGCAGCGGATCGTCACCGAATGACACATCGGGATCGAGGGGCGTGCGCAGGCGCCCTGCCGAGAGGTCGGCAATGCCTCCGAACGGGTCGATCAACGCCATCTCCGGAAGCTTGAGCGCCATGGCGTTCACGGTGAAGTCTCGCCGGGACAGATCGTCATCGATGCTCCGCCCGAACGTCACTTCGGGTTTGCGCGAATCGGGAGCGTACGTTTCGCCCCGGTGCGTGGTGATCTCGAACACCTTGTTCTGGCTGCGGCAGCCGATAGTCCCAAAGCGCTTGCCCTGGGTCCACACTGCGTCTGCCCACCCGCTCACGAGGGCCTCGACTTCCGACGGGAGTGCGTCGGTGGTGAAGTCATAGTCGGCAACCAACGGTACGGGCGGTGCAGGCTCGCATGTACGGTCACGGTCTGCACTTGTGCGGTAGGTGCCGGGGATGTCAGGTGTGGCGCCAACCCGTGGCAGGCTCGCCGGCGGGTCAGCGGTTTGCGGCGGATAGGCGGCTCTCGGGGGAGCGGTGGCCCTCGGGGGAGCGGTGGCCAAGATCGCGTCGCGGACAGATCCACCCACAAGGTAGAGGGCGTGGCCGGCGCGCACGAAGCGCTCGGCCAGGTCGGACGTCGCCTCGACCAGGGGACGAAAGCGTGCGGGCACCGAGTCGTTCGCCACCGGCACACGCTAATGCGCCGCGAGCAGGCGTCCGGCACCGGTTAGCGTTGCCCGGTGTCGATCCAGAGCACACGGGCAGCCGGTTCAGACGGGCTCGTCCGTCTAGCAGTCGGGGGGCTGGCTCGGGCGGGATCGCGGCTGGCTCGGGCCGGAATGCGGCTGGCTCGGGCCGGATCGCGGCTGGCTCGAACGGGATCGCGGCTGGCTCGGGCCGCTCGGCGGAGTGCCGTGGTGATGCCATTGGGCTGCTGCGCTGCTCTTGGGGCTGCGATGCTCGGCCCGAGCATCGCAGCGGTCCCGAATGCGTACGGTTCACCCGCCGGTGATACGCCATCGGTGGCGAGTCGGCACGCGTCACTGGGATTGGTCAGCCACGCCCGTGTCGACAAGCTGGATGTCAGTAGGGATGTCAGTAGAAAGGTGTTTTTGGCGGCCGGGAGCCGGCGACCGCGGACCTCCACCTCCTCGCATGTCTCGAGCACCTCCAGCTCCTCGCGGTCTTCTCACTCCTCCCGTCCCTCGAGCACGCCATCCCCCATCTCCCTGCTGGGTCAGTCTCCCTGGGTCGAGCCCAACCCTCCAGGTACTCCACAGGCGTTCACAATCGAGATCGGCCTTGGGGCCCACACAGCGTCCTCCGGCACGACCGCAGCGTCTTTTGGCACTGCGGCAGCAAGCTCCAAGTCCGCGAGCTCCAGATCAGCGAGCTCCAAGTCCGCGGGCTCTCGTTCGACCACAGGCGACAACGTGGTGGTGACCGTCTACGACCATTTGGTGACTCGATCGGGGTTCGACCAGACGCTCACCGGCCCCCCCACCGGCGTGCTGGATCAGACCCTTCCCATCGCCGTCTCATCTCTGCCAAGCGTCTCACGAGGTGCGCCGGGCGAGCTCGACGTCAAGGTCGAGGTGGAACCCACGGCGACAGCCACTCCGGCGCCGCCGTCGGGCGTACCGACGATCGTCCTCGACTGCCAGCCCGACACGGGAACCTGCCCCGGCGTGTACCCGGTGGTGGTGTCGCTCACGAGCCCGACAGGCACAGTGGTCGCGAGCTTTACGACCTATCTGACGTACGTCGAAGCCAACAGCCCTGACCCTCTGCACTTCGCCTGGGTTGTACCGATCGCAGCTCCGCTCGACGCTCACGCTGCGGCCGATGCCTCGGCGAGCCAGCAGGCCTCCACGGGCGCATTGCCCTCGGTGTCCACCCAGGCGCTGAGTCAGCTCGTGGCCTCGCTTCGGTCCTACGACTCTGTTCCGACCACCCTCGAGGCGTCTCCCCAGACTCTCCAGGCGCTGCGCGCCAGCGGGAATTCCGGCCGCCTTGCCGTGTCCGAGCTTGGCGCGATGTCGGCTTCGCAATCCGTCCACCAGTTCCTGGCGCAGTCATACGCGCCGATCAACTTGGGTGAGCTCGCTGCTGCCGGGGAGACCACTGAGATCGAAGCGCAGATGGTGAGGGGGTCTACAGCCCTCCAACACCTCGGCATCCAGGTCTCCCCGACCCAGCCCACCTCGTACTCCCAAACCCCGCCCACCTCGTCCTCCCAAACCCCGCCCACTTCCACCTCCCAAACCCAGCCCACTTCCACCTCCCAACCCGCGCCGGCGGGCACGACGAAGCCAACGTCGGCGGACGGACCGATGTGGGTCGCCACCGGGGGCATCGGCACGGCACTCGGAAGCGGCCTTGCCCAAATCGCCGCTTCCGACATCGTCGTCCCCGAAGGCTCGCTCGCACCGCCCACCGCGCCGGCGAGCAGCGGCACGTGGACCACGACGTTCAACCTGGCGCTCGGCAAGACGACGATCACCGCCGCCGCATCCGACGACTTGCTGGGAGCGCATTTCACGTCCGATCCGTCCGACCCGGTGCTCGAGGCGAACCAGCTCCTGGCCGACCTGGCGATGATCCACTTCGAAGCGCCGAACACACCGCAGGCCCGAGGGGTCGTAGCAGTGCCCCCGAGCGACTGGCAACCGAATGCGGCCTTTGACGACACGGTACTTGCCGGCCTCGTGCAGAACCCGAATGTCGAGGCCAATACCCTGGCGCAGTTCTTCGCCCAAGTGCCGGGGAGCAGCTCCACACTTCCTACCCGGCACCTGGCCCAGTCGGGTCCCGGTCCGACCCTGCCGGCGTCGTTCGCCCATGAGCTGAGCCAATCACGGCTCCGGCTCTCGGCGTTCGACACCTCGGTCCGCAGCGATCCGTCGCTGCTCACCCACCTCGACGACTTGCTGCTCGGCTCGGAGTCCAGCTTGCTGCGCCCGTCCCAGCAGCAAGCCGGTGTGACGACGTTCAACAGAGCACTCGACGCACAGTTGGACCAGATCTCGTTCGGCAGCGAACGAACGATCACCCTCACGGCCCGGACCGGCGCCATTCCCGTGACCGTGCTCTCGACGGCGCCGTACGCCGTGACCGGGACGCTCACCCTCACCAGTGACCGGTTCACGTTCCCACAGGGGACGAGCCAACGGCTCGTGATCGACCACTCGACCACGCCCGTGCGGATATCGGTGGTTGCTCGCACGTCGGGCGACCTTCCCCTCGAGGTCACGTTCGAGTCCCCGACAGGCAGGCTCCGGTTCGCGAGCGGGGAGCTCACCATCCGCTCAACGGCCACCTCGGTGGTCGGCGTGGTGCTGACGATCGCGGCCCTTGCCGTGTTGCTCGGGTGGTGGGTGAGGACGTGGAGGTCCGGGAGGCGCCGCCGAGCGATGGCTCCCGATGACCGCGCCGTGACGTGATCTCCGCCTCGGCCGATCCGGCCCTCCCGCCCGGCGAGGAGTCGCCCGGGAGCCTCCGGGCGGCCACTGCATGGATGGCCGTGGGGACCGGGCTCTCTCGGTTCACCGGGGTGCTGCGCATCCTCGCCTTGGCATTCGCGCTCGGCGCCACGCACTTGGCCACAAGCTACAACCTGGCCAATACCACCCCGAACATGATCTACGACATCGTACTGGGTGGCGTGCTGTCGGCGACTTTCATCCCGGTGTTCGTCGATCGGCTGGCGACTCGGCGTCCCAAGGAGGCCTGGCGGGCGATCTCGTCGGTCGTGTCGTTGGCGGTGGTGGTCCTCTTGGCGATGACCGTGATCTTCTGGGTCCTCTCGCCGGAGGTCATCGCCGCGTTCACCGCGTTGGACCATGCCCACGGCGCCGCGCAGCAACGAGGGCTGGCCCAGGAGCGAGCTGTGGCCACGTCGCTCCTCAGATGGTTCGTCCCCCAGGTCGCCCTGTACGGCCTCATTGCTCTGGTGACTGCCCTGTTGAACACGAGGCGGCGGTTCGTGGCGCCGGCCTGGGTGCCGATCGCCAACAACGTCGTCTGCATCGTGGTCCTGCTGTGGTTCCGCGCATTGGCCGGCGCGCACCCGTCGCTCGCGGGGATCGCGGCACACCGAAGCCAGCTCATGCTCCTCGGCCTGGGAACCACCCTCGGGGTGGGGCTGCAGGCGGTGATTCTGGCGTACGCCATGCGAGGGGTCGGCCTGCACCGCGTGAGGTGGCGGTGGGACCCGAAGCACGAGGCAGTCCGCTCGGTGGTGCGGCTCGGGGGGTGGACGTTCGGCTTTGTCATCGCGAACCAGGTGGCGCTCTACGTGGTGCTGGCCCTGGCGGTGGGAGCATCAGGGCCTGATCCAGTCTCGTCCTACACCTACGCGTACACCTTCTTGCAGATGCCCTACGCCGTGGTCGCGGTCTCGGTCATGAGCGCCGTTACCCCGGACTTGGCACAGAAATGGGCAATCGGCGACCTCACCGCGTTCCGCCATCGCCTGGCCGGCGGTCTCCGAGCGATGTTGGCCGTGATCCTCCCCGCCGCGGTGGGCATGCTGCTGCTCGCCCGTCCGGCAGTCGCTCTGCTGCTCGGCCATGGGGCGACCTCCGTTGCTGCCACCTCGGGCACGGGAGGGGCGTTGGCGATGTTCGCGCTCGGGCTTCCGGGCTTCTGCACGTTCCTCTATGTCGTACGAGTGCTGCAATCAATGCAGCGGACGAAAGTGGCGTTCTGGCTCTACCTGATCGAGAACACCATCAACGTCGTGCTCGCCGTCCTCCTCGTCCATTCGCTCGGGGTCGAAGGGCTGGCGCTCTCGCTCTCGGTGGCCTACACCGTCGCCGCCGTCTGCGGACTCGTCGTGCTGCGGAGGTGGCTCGGCGCCCTCGGCGAGCCAGCCACCTGGCGCCCGCTCCGCCGCGTGGTCGGCGCGTCGGCGCTCATGGCCGTTGCCGTCGCGGTCCTGTCGAACCTGTCCGCTGCCCAGCAGGGTCTCGGCCTCCTGCTGCGAGTGGGTGCCGGGGTCGTCGGCGGGATCGCCGTCTACGTGGGAGTTGCGGCAGCATTCGCCCGTTGGTCGGTGCATCGGGATCAGGGGGGCGGCGGTCGACGCCTCAGACCCTGAACGGCCGCGTCCGTCCCACGCGCCGGGCCGACGACGGGCGCCAAGCTCCCCGCAGCCGCTTCGGGCGGTGTGCCGGTCGCTCGACCACGAGTGCGACCGACGTGGTCACGAATTGGCCGAGCGTCGTCCGCAGGTGCGTATTGGTGAACGGAGGCACGTCGACGTGCCGGTCCTCGGGGGAGTCGCCCTCGGTCAGGTCGCAGTCGATGCGGTACCCGGCGCGGCGGAGCCGGTGCACCAGCTCGTCGATGTCGCGCCGGCGGTAGAGGACCGTGCCCCCGGACTCGACGGTGTCGGTGTCAGAGGAGACGTTGCACTCGGTGGTGTGCACGGCCACGCCCCCGGGCGCCACGAAGCGCATCTGGTCCATCACGAACTCCATCCCGGCGTCCAACGTGCCCAGGTGCTCGAACGCACACGAGGACCACGTGAAGTCGAACGTCCCGAGGTCGTCGGGGAGCTGGGTCATGTCCACGTGGCGGTAGCTCACCAGGGACGCGAATTGCTCCTCGGGGCACAAGCCGTGCGCGTTCAGGCCGGCGAGGGCGCCGGCGTACTCGGAGCCGGTCTCGGTCCACCCCGCCGCTCGAGCCCGCTCGGGGTCGAGGTCCGTCGCCACGATTGCAGAGCCAGTCGCAGCGAAGGCCGCGACGAGCGGCTCTTGGCCGACTCCGAAACCAAGCCCCCGCCGGCCGGGTCGGAGCATGTCCCGCTCCTCGAGGACCCGGGCAATGAACAGCCACTCCCACATCTTGCGGTGATGGAGTACTGGCCGTTCGTCGGTACCGTCCGGGTCCCACATCGGGCGAAGCCTGGCCGACCAGGCGAGCAGTTCGGGAGAGGTCAGGCTGCCGAGCGTGCAGAGCTGGGACCGGAGCACGCTCCGATGCTCCCATAGGTCTTTCAGCTTGAGCCACACGGCAGCGCTCGCGGCGCACGGGTGGGACAATGGTGTGCACCAGGGAGCTCTCAGCCTCCTGGACCGAGCACCGTCGTGAGATCGAACCATTGACCCCGCCACTTTGTTCACGAGCCAGAGCGTTCGGTCGGCGGGTCCGTGATCCGCGGTCGGTGAAGCGAGGTGTGGCCGTGGCTGGCCTCGTCCTCGTGGTCGTCGCCGTGTGCGCGATCGGGCTGTCCTCGAGCGCGACCGGGCCGAGGTCGGCGGGAGAGTATCGAAACCGGGAACCGGCGGCGGCTTCTCGTGCTCGGACACCCACGAAGGTGACCCTGCCGCCCGTGATCCCGGCGATCACGCCGCCCACGCCGACGACCACTACGACGCCGACCCCGACCGTTACGACACCCACGCCGACGACGGCGAGCCCGACCGTTACGACACCCACGCCGACGGTGGGTCCCGGGGACCACGGTCCGATCACGTCACCCCCCCTGCCTCCTCCGGCGAAAGGGTTCGACGAGGGGCGCGTGACGGCCGTCGGGGACTCGGTCATGATCGATTACGAAGGAATCCTCATGGAGGACATCCCCGGGATCGTGGTGACAGCGAGTGTGGGAGAGCACTGGACAACAGGGCTGACCAAGTTGCAGGAGATGAAAGCCGCGGGCCAACTGGGTGCCGTGGTGATCGTCGGGCTCGGTACCAACGGCCCGGTGACGTCCACACAGTTCAACTCCATGATGGCGGTGCTCGCCGGGGCGTCGCGTGTGGTTTTCGTGAACAATCACGTCGATCGGACATGGCAGGACGCCAACAATGCCGTTTTGGCCGCCGGCGTGAGCCGGTACCCGAACACGGTGCTCGTGCACTGGAATGCCCTCGCCGACGAGCACCCGACATGGCTCTACTCGACAGGGACGCACCTGCCTCCCGGTGGAGTAGGAGCCCAAGCGCTGGCGGCGCTGGTCGCCAGTTCGGCCTGACAGCGGCCAGTCCTCATCGCGGTTCTCCGCGGGTACCGCTAACCTGCCGTCGATGGACGCCAGGGAGTTTCTGGGCATCGAGCCCGTCGACGACGAACTGCACTGGCGGCTCACTGTCACCCCGGAGGTCTCGACCCCGGGGAAGTTCCTCTTCGGAGGCTGTGGTCTGGCGGCCGGCCTGGTGGCGCTGGAGGCGGCGTCGGGGAGGCCGGCCATCTGGGCCACCGCCCAGTACCTTTCGTACGCGCCGACCGGCAGCACGGTCGACTACGAAGTCGTGCTGGCTGTCGTGGGCGGGCACATCACGCAAGGCCGGGCCGTCGCCCGGGTAGACGGTCAGGAGATCCTCACCGTGAACGCGGCCCTTGGCACGTCCCAGGTGGACGTGCACGGCGTGTGGGTGACGCCGCCACCCGTCCGCCCTCCCGAGGAGTGCCCGGCGCGCCAGGTCCCCCCGCTGTTCGCCAATTCCATCCTGGACCGGATCGACGTGCGGTTGGCAAGCGGTCGCGGCTTCGAGGACCTCGAAGGCCCGCCCGGCGACCCGTGCTCGGCCCTGTGGGCTCGGGTGCCCGGCCACCTCACCCCGTCGGCCGCCACGCTGGCCATCTTCGGCGACTACGTGTCGGGTGGAGCATCGCAGCCGCTTGGCCGCCGCATCATGGGACGCAGCCTCGACAACACGCTCCGGATGGTCCAGCTCGAACCGACCGAGTGGGTTCTCTGCGACATCCGCATGCACGCGGTCGTCGGGGGGTACGCCCAAGGGAGTGCCTTTCTGTGGTCGCAATCGGGAGCGTTGCTCGCGACGGCGAGCCAGTCGCTCAGCATCCGCTTCTGGCCGGACATGGCTTCGCGCCTCGCGCGGCCTGCAGGCGCGTCCTGACCGTGCCCCCGCGAGGGGGGCGGAGCACGACACGGAGGCATCACGATCCCGGGCTGTGCCCCCGCATGGCGGTTCTTCCCTGGGGAGTGGCGTAGCTCCTACCTCGTGGAAAGCCCGCTGCTGCAATGCACCGGGCTCCTGTCGCCGCCCGAGTGACCGCTCCAGGGAGACGAGCCCCTCGTCTTCGCTCCCCGAATGCGCGTCGCCGCAGACATCGAGCAGGGCCGACGACGTCGTGTGGCCGGACCACCTCTGGCAGATCCCGGGGTTGACTCGCGACCGGAGCCACCACCGACTGGTCGCGTGTCGGAGGTCATCCATCCTCCGCTCGGAAGACTCGGGCTGCCGAGGATCGTCGAACGGAACTGAGAAGCCTGTGAACGCCTGGCGGAAATATGGCGTTGCGGGTTGGCTGCCAGATCTTCTGCCTGAACCTCGGTCCGAACGGCTCGCCATCGTGCTGGAAGAGGTCGTGGGCGTTCGAACCGGGGCAGAAGAGCCGAACGCGCAGCTTTACCAAAGTCACGAGGAAGGGATGAACGGGGAGGGTGACGCAGGTGGACGATGAAGCGACCCCGCGGGCCCACCCCCGCCGCGCCCACTCTCCCGGCAGCACGCCGCAGGAGACCTCTCGCGCCAACCCCAGAGATCTCTCGAACAGGAATGACCTGCTAGCAGGACATTTAGAGCTGGCAGTCTCCCACCGGAATCGCTAACCTGTTCCCCTTCTGGGGCTATAGCTCAGTTGGTTAGAGCGCAGCACTGATAATGCTGAGGTCCGTGGTTCAAATCCACGTAGCCCCACCACCCGTTGACCGACACCACGTCCGCCTTCCGGCCTCGGCTGATCTCGTT